>CAUJDH010000001.1 GCA_963169225.1 Actinomycetota bacterium
AAGGTCGAGGCTGCACGGATCGCCGGTGCCGCTGGCATCCCGGTCGTACTGACCTCTGCGGCTCAGGCCGACGTTGCCGTTTCAGGCGACGAGGTGGGAACGATCTTCCTGCCTAAGACAACCCGGTCCAACAGTCGTCTGTTGTGGCTCAAATACGCGACAGAGGCGCAAGGTCGACTGGTCTTGGACGATGGTGCAGTCAACGCGCTGACCCGATCGAATGCGTCCTTATTGGCAGTTGGTGTCACGGCGGTCGAGGGAGAATTCTCGGCCGGTGATCCGGTCGATTTCGTTGACTCCGCAGGTCGCGTTATCGGGCGAGGCTTGAGCAACTTCGACGCCAGCGAGGTCCCTGCCATGCTGGGCAAGTCCTCCGTGGATTTGGTTGCAACTCTTGGCCCCGAGTACGAGCGTGAACTGATCCACCGCGATGACCTCGTGCTCTTTGTTGGCTGACCCAGGCGCAGCATGAGTTTTGAATTGGGCAGGTAGGCTAAATCCATGAGTATCACTTCAGAACAGGCTTATGCCCACGAGATTGATGTGGAGTTCGGGCTCGTCGCTGACCGTTCGCGCACAGCTGCTCATCAGCTTGCCCAGGTGTCGACCGAAGACAAGAACGCTGCTCTGCTCCGCATAGCTGACGACCTGGATTCGCATGCTGAGGACGTGATCCGTGCAAATAGGCATGATGTCGACCGCGCTCGCCACAACAAGGTGGCCGAGTCGATCATCGATCGGTTGACGCTGAACGAAGAGCGGATCGCAGACATCGCCAACCAAGTGCGTGATGTGGCAGGCCTACCTGATCCGGTTGGTACTGAAGTTCGTAGCTTCACCGCGCCCAACGGATTGAAGATTCGCCAGATCCGCGTTCCGATGGGCGTGATCGGCATGATCTACGAAGCTCGTCCGAATGTGACTGTTGATGCTGCCGTTCTTGCCCTCAAAGCTGGTAGCGCTGCACTTCTGCGAGGTTCTTCCTCAGCACTCGATTCGAATCAAGCGTTGGTCCACATCATGCAGATGGCGCTTTCGCACACGAAGGTTCCATCTGACGCCGTGCAGCTTGTTCCAGGTAACACTCACGAGTCTGTCAATGTCATGCTCAAAGCACGCGGCAAAGTTGACTTGATCATTCCGCGCGGTGGAGCAAACTTGATCAACTCTGTGGTCGAGAATTCAACTGTGCCGGTCATCGAAACTGGCGTGGGCAACTGCACCATTTATGTTGATGAGGCTGCTGATCTTGGTATGGCGGCTGACATTGTGGTGAATGCTAAGACTCAGCGTGTGAGCGTTTGCAATGCAGCAGAATCGCTCCTGATTCACAAAGATGTTGCGGATGACTTCTTACCGGTGATTTTGGATAAGTTCGCTCAAACCGGCGTGACAGTTCACGGCGATGAGGCAGTTTTGGCTAAAGCAGAGGGGACTGGTGTGAGTGCCGCACCTGCGACCGATGCCGACTGGTCGACCGAATACGGTTCGATGGATATCGCTGCCAAGGTGGTGGACTCACTCGATGAGGCGGTGGAGTTCATCCGCGAGTATTCAAGCGGCCATACCGAGGCGATCATTACAGGGTCAACGGAAGCTGCGGATGCATTTACCAACCAAGTCGACTCTGCTGCGGTTCTTGTCAACGCTTCGACTCGCTTCACAGACGGTGGCGAATTCGGGTTCGGGGCCGAAATCGGCATCTCTACCCAAAAGCTACATGCTCGTGGACCGATGGGATTACAAGAGATGACCTCGACAAAGTTCGTCGTTTTAGGCGACGGACACGTGCGTAACTGATTCAGCTTAGGTAGAGTCTGAGCCATGTTCTTCTTTAATTTTCTTGCAGCGGTCGTTGCCGAGGAGCACCTTCCCGGTGGTGCTGGTGTTGATGACTCAGTTCCGCACAATATTGCCGAGTACACGACCCCTTATGGATACGGCATTTTCGCGCTCGTCGTTCTACTTGCGCTGCTGTTCTTCACTACGCGTTTCAAGGTCACTCGTTAGTCACCTTCGATAGACCTGCTGGAGGCGGCCCACGATGAAGCGCCTTGGCCTCTTAGGTGGCACTTTTGATCCGATTCATATCGGGCATCTAGTTTTAGCAATTGAAGCCTGCCAACAGCGTGACCTTGATGCAGTGATTGTGGTACCTGCTCGAGATCCTTGGCAGAAGGGCACAGTTGTCGCTAGCGCCGAGCGCAGGCTGGATATGGTCAACTGCGCGATCACGAGTCATGCTCAGTTGTTGTCGAGCATTGTTGATCTTGAGCGTGAGGGCCCCAGCTATGCGATCGATACTATCGACGACTTGGCTAAGCAATACCCCGATGCAGAGTTCGAATTCATCGTTGGCTCGGACGCATTATCGGGAGTTCCGACTTGGCATCGTGCTGACGAGCTTGTGTCGAGAGTTGTTTTCGTGTGTGCAGAGCGACCAGGAACTCCGTTAGAAATTCCACCGGGGACTCGGGTCGCCACTATCCAGGTGCCGCGACTTGATATCTCCTCGACCGATATCCGAGAACGAGTCGCGCAAGGCCGATCCATTGCATTTCTTGTTCCCGATGCCGTGGGAGAATACGTACACAACGAGGGCCTTTACCGATCAATGTGACCGAGCTCGTTTCGGCAGATCGCTAAGTTCCTTAGCCACGAATTCTTAGAAGCGGAGTTTTTGGGCATGCACAAGCGCCTGATCGCAGCAGTGACCGTCTTGATTTTGGCGGTTGCTGGACTGGGTTTCGCAGTCGTTTCACGAGACAGCGGTGATTCTCCGGAGCCAAGTGCGAGCCCGACTGTGCCTCCGACTTCACCTCCAACCTTTGAACCTTCGAACCTACTGGTCACCGTCACCAACACCGATAAGCGAACTTCTGCCGCCATTCTTCAAGGCGTATCAGCTGAGAGTCGTCCGGTCAGCATGGTCAACGTTCCGGTCAACCTGTCGGTCGACATCGATTCCAAGGGTCTGCCGCAACCGCTTTCCAAATTCTCGGCTCCGGAGATCGGATCGTCAAGCTACCAAGTGTCAAACCAATTGGGGCTCCTGATCGACGGCGGCTGGGCCATGGAAGCGGTTGCGTTTGCAGCATTGGTTGACAGTGTCGGTGGGGTGACGCTCGGCAAGGCTGAGCGACTCTACACGGGTAAGGAGACTGCCAAGTTCGTTCTGGAACCCAATGTGAAAGGTGCCAAAGGGCGCACATTGACAGCCGTACGGTTCAACATCGTATGGCGCAAAGTGTTGACCCAGTTGACGAATGATCAAGCTAGGCTTTTTAGTGTGCTCACAAGTCTTGGAGCTACCTCTCAGCGCACGCTCGGCGTTTCTGATTTGGCCGAGCAGATCCTCAGAATCAAGAAATTGTCCAGTACGAATGGAATCAGTCAAGGGTCGTTTGCTATCGAGGCGGTAGGTGCCAGGCCCATGCGATCCGTGACCCTCAAGTGGCCGGCAACTCAGACCACGATTAAGCAATTGTTCCCGAACACCGAGATCGTTCCGGGGGTTGAAGAGGCGAAGTCTCGGGTCCGATTCGTCTTGACCAACACCAGTGGTGCCGCTGCTCTGGAAGCGAAAAACAAGATTTACGAAGCCGGGTTCAATTTCGTCTGGGGTGGTCCACTTGCAGCAGGAGCCAAGGTGCCCAAGCGGCCTGTCATTTATGTGGCTACGCCCACTTTGAAGACAGAGGTTGGGGCCGTTCTAGCAGGTGCTTTTGGGATTGACCCCAAGCTTGTCAAGGTCTCACCTGAGCAGACTGTTGGAGTCCAAGCGAAGGTCATGGCATCCTAGAACAATGACTTCAGAACTCTCACCGACAGAGCTTGCAACTGTCGCGGCCCAGGCAGCAGCCGACAAATTGGGCTTTGACATTGCTGCCTACAACGTTGCCGAACTGGTTCCTTTAGCTGAGGTGTTCCTGATTTGCTCTGCCAATAATGAGCGTCAGGTAGCGGCCATCGTTGACGCTGTCGCCGAAGAACTGGCCAAAGCGGGGGAGAAGCTCGACTTCCGCGAGGGTCGCCGGGACGACCAATGGGTGCTGCTGAACTATCCAGATATCGTGATCCACATTCAGCACAAAGAGGCTCGGGACTTCTACGCTCTCGATCGGTTATGGGGCGACTGCCCGCGGATCCAACTCGATGTGGATGTGCCAGCAGACGGCCAAAACATTCGGGCGGGTGTGATTTGAGGGGCAGGCGAGTAGTGCTGTGGCGCCACGGACGCACTCAATGGAATGCGGAGCAGCGCTTCCAAGGTCACAGCGATGTTCCTCTCGATGAAGTTGGCTTGGCGCAAGCAAGGGCAGCTGCGCAGTTGTTGGCAGCTATGAACCCAAGCAAGATCATTTCTAGTGACCTGATGCGCTCCAAAGACAGTGCGAACGAGTTGGCATTGCTCACCGGTGTAACCCCGATTGAAGAACCTGGCATTCGTGAGACCAATGGCGGTGCATGGGAAGGTTTGAACCGCGCTGAGTTGCAGGCTTCTTTTGGCGACGATCTCAAGGCGTGGGCTGCAGGCTCGAATTTGGTTCCGGGCGGGACAGGGGAGCGACGTACCGACGTAGCCGCGCGCGTGACCGCTGCCATTGAAAATCATCTTGTGGATGTTCCCGACAGCGGAACTTTGATCGTTGCGACTCACGGTGGTTCAGCACGTGCAGCGCTGTGCGCGATGCTTGAGCTGGATCCAGCGAGCTGGGGAGTATTCGGCGTGCTTGGCAATTGCTCATGGAGCGTTCTCCTAGAAGGCGGAAGCCCGGGTGGTTCGCTCACACAAGTCGTTGCAGAACCATCCGAGAAGTATCCAGACATCCCGCCGACCCCTAAATGGCGCTTAGAGTCCTATAATGAGTCTGTCGCTGACTTCATTCGGTGACTACTCGTTGACGAGGACGATTTTGCCATAGGCGTCGTGGCTCATGATTTGATCGAAAGCACCAACCAAATCCTGCATTGGCAGGACCTCTGAGATGACTGGCTTGAACTTGCCTTCTGAGTACAACGCATTGATCTGCTCTTGATAATCGTCGACTAGGTCTGGGCGCTGGAACTGGTAGTTGGTCCAGAAGAAGCCCATGACCGACATGTTCTTGTTGAGGATCATATGGGCTTTGATCTCAGGGATTCGGCCGCTGGCAAAACCAATGACGATGATGCGCCCCTCGAAGTTGATGCAATGTGTACTCGCGTCGAAGGCGTCACCACCGACTGGGTCGTAGACGACGTCGGCACCCTGGCCGTTGGTCAATTCTTTGACGCGCGTCACGATGTCTTCGTTCTGCCAATCGATCACATGGTCAGCACCTTGATCCAGACAGACTTGGATGTCACGCTCACCGGTTGCTGTGGCGATCACTGTTCCGCCAAGCGCTTTGCCTACTTGGATCGCCGAGGTTCCAACACCGCCTGCACCGCCATGGACAAGGAGCGTCTCGCCACTTCTCATTTGCGCCTTGTACTTGATGGCCATGAGCGAGGTTTCGTAGATGATCCGGATTGCTGCTGCATCGACATCCGTCATATCGTCGGGAACCTTGAACGTCATGGAATCCATGACAGCCATACGAGTTCCGAATGCACCAAGTCCAGTGGCTGCGATTCGATCTCCGATTTGATATTTAGAGTTCTCACCGGCTTCGACGACCGTTCCCACAGCTTCGATCCCAGGGGTGAACGGTAGTGGCGGCTTAATCTGATACTCACCTTGTACAAACAGAATGTCAGGGAAGTTAACTCCGGCGGCCTTGACATCGATAATCGTGGATTCTGGTCCGAGTAGTACGGGGTCGGGGGCTTCTTCCCAAACGAGTGCCTCTTTGTACGGACCAAATTCGTGAACGCGCCAAGCGTGCATGCAATAGTTCCTAACTAAGAATTTTTCTTAACTTGTTATGTAGTTGACCAGATTCTTCTTCTCGTCTTCCAAATGGTCAATTCGCGCACGTACGACATCGCCAATGCTGACAATTCCGACCATGCGGCCTGACTCTTCGTCCATCACCGGAATATGTCGTACGCGTTCTTCGGTCATGGTGACCATGAGTTCTTCAACCTGCGAGTCCACTGTGCATGTGGCGACTACGGGAGTCATGATGCTCGACACAGGACGCTTGAGGATCTTCTTGCCAATATCGTTCCCGCCGCGCACAACATCGCGCTCAGAGACGATTCCGCTGACGCTGTCATCGTCATTCGTTACCACTACGGCACCGATATTGTGTTCCGACAGAAGCTCCAGCAGCCGTGCTACAGATTCATCGGGTGAAATCGTCGCAACGAACTCACCCTTATGCGAAAGAATCGATCCGATCTTCATGACTACTCCTAGGGTTGGGCGACGGTGTGGTTGTTCCTCATATTGCCGTCTCTAGGGCCATTGTGGCAAGAGGAATCACTCCTGTTTTGGCACTGTAATTCTGGTTTGGGGCCTCGAATTGCTCGCAGCGCATGGCAGGCTAGGAGGGTGAATACCGAGAATGCTCCGGCGACTGGCAGCGGTTGGCGTGGTGCTACCGCTCAGATCACCAGATTTATCTTGGCTGGTCGCGAAACCAACGAGGTTTTGGGAGAAATCACGCGCGTGGTTTTCGACCAGTCGGGTGCCGACCTGGTGACGGTCAGTTTCGCTGATGCAAAAGGTCAAGACACGGTTGAGGTGGAATCTTCTCGTCGAGGAGGAAGTCTGCTAGGTCGCCCGGCACCCATAGGTGACCATGTGATGACCGCGTCGCTGGGTGCCGACCAGGGGCACAATATGACTCTGTCGGTAGTGAATCCGGAGTTCGAAATCGATTCAGAACAATACGAACAATTCTTGTGGTTCGCGGATCAGGTACGCATCACCATTGAGCTAGGAGCTGCTCAGCGCAAGGCAGAACAACTATTGATTTTGGAAGATCGCGATCGGATCGCACGGGATCTGCACGATGTCGTGATCCAGCGACTCTTTGGCGCGGGTATGCAACTGGACTCTGTTCAGCGATCCTTGGGTGAGGATCATGAGAACAAGGTCAAGATCGACAATATTTTGTCGGAGCTGGATACCACGATTAAAGATATTCGTTCCACAATTTTTGCGCTGCGCTCAGGAACTAAAGACGAAGCTTTGACCCTCAACGATCGTCTGAAGATTCTTGTGGTCGAACTGTCCGAGACCCTGGGCCTTGAAGTGGACTACAAGTTCCAAGGTCTGGAACAACAAGAAGTGGGTGGGCAGCTGACCGAAGATGTCTTGGCAGTTGTGCGTGAGGCTACAACAAACGTTGCTAAACATACGCAGTCGGATTATGTGCAAGTCGTTGTCCGGGTCGATGAGGAGGAGATCATCCTCTCGGTGATCAACGAGGGTGGCATTGATACGCCGCTCGCCAAAGCGAACTGTGCGGAACTTGAGTCGAATGGACATTCGGGCTTTAGCAATATGTTGCGCCGAGCGGAGCGTTACTCAGGCTCTAGCAGGCTTGCAGCTATCGGTGGCGATCCACCACGTACGAGGCTCAATTGGAACGCTTCGATGCTGGTGCGGGTGGACTAGTCGGTTTGTGTGGGGTACCTGCAGCTAGCTATTGGATTTTGCGACCAGCACTGCCGCTTGAGTGCGGCGCTGCAGACCGAGCTTGGACAAGATGCTCGACACGTAGTTTTTGACCGTCTTCTCGGCTAGAAAGAGCTCGTCGCCAATCTCTTTATTGGTCATCCCGGCCCCAATCAAGTTGAGGATCTTGCGCTCTTGGTCTGTCAGGGAATCTAGTGGATCGACTTTGGTTGCTTGGTCGCGAATTTGCCGCATGACGCGGGCTGTCGTTTGAGGATCCATCAGAGATCCACCGTTCGCTACGGTGACTACCGCCGCGGTTAAGTCCGTGCCGCGGATCTCTTTTAGAACGTAACCCGATGCGCCCGCGACAATTGCGCGCATCATGGCATCGTCGTCCAAGAATGAAGTGAGGATCAAGAACTTAGTGTCAGGCAGTTGAGGAACCAGCTGGGAGCAAACCTCGATTCCGTCGCCATCGGGCAGTTGGACGTCTAGTACAGCCACATCGGGCACGATCGAGGGTATCCGGTCGAGTGCTTGTTCGGCCGTCGCGGCCTCGCCGACGATCTCGATCTGACCGTGGGAGCTCAACAGTTCAGCGATACCGCGGCGAACGACCTCATGATCGTCGAGCAGGAAGACTCGAATGGTCGAGACGCGTGTGACTGAGTTGGAGTCGGGCATATGACCAGGCTATATCGGAACCTCACTCCAATCTTGATTCGTACAGTTTTAGGTGCCTAGAGCTGATTTAACTTCGATTTTTGACACAAAATGTTGTTGAAATTCCTAGACTTTAGATACAAAAAACTTGACGAATGCGGACCCTCCATTGGCGGTCGCGGCTGAACAAATGGCGTGTCGTGGGAGTACGCTTTGAGTCATGGACGTACTTGATCTCTCGCGACTTCAGTTCGGTGTCACCACGGTCTATCACTTTTTCTTTGTTCCCATCACGATCGGCATGGCCTTTTTAGTTGCGATCATGCACACCAAGTGGGTGCGTACCAGCGACGAAAAATGGTTACGGGCGACCAAGTTTTTCGGAAAGATCTTTTTGATCAACTTTGCTATGGGCGTCGTTACAGGAATTGTTCAGGAGTTCCAGTTTGGTATGAACTGGAGTGACTTCAGCCGTTTCGTGGGAGACATCTTTGGTGCGCCACTAGCGGTAGAAGGATTGCTGGCGTTCTTCCTGGAATCCACTTTCCTCGGTCTATGGATCTTTGGTTGGGACCGGCTACCGAAGAAGCTCCACTTAGCGACGATTTGGGCCGCAGCTATCGGAACATTGCTGTCTGCCTATTTCATTCTTGCTGCCAACGCCTTTATGCAGCACCCGACAGCTTACGAATTCAATGCCGACCGCAATCGTGTTGAGTTGACTGACTTCTTCGCTGTACTTACTCAAGACACCGCAATATCCACTTTTTCCCATGTCATTAGCGCTTGTTTCCTCACAGCAGGTGCCGTAGTAGCTGGAATCTCGGTATACCTCATCGTCAAAGATAAGGGTGCCGACATGGCTCGCTCAACGGCCAAGTTTGGTCTAGGAACCGTGATCGTCGCTGCGGTCGCACTTGGTATCACCGGAGATTGGTCGGCGCAGGTCATGGTGAAGCAGCAGCCGATGAAGATGGCAGCAGCAGAGGCGCTTTATGAAACCACCGACTATGCGCCGTTTAGTCTATTCACTTTGGGAACTTTGGATGGTGAAGAACCGCTGGTCCAGCTTGATATTCCGAACGGGCTGTCATTTCTTTCGACCCACACTATGAGCGGTGAGGTCGAGGGTATTAACAACCTGCAGGATGAATATGTAGAAAAATATGGCCCGGGCAACTACAAGCCCAATATCCCGATTTCGTTCTGGTCATTCCGACTCATGATCGGGGTCGGAATGCTGACAGCTGTTTGGGCTGCCGCAGCATTGTGGTTCTTGCGAGGAGGAAGAACCCCCAAGAGTAAGTGGTTCGTTCGTACTGCCTTGGTTGCACCATTCTTGCCGCTGGTGGCTAACAGCTTCGGTTGGATCTTCACCGAGATGGGTCGTCAACCTTGGGTAGTGTTTGGGATTCTTCAGACTGAAGCTGGCGTGACTCCAAACGCGTCGACTTTCAATGTTGTTACTTCGCTGGTGGTGTTCACATTGCTGTATGGCGTTCTAGCTGTAGTTGAGTTTGGTCTGATCCGAAGAGCGGTCATTTTAGGTCCGCCAGAGACAGTGAATGATCCATTTGACAATGAAGATGCG
>CAUJDH010000002.1 GCA_963169225.1 Actinomycetota bacterium
ACGCATGAGACCGATCCGATCTGGACTCTGGAGAAGTCGTCTGACCCAGCTTCGGGTTCGACCATTCTTCCTGGTTCGACGATCAACTACACCGTGACGGCTAAGAACCCGTCGAAGAGTGCGGTCAAGGATGTAGTGGTCAAGGATGATCTGTCCAACGTGTTGAACAACGCAGCTCTGCAAGGTTCGCCAAACGCTTCCAAGGGTTCGGCCAACGTTGTAAGCAACGAGCTGACCTGGACACTGGGCACCATTGCTGCTGGCGCAACCGAGACTGTGACTTACACAGTCAAGGTCAATGCCGATGCAACTGGTGTGACCGTTGGCAACGTCGTCACTGGCGATGCTGAGGTTCCTGTTCAACCATGTGATGAGCAGAAGCCAGACTGCCGAGAGACTGAGCACTTCACTCCGTCATACACCTTGGTCAAGTCTTCTGACCCAGCATCGGGTTCGAAGGTGGAAGCTGGCAGCGATATCAAGTACACGCTGACGGTCAACAACAACTCTGACGTTGACATCAACGACGAGCTTGTGATCAATGATGATCTGTCGGATGTGTTGAACAATGCGTCCTTCGATGACGCTTCGATCAATGCATCGACGGGTACTGCAGCTCGCACTGGCGACAACTTGAAGTGGACGATTCCGTCGCTCGCCTCGGGTGACACTGCCACGGTTGAGTACACGGTGACGCTGAATGCTGACGCTCTGGGTGTGACGTTGAAGAACGTTGCAACCGGTGACGCTGACTTCCCAGCAGATCCATGCCCAGTCGAAGAAGGCCAGCAGGCTAACAACGACTGCCGTACCACCACGCATGAGACCGATCCGATCTGGACTCTGGAGAAGTCGTCTGACCCTGCATCGGGTTCGACCATTCTTCCTGGTTCGACGATCAACTACACCGTGACGGCTAAGAACCCGTCGAAGAGTGCGGTCAAGGATGTTGTGGTCAAGGATGATCTGTCCAACGTGTTGAACAATGCAGCTATCACTGCTGGTCCGACCGCTTCGGCTGGCGATGCAGATGTTGTGGGCAACGAGTTGACTTGGACGCTTGGCACGATCGGCGCCGGCAAGACTGAGACTGTGACTTACACGGTCAAGGTCAACGCCGATGCAACCGGCGTGACTGTTGGCAACGTCGTCACTGGCGATGCTGAGGTTCCTGTTCAGCCATGTCCGACCGAAGAAGGCCAAGAGGCAACTAACGATTGCCGTGAGACTGAGCATTTCACTCCGTCTTACACCTTGGTCAAGAGCTCTGATCCTGAATCAGGTTCGACGGTCAAGGCTGGCGATGCCATCAAGTACACGCTGACGGTCAACAATAATTCAGAAAGAGACATCAACGATCCGCTAACGATCACCGATGACCTGTCTGATGTGTTGAACAACTCGGTACTGACTGAAGGCCCAACCACCGAGAACGGTTCGGCTGATGTCGAGGGTGACGCCCTGACGTGGACGATTCCGTCGCTCGCCAAGGGTGAGACTGCCACGGTTGAGTACACGGTGACACTGAACGAAGATGCCATCGGTGTGACGTTGAAGAACGTTGCTTCAGGTGACTCTGAGTTCCCAGTGGATCCATGCCCAACCGAAGAGGGCCAAGAGGCCAACAACGATTGCCGTGAGACTACTCACAAGACAAACCCAATCTGGACCATGGAGAAGATCTCCGATCCAGCATCGGGTTCGGTTGTTCAGCCTGACGGCACGATCAAGTACACCGTGAAGGCAATCAACAAGTCTAAGAGTGCGATCAAGGATGTCGTGGTGAACGACGATCTGTCGCAGGTGTTGAACCACTCTGTGTTGACAGACGGCCCAACCGCATCGACTGGTGAAGCTAAGCACGAGGGCAATGCCATCGTGTGGACGATTCCGTCACTTGATGCTGGCAAGACTGAGGAAGTGACCTACACGGTCAAGGTCAATGCCAATGCGCATGGTGTTGTGGTGAATAACTCGGTATTCGGTACCGCACCTGGTCAGGAAGAGGGCGAAGATGCTCTGAACCCTGAGAAGTGCACCGAAGAGGAGCCATGCACCACCACGCACAACACGCCACCTTTGGACACGCCAACTGGGCCAACTGACCCTGCGGTGACGCCAACGGACAATCCTTCAAATCCGACGGATCCGGCCGTGACGCCAACTGATGGCACGAACACTGATGATCAGGGTGTGCTTCCACACACTGGTGCAGGATTGACTGTTATGTTCGCGATCCTCGCACTGATTCTGATCGGTGGCGGTTTGGTACTGCGTTACGCATCACGTCAACGCAAGCACTAGGCGCAACTAGACACAACACCGCTCCCGGGCTTTAGGGCCTGAGAGCGGTGTCGTGTTTAAACGCGAAGGTAGTGGACGCCAAGAAAGTTGTGGTGCATTTCTTGTCTATAAGTGCAGAAATGCACCGCAAGTTTTTGTGAGCAAGAGCTAGTTGAGGGTTTTAGTGCGAGATATTCAATCAGAGGCGACCGCGATGCGACTCGGAGGAGAGCAGCAGTTAGACTAGACAAGTTGTAACGGGGCGTAGCGTAGTGGCTAGCGCGCCTGCTTTGGGAGCAGGAGATCGGGAGTTCGAGTCTCCCCGCCCCGACCAAAAGTCCGAGTCGTAACCTCAGAGGTTCTTAGGGTGCGGCGGACGTAAAGTTCGATCAATCTCCACCAATTGAGGAATATCTGTGACAAGTTCAGTTGAAACCCTTTCGCCCACTCGTGTGAAGCTCACGGTCGACGTCGCGTTCGACGATCACAAAGACAAGATCGAGAAGGCTTACCAGTCGATTGCTAGCCAAGTAAACATTCCTGGCTTCCGCAAAGGCAAGGTTCCGGCAAGCATCATTGACCAGCGCTTCGGTCGCGGTGCCGTTTTGCAAGAGGTCATCAACGAGGTACTACCTACCGAATACGACAAGGCGATCGCTGAGCACGAAGTTGTGGCCTTGGCCCAGCCAGCTGTCGAGGTGACTGAGCTTAACGAAGACAAGAACTTCGTATTCACCGCAGAGGTGGATGTGCGCCCAGAGTTTGACCTTCCGCAGTACGAAGGTATTCCAGTTGAGGTCAAGTCGGTGGAGACCACTGACGAGGACGTCGATGAGCAATTGACTGAACTGCGTAAGCGTTTTGGTTCGTTGGCTAATGTTGAGCGAGCCGCTCAAGACGGTGACGTCGTTGAGATCGACGTTGAAGGCCTTGACGGAGACCAGCCAGTCGAGCAGTTCTCAGCCATGGCGTTGAGCTACGAGGTCGGTTCCAGTGGCATGGTCGAAGGTGCCGATGAAGCCCTGCGTGGCCTGTCTGCTGGAGAGTCCGCCAGTTTCAACTTCACCCCACCCGAGGGCGAGTTCGCTGACAAGGAAATCAAGATCAACATCGAGGTCAAAGGTGTTCGCGAACGCACCCTCCCAGATGTTGACGATGAGTTTGCACAGCTAGCCAGCGAGTTCGACACCGTGGACGAGCTCCGTGAGGATCTCGTTGAGCGTGTCGGCAAGATGAAGCTCGTTGAGCAGGGCATGGAAGCTCGTGAGAAGGTCATCGACCAGATGCTCGACTCAGTTGAAATTCCGGTTCCAGAGTCCGTGGTGGAGGCACAGCTTGGTGAGCACTTCCAGGATGGACATGGCGACGACGAGCACCGTCAAGAGGTTGCTGACGAGACGTCGAAGTCGATTCGTACGCAGTTCATCCTTGATCGCATTGCCGACGAGAAGGAGCTCGAAGTCGGCCAGGCTGAGCTTTCGCAGTGGCTGATGTCTCAAGCCCCCCGTTACGGCATGACTCCCGACCAGTTCATCCAGGCACTCCTGCAAGGTGGACAGCTAGAGATGGCTGTGGCTGATGTTCGCCGTGGCAAGGCTCTTGAACACGTTCTCAAGACTGCTGTAGTAACTGATGACAATGGCAAAGAGATCGACCTGTCAGTCCTAGATGAGGCGGTTGACGGTAACGATGAGGGCGATGATCCTGAAGCCGAAGCTGTTGCTGGTGACGAAGAGCTCGAAGCTGCCGATGAGGCAATCGACGAGGTCGAGGCCGAAGAGAACGCCTAAATTTCGCTATTAGCGAATCCTTGTTCGCTCTGAGCGAAATCGGGCCTATTTGGGGACTAAAAAGTCGGTCCTCCGGGTTAGAGTTTGAGTAATCAAAGAAGTCTTGATTCCTTTCATTCCTCACTCCAACACGAAGGGCTTAGCGTGAGCGACCTCGACATTCAGAACCACAGGGCTCCAGGTGGGCCCGGCTATGACGATTCCGTCTACCAGGCGCTGTTGCGTGAGCGCATCGTGTTCTTGGGCTCCCAGGTGGAAGACAGCAACGCCAACTTGATTTGTGCGCAGATGCTGTTGCTGTCGGCGGAGGATCCTGAGAAGGACATTTACCTCTACATCAACTCCCCAGGAGGTTCGGTTACCGCTGGCATGGCGATCTACGACACCATGCAGTACGTGCCGAATAATGTGGCGACTGTTGCCATGGGTCTCGCGGCTTCGATGGGTCAGTTCCTGCTGAGCTCCGGTGAACCGGGCAAGCGTTTTGCATTGCCTCACGCGCGCATCATGATGCACCAGCCATCTGGTGGCCTTGGTGGTACCGCCTCGGACATCAAGATTCAGGCCGAGCAGATGCTGTTGATCAAGAAGCAGCTTGCGGCTTTGATCGCCGAGCAGACTGGTCAGAGTGTTGAGCAGGTTGAGGAGGACTCCGATCGTGACCGTTGGTTCACCGCAGACGAGGCCCTTGAATACGGCTTTATTGACGAGGTAGTGCGAACTGCCAACGACGTGGCAGGAAGGGCGTAACTCATGACTTTCAACCAGACTCCGACTTTTGGCGATATGCCCACGACCCCGCTCGTGCCATCTTCTCGCTACGTACTCCCTGAGTTCCGTGAGCGCACCTCGACCGGTGAGCGCCTGCATAACCCGTACACCAAGCTATTCGAGGAGCGCATCATCTTCCTCGGTGTGCAGATCGATGACGCCTCAGCCGACGATGTCATGGCGCAGCTTTTGTGCCTTGAGTCCATGGACCCAGATCGCGACATCTCGATCTACATCAACTCACCTGGCGGTTCGTACACGGCTATGACGGCGATCTACGACACCATGCAGTTCATCAAGCCAGAGGTCCAGACTGTGTGCCTGGGTCAGGCTGCCTCGGCTGCCGCAATTTTGTTGGCTGCCGGAACCAAGGGCAAGCGCTATGCGTTGCCACACTCGCGCATCTTGATCCACCAGCCTTATTCCGAGGGTGGCGGTCAAGGTTCCGATATCGAGATTCAGGCCAACGAGATCCTGCGTATGCGCTCTGAGATGGAAGGTTTGCTGGCTGACGCTTCTGGGCGTCCACTGGAGCAGGTGGCCAAGGACATCGAGCGTGACAAGATTCTCACCGCTCAGGATGCTCTCGAATACGGGATCATCGATCAGGTGACAGAATCTCGCAAGGCTAAAAAGTAGACGTAGGCTAGAGGACTAAGGAGGTTAGGCGATGGCACGACTAGGCGATGGCGGAGACCTCCTGAAGTGTTCCTTCTGTGGCAAGAGCCAGAAGCAAGTCAAGAAACTGATTGCTGGTCCCGGCGTCTATATCTGCGACGAATGCATCGAACTCTGCAACGAGATCATCGAGGAGGAGCTCACTGAGGCGCAAGAAGTTCACTTTGAGGAGCTTCCCAAGCCAAAGGAGATCTTCGATTTCCTCAGCAAATATGTGATTGGCCAAGACCAGGCCAAGAAAGCTATGTCGGTTGCGGTCTACAACCACTACAAGCGAGTGCAGGCCGAGCAGACAGAGAGCCCGCGCAAGGACGACAAGATTGAGCTAGCCAAGTCCAATATCTTGCTTCTGGGCCCAACTGGCTCGGGTAAGACGCTGTTGGCGCAGACTCTTGCTCGCATGATCAATGTGCCAATCGCGATTGCAGATGCCACTGCTCTCACCGAAGCTGGTTATGTCGGTGAAGATGTCGAGAACATTCTGCTCAAGCTGATCCAGGCTGCTGATTTCGATGTCAAGAAGGCCGAGACCGGCATTATTTACATCGACGAGATCGACAAGGTTGCCCGCAAGAGTGAGAACCCGTCTATCACGCGCGATGTATCTGGTGAGGGCGTACAGCAAGCGCTCCTAAAGATCATGGAGGGCACCTCGGCTTCGGTTCCGCCGCAGGGTGGCCGCAAGCATCCGCATCAGGACTTCATCCAGATCGATACCACTAATGTGTTGTTCATCGTCGGTGGTGCATTCGCTGGACTCGACACGATTATCGAGCAGCGGATCGGTAAGAAGACCCTAGGTTTCACTGGCGAGATTGAGTCGGAGGCGGATACCAATCATGACAACGTGTTTGGCCAGGTCATGCCCGAGGATCTACTCAAGTTTGGTCTGATTCCCGAGTTCATTGGCCGCCTGCCGGTGTTCACGAGTGTCAGCAAGCTCAGTCGTGACGCACTTGTTCAGGTACTCACTGAGCCGCGCAATGCTCTGATCAAGCAATACCAACGCCTGTTCGAACTCGACGGTGTTGATCTTGAGTTCACCGATGATGCGCTTGAAGCCATTGCGGACCAGGCCAGTTCACGTGGTACTGGTGCCCGTGGACTGCGAGCGATCCTCGAAGAGGTTCTGCTCAACGTTATGTATGACGTTCCGTCGCGTGAAGACGTCGCCAAGGTTGTTATTACTGGCGAGGTCGTCAACGACAATGTGAACCCGACCTTGGTTCCCATTGACGAGGACAAGACACCGCGTGAGAAATCAGCCTAGACTGGCGCAGTGAAAAAGGGCTCAACTAATTCCAACTTGATCAAACGTTTGGCTACCGGGGTAGCTGTACTTGCGCTTACAGCGGGAAGCACAGTAGCGATCGCTGGCGTTGCCTCTGCGGGGCAGTGTTCCAGTAAAACCGGTGGTAGCAGCAATTCCGTTATGTTCACGGGCAGTGGCTTTACCTGTGCATATCAGGCCGAGAGTGGCGAGAAGAAGATCGGTTCGTGGAACACACAATCCTGGACCAGCAGTACAGCCAAGGGCTACTCCAAGCGCACCGATACTGTCCATCAGACAGGTAGCGTCACCATCACCTACATTTATACGAACTCGGCGGGAACTGGTCTTGGATCGTCCATTACCTACACAGCATTCAACGGAGCTACGAGTTCGCGTCACTGGGGTGCTGGTGTTATTTGGAATACGAGTAGCGCGGGTTCTGTCGATAGCAGCCAGTATGCCTCCACCGGATACGACTTCAACATCAACAAGTTCACTGTCGGGTCGATTCCGGGAGTCGGTGGGCCAAACGTGATCCAGGCTGGATCGGCAGCAAGCTACACCGTCTATGTACAGGATCCAGATGGCGGAACTGTTCCCACTGGTGCTGTCCAGATTTATCGTCAAGTTGGTTCACAGCGGAGCACTCCGGGAAAGACCTGTAGTGGAAGCACCATCGCTGGTTCGGATGTGCCGGTAACAGGTGTCGGCATGCTCTATAACGGCGCGGCGCTTGTGACGACGAGTGCACTTCCTGCTGGTTCGTACAACTTATATGCCGTCTATAGCGGGACGCTCAACAGTCAGAATAAAGGCCTGTACTGTTCTGCTCCGCCGAATTCGGGTGTGACTGCTGCGAATTCTGTGAACTTCCCGCTGACGGTTCAAGCGAGCAACATGGCGGCAGGCTCGGTTGGGGGTCAGGCCAGCGAATCGTTGAACCTGCTGCCAACAAGCGACGGAGCCGCTAGCGATGAACCTGCTGGCGACGAATCGGTGGTAAGTAGTCGAGGCGAAGTAGGCACGGCAAAGCCAAGTCTCAAAGTCATTAACCGGACCTTCAATGTCGGTCGCAACGGAGGAGCTAAGTCGGTGACAGTTAAGTGTGGTTCAGGTTGGGTGCCTATGCAGACCAATGCTTCGAGTTCAACCAGGGTTCTGCCCGAGAATTTGTTCAGTGTCGCGGGATCTAGAGTCGGTATACGTTCTGGCAAGCTTCCTGCTGGGACCAAAGTTAACTTCCAAACCGTGTGCCGACCTGCGAATGCCAAAGTGGCCAAGTCCAAGGGAAGCTTCTACGGATCTCGTTGGGCTGATCGCCTGAGTACCCAGCGGGTGGGAACGACGATCTTTGGTGGCCTGGGTAATGATGTGATCACTGTTCGACACAGTAAGAGTGGAGCTTGGGGCGGTGCTGGTTCCGATCGCATCATTGTTACTTCCAAGAAAGGCTTCGCCAATGGCGGCGTTGGCAATGACTATTTGGAAGCCAAGCGTTCAGGCAAGGTGCTGCTTGTAGGCGGTCTCGGCAAAGACACATTGGTAGGAGCCAAAGGTAAGACTTTGATCAACGCTCGTGACGGTCAAGGTGGCGACCGGATTATCTGCAACTCGAAGAAGAACCGAGTGGCTTATGACAAGGGCGACAAGCTCATCGGCCCGTGTAGCAAGTACCGACTGAGCTAGATCTCAGGCCTTGGTTACTCGCTAGTAGGTGCGAGCGTGACCGCGACGGTAACCTCGCCGCTGGCGTCGGCGGTGAACGTGAGTTCAGCTACTCGACCTGCACCCTTGATGTCGGTTGCTGCCATTTGAGCAGCCCGGACTTTAGTGTCCGGACCCGAAACGGCGGCTGACTCGACATCCGCACGCATCGACACTTTGGCTTCGGACTTGGTCTTGCGGATAGCGCCCAGCACTGCGGAGGTTTCGATTAGAACGTGTGGATCTCCAGCAGTCGCTGCGGCTCCGAACTCCTCGACTGTTGGCCATTGACTCAAGTGGACCGAACCCTCTTGCCACCACGACCAGACTTCTTCAGTCACGAACGGTAAGAACGGTGCGAACAGTCTCAACTGAGTGGAGATTGCGGCCGCAAGCGTTGCTTTGGCCGAGGCGGCAGCTGCCTCACCGTGGAGGCCGTTTGCACGCTCCTTGACGAGTTCGATGTAGTCATCGCAGAAGTTCCAGAAGAAAGCCTCGGTAACTTCCAAAGCGCGTGCGTAGTTGTAGTCCTCGAAAGCACGCGTGGCCTGATCAACGGTCTGCGACAGCGTGGCCAGCAGTGCCAGGTCGAGTGGCTCCGAAACAGCCTCGGGTTTCACCTCGGCACCTAGCTGCAGTGCGAATTTGGATGCGTTGAGGATCTTGATCGCGAGTTTGCGCCCCACCTTCATCTGGTTCTGTTCGAACGCGGTGTCAGTGCCGGGACGACCCGAAGCCGCCCAGTAGCGCACGGCATCGGATCCGAAATCGACGAGCAAGTCGATCGGTGTGACGACGTTACCTTTGGACTTCGACATCTTCTTGCGATCCGGGTCGAGAATCCAGCCCGAGATTGCCGCGTTTTTGAACGGAAGCGAATCGTTTTCTAGATGAGCACGGACCACGGTCGAGAACAGCCAGGTGCGAATAATGTCGTGACCTTGCGGACGCAAGTCCATCGGGAACACGCGCTCGAATAGGTCCTCGTCGCGTTCCCAACCACCAGCGATCTGCGGAGTGAGTGACGATGTTGCCCAGGTATCCATGATGTCTGGGTCGCCGATGAATCCATCGGCTTGGCCACGCTGATCTTCGGTGTACCCAGGCGCAGCCTCGGCGTATGGGTCGACCGGCAATGATGCCTCGTCAGGAACGATCGGGGAGTCGTAGTCCGGGTTGCCGTCGGCATCGAGCGGATACCAGAGCGGGATCGGCACGCCGAAGAACCGCTGACGCGAGACGAGCCAGTCGCCATTGAGCCCCTCGACCCAGTTGGTGTAGCGAGCCTGCATATGAGCCGGATGCCAGTCCAACTCGGCACCGCGCTCAACGAGCGCCGCACGCAGAGCCAGATCGCGGCCACCATTGCGTAGGTACCACTGACGAGTGGTGACGATCTCGAGTGGCTTATCGCCCTTTTCAAAGAATTTGACTGGGTGAGTGATGGCCCGTGGCTCACCAACCAAGTCACCAGATTTGGTCAGCAGCTCGACGGTCCGCTCTTTAGCTGTGAACACAGTGCTACCGGCAATGTATTCGTAAGCCTCGCGACCCTCCGGCGCCTGGATCCATTCAGGAACGTCGCGAATGATCCGACCATCCCAGCCCAAGATCGGCCTAGTGTCTAGATCGAGTTCGCGCCACCATGTGACGTCGGTTGTGTCACCGAAAGTACAGATCATGGCGATACCCGAGCCCTTTTCAGGGTCGGCAAGCTCATGCGCCACGACTGGCACATCGACGCCGAATACCGGAGAAGTCACGGTCTGACCGAAGAGTGGCTGGTAGCGCTTATCGTCAGGATGGGCTACCAGGGCCACACACGCAGCCAGCAACTCAGGACGAGTGGTCTCGATGAACACCGGTTCGCCGCCGTCCACGCGCGGGAACCCGATGCGGTGGTAGGCGCCGGGACGCTCGCGATCTTCAAGCTCTGCTTGCGCTACAGCAGTGCGGAACGTAACGTCCCAAAGAGTCGGAGCCTCGGCTTGATAGGCCTCACCGCGCGCCAAATTACGCAGGAATGCGCGCTGTGAAGTGGCCCGCGAATTGGAGTCGATCGTTTGGTAGGTCATTTCCCAGTCAACCGATAGCCCCAGGCGACGCCAGACTTCCTCAAAAACCTTCTCGTCCTCGGTTGTCAGGGTCTCGCACAACTCGATGAAGTTACGGCGCGAAATCGGGATCTGCTGTTTGCCCGGTTCTTCTGGCGGAACAAAGTCAGGGTCGTAGGGCAGTGACGGCTCGCAACGCACGCCGTAGTAGTTCTGCACGCGACGCTCGGTCGGCAGCCCGTTGTCGTCCCATCCCATGGGATAGAACACCTGCTTGCCGCGCATCCGCTGGAACCTAGCCACGCAGTCGGTATGGGTGTACGAGAACACGTGGCCAACATGCAGCGATCCACTGGCAGTTGGTGGGGGAGTGTCGATCGAGAAAACCTGGTCTCGGGTGGCGGTGCGGTCGAACGCGTAGGCGCGGTTAGCATCCCAATTTTGCGACCATTTTTGTTCAATACCGTCGAGATTAGGCTTGTCGGGAACCGTAGTCATAGGTGTAAGTCTATGCGGTCACCCTTAGACTGATCACATGACTTTGGCTCAAGACTCTGATTCGCCCGCGTGGAAGCCGGTCGAGTCGTTCGCCGAGGCCGAATCGCAGCTCCTGGCGCGCTGGCCTGAGAACAAGGTTGCCCCTAGTCTGAGTCGGATTGAGCAGCTTGTCGACAACATGGGCGAGCCGCATCTGAGCGCGCCGGTGATTCAAGTCGCAGGTACCAACGGCAAGACCACGACAGCCAGAATCATCGAGGTGATTTGCCGCTCATACGGCATTACAACCGGTCTGTTCACGAGTCCATCGTTGAATTCGATCACTGAGCGGATCCAACTCAATGGGTCGCCGATATCAGAAGAAGCTTTTGTCAGGGCCTATAACGACTCGTCCTACTTCTTCGACCTGGCCGATGCCCAAGCTACCGCGGACGGAACCGATCCAGTCACCATGTTCGAGGCGATGACGGCTTTGGCCTTTGCAGCATTCGCAGACGCGCCCGTCGACCTCATGATTTTCGAGGTCGGAATGGGCGGTACTTGGGATGCGACAAACATCGTCAATCCTGCAGTCTCGGTGATCACGCCTATTGGCTTTGACCACATGGAATATCTAGGCGAGACCTTGGCTGAGATTGCTGGCGAAAAGGCAGGGATCATCAAACCTGGTGTGCCAGTAGTCGTAGCCGAGCAACCTGCCGAAGCTGAGACGGTGCTCAAGGCACGTTCCGAAGAACAAGGTTCCGCGCTGATTGCCGAGGGAACCGATTACTTCGTGAGTGACGAGTCGCTGGCCGTCGGCGGGCAATTGGTAACTGTGCAAACTCCTGCCGCTGTGTACCCGGACCTGTTCTTGCCAGTGTTCGGTGAACATCAGGCGCACAATCTTGCAACAGGCTTGAGTGCGGTCGAGACATTGTTTACCGAGCTCTACTCGGACCAGATGGACGAGAAGGAACTCAATCCGGAGGTCGTCCAAGCGGGCCTCAATCAGCTTGTGTCACCCGGCCGCCTTGAACGTGTGCGCACGAGTCCAACCGTGATTGTGGATGCCGCGCATAACCCAGCTGGAATCAAGGCCAGTTGCAAGTCGATCGCTGAGAGCTTCGGTTTTAGCGGCACTGTCGGTGTACTCGCGATCCTTGAGGGTAAGGATGCGCTCGGAATGGTTCAAGCCATGGCTGGCTACATAGACAAACTTGTGGTGACACAGAACTCATCGCCGCGAGCGCTTGCCGCCGAGGAACTGTTCGAGATTGCCCAGCAGGTCTACGACCCCGAGAACGTAACACTCGAGGTGAACCTGCCTGATGCACTCGACGAAGCGGTTGCTTTGGCTGACGAGTTTGAGCCCAACGGCACTGGTGGAATAGTCGCGCTTGGCTCGGTGGTCACTGCTGCCGACGTTCGCACTATGTTGGCTCCGTTGCCTCCATATCCGCCAGCGCCCGAAGTGGTCGAGGAAGAAGAACGGTCCGAGTTTGTGGACGAGGATCTTTCAGTTGACCAAATCATTGAGCGCTACCTTGACGACCAAGCCCGCGCCGATGAACCCGAGGACGATCCGTTCGACCAAGACAACGAGAGGGGCCTCTAGTGAAAACGTTGACTGCTTCGGTATTGCTTTTCGAGTCGCTGGTAGTGCTTCTTGCAATCCCGCTGGCCGTCTCTGTCTACGGAGTCCCGGCTCAGTACGCGGTCCCAGGCGGACTGATCCTCATGTTCCTGTGTATCTACGTGGGTTCGGTTATGCGCAAGAAGGATTGGGCACTCAATGCGGGCTGGGTTTTGCAAGCCCTTGTGATCTTGACCGGCTTCCTCGTTCCATGGATGTTCTTACTCGGGGTCATCTTTGCGCTGCTCTACTATTACGCAATTACGGTGGGAAAACGCGGCGATGCGATCAAGGCTGCACGTGATGCCGAGGTCGAGGCAGTGATCCAAGGTGAGGCACGCGAAAAGGGCCAGCCCGAGCTGCCAGGCTCCGAAGTTTCCTAGGGGGTAGTCAAGGCCGCTGAAACTTAGTGAGGCTTCCTAAGCTGATGTAGGGTGGGGTTTACACCCCAAAATCCTTTAGGAGCAGCTTATGTGTACTCGCGTTTTGTGGCCCGAAGCAGGCGGCTCGGTTCTAGTCGGTCGAAACATGGACTTTGCTTCCGATTTGCTAACTAACCTTTGGGTTCAGCCTCGAGGTATAGAACGTGATGATGCCGTCGAGGGTGAACTGACCTGGACCTCCAAATATGGCAGCGTCGTCGCTGGTGCTTATGACATCACCACAGCCGATGGTCTGAACGAGGCTGGCTTTGGCGCGCACTTGCTGTGGCTGGCCGAGTCTGACTATGGCAACCCGCCCGAATCGGGAACTCGGTTGAACATCTCTGTCTGGATGCAGTACTACCTCGACAATTTTGCCACCGTGGCCGAGGCTGTCGAATGGACCGAGAGGACCAATGTTGGGATCGTGCCGATGAAGAATCCAACCGGTGGCAAAGACCCTGCATTGCACCTAGCGATTGAAGATTCCAGCGGTGATTCCGCGATTATCGAGTACGTCGACGGCAAGCCCAAGGTCTACCACTCCAAGGACTACTGGGTGATGACCAATTCGCCCACCTTTGACAAGCAACTCGAGTACGTCAAGGAGATCACCGGGCTCGGTGGTGACAAGCCGATCCCTGGTTCGACCGATGCGCGGGATCGTTTTGATCGTGCTTCCTACTATGTGACTCGGCTGGCAAAGCCCAAGACCCAGCTTGAGGGAGTCGCTGCCATGTTCAGTGTGATCCGCAATGCTGCTCAGCCATTCAGGGAACCGGATCCGGGCAAGCCAGAAGCATCGCAGACGCTTTGGCAAGTAGTACTGGACTTGACCAACAAGCGTTACATCTACGAATCAACCACCGCGCCAAACATTGTGTGGGTTGATTTCAAGGATCTCGACTTCTCAGCGGGAGCTCCGCAAAAGAAGCTAGATTTGGTGAATCATCACGGTCTTGGTGAAGGTTCCTACTCCGGGGATGTCAGCGCAGATTTCGAAGAAGGTACGCTTACGTTCTTCAGTCAAAAGATTGAAGCTGAACTTGCGGCGGCCGCGAAGGCTCAAGCTGAGAACGAATAAGGGAAGTTAGAAGTTAATGAGTGAACGTACCTTGGTCCTAGTTAAGCCAGACGGAGTTGCCCGCGGACTCGTAGGCGATGTGCTGTCGCGAATCGAGCACCGTGGCTACAAATTGGTGGCTGCTGAGCTGCGCACTCTCGACGAGGCAACCGCCAAGGCGCACTACGGTGAGCACGAGGGCAAGCCGTTTTTCGATGGTTTGGTTGAGTTCATCACCTCTGGTCCGCTGTTCGCAGCCGTTATTGAGGGCCCGGATGCAATCAAGGCTTGGCGGACAATGATGGGCGCGACGAATCCTGTCGACGCTGCTCCTGGCACGATCCGCGGTGACTTTGCGACCGAGATGAGCTACAACGTGTCGCACGGATCGGACTCACCTGAGTCAGCCGAGCGCGAGATCGCACTGTTCTTCCCTGGGCTCGGCTAGCTCAACGGTCACATCTAGCGAACGTTGCAGCAATCTCGCCCTCAGGATGGTGAGATTCCGCCGGTCTTAACCCCGGGATGGTGAGAATGTGACGGATTTCGGCAAGATTTCACCATCGTGCGCAGAATCCTGGTGCCTGTCACACCCGTTTTGGCTACCCGTTGTAGTGGCTGATTACAGCCTGAATAAATCCGGGTGATCCTAAGTCGTTTTTTAACAATCCGTTCGAGAAATCCCTCCCGCGGACTGTGTTATTGGACGTAGGATGAAAGTCTTCCCGGTGTATCTAAATCTTGATGGGTTCTCATGACTATTAGCGACAACGTGCCTCACACAGGTCGCTCTGTCACGCCCAGATCCTCGCGATCTTCCAAGAATTCGAAGGGTCGTCGAGCCGAACGCAGCGCCACTCAAGCTGGTTCTCGGTCTCGTGAGCAAAAGGCTACGGGACAATCCAAACTGTTTGACACCGTGAGTGCCTGGTTCGGAGCCTCTAGTGGTTTTGCCGCTGTTGGTGACGATGTCGCTGTTGACCTCGGAACCGCCAACACTCTTGTCTATGTGCAAGGCCAGGGAATCGTCTTGGCCGAACCCAGCGTGGTAGCAACCGATCAGCGAACCGGCGCGATTGTTGCTGTTGGTCGTCGCGCCAAGGAGATGCTAGGTCGCACCCCCGACGGCATCACTGCTGTACGTCCACTCAAGGACGGAGTCGTGGCAGATTTTGAGACCACTGAGCGCATGCTCCGATACTTCTTGCAGCAGGTTCACACGCGCAAGCTTCTGGTCAAGCCCCGCCTGATTATCTGTGTTCCGAGCGGAATCACTGCTGTCGAGCAGCGAGCCGTCAAGGATGCAGGCTACTCAGCAGGTGCCCGCCGCGTCTACGTTGTTGAAGAACCGATGGCCGCTGCGATCGGTGCCGGTATGCCAGTCCATGGGGCGTCAGGGTCGATGGTTGTCGATATCGGAGGCGGAACCACTGAGGTTGCAGTCATCAGCTTGGGTGGAATCGTCACGAGCATGTCCGCACGAGTCGGCGGCGACCGTCTCGACGAAGCGATTGTGGCGCACGTCAAGAAGGAGTACTCGCTACTGCTTGGTGACCGCACGGCTGAGCAAGTCAAGATTCAGCTTGGCTCGGCCTTCCCGACTCCTGGTCAGCAACAGGCAGAGGTGCGAGGTCGCGATTTAGTGAGTGGCCTGCCACGCACAGTTGTGCTGACCGCGACCGAGATCCGACGCGCGCTCGATGAACCCGTCAAAGCAATCATTGACACGGTGCGTACCATCCTGGATCGCACACCACCCGAGCTTGCTGGCGACATCATGCAGACCGGAATCACGCTGACAGGTGGGGGAGCTTTGTTGGCGGGTCTGGATGAGCGCATCAAACACGAGACCGGAATGCCCGTCTACATCGCGGACAATCCTGCCGAGTGTGTAGCACTGGGAACTGGCCGATGCGTGGAGGACTTTGAGGCACTCCGTCCGGTGCTGTTGGCCGAATCAAGGTACTGATCTGCCAATACTGGGCAGAACTTGCCGCTGCCTAAGCACACGAATAAGAGACGCAATACATAAGGGGATTTTGGGGACATGCGTGACGAGTCGAGGGCACGAGTGCTGGTTATTGCGCTCTTGTTGGTATCGGCAAGTCTCATCATGCTCGATATCCGGGGGTCGGCAGCTGTTGGCGGTTTGCGGGCTCTGACCGGATCAATCGTGGGGCCAATTGAAAGTGCAATCGCGGCCGCTGCGAGTCCGTTCGTCAGCATGGCTCAATCAGTCACCTCGTTTGGTGCGGTTGATGAGCGCGAACGAATCGCGACCGAAGAGCTCCAACGTGTGGCAGGCACGAGCCAAGAGGATAAGGCCGTGTCGGAGTCGCTCGAGAAGGTGCTCAAGACCGCGGGAGTTGGCGGCTATAGCGTGATCCCTGCTCGTGTCGTTGCCTACGGTTCGACTCAGAACTTTGGCGGTTCGATCACGATCGACGCAGGCAGCTTGGACCAAATCGAGACAGATATGTCCGTAATCAGCGGCGATGGTCTTGTCGGACGGGTTGTGCAAGTAACGCCCACCACCTCCACAGTCGAATTGATCACAGACTCCAAGTCAGTAGTAGCTGCCCGGATCGAAGGCTCACGTCAAGCTGGCGCTCTGTCGGGAACAGGCTCGTCGAACCGTATGTCACTCAAGCTGCTCGACCCAACTGTCTCGCTTAAAGAGGGCGATAAGGTGGTGAGCTTTGGTTCGCCAGATGGCAGGCCATACGCTCCAGGTCTTGCCTTAGGCGCGATTGTCGGGTTCCAAGGTGAACAAGGTCAGGCGGACAGAATCGCTTTTGTGCAGCCCGCCGCGGCCATGTCGGCCCTCGATGTCGTAGGTGTCATAGTCCAGCAGTCGCGGACTGAGCCGCGCGATCTACAAAAGCCTTCTCCGAGCCCGTCATCAACTCCGACAGAAACCCCGAACTGATGGCAGCACTTGTTGGTAGGGCGTTGACTTTGCCACGCCTGATCGTAGTCGTGGTTGTCGTAGCTTCGGCGCTAATTTTGCAGGTTACTGTGCTTAATCGTTTAGGGCTTCCTGGTGCAACCCCCGCGTTGGTTACGGTTGTTGTTATCGGTTTTGCGCTAGTAGCAGGTCCGCTCGTCGGGACGATCGTAGGCTTTGGTGCCGGACTTGCCTTGGATCTCATGCCGCCCGCTATCGGTACTGTCGGTGTGACCGCTGGGGTTTTTGCGGTGGTTGCCTATTTCGCCGGTCACGTGGTGGTTGACCACTCCAAGCCGGACCTGCTCATGGTGGGAGCGGTTGCCGGATTCTCGGTCGTGGCCGCACTGGCGGTAATTCTTGCCAGCGGTTTCACAGGCGCAACAGAGATTTCCTGGTTCGCCATTCCACGGATTTTGCTCACCGAGGCCATATATTCGTCTGTATTGGCTGTGGGGGCCGTGCCGCTTATTTCCTACTTATATCGCGGAGCACGAGATGAGGTGAGTCTATGAGTTCCCGTATGAAACGACAGTTGACTGCTGCCATGCGCCGGGACCGCAGGCTGATCCTCGTACAGGTGTTGATCATGTCGCTCGTTGCGACCTTGTTGGTGCGGGCTGCATGGATGCAAGTCGCTGAGGGTTCCAACTACCGCAGTGCAGCTTCTGGCAACAGTGTTCGTGAGATTGTCACACCTGCACAGCGTGGTCTTATCGTTGACCAAAATGGACGCCCAATCGTTGCGAATCGCGCTTCGTTAACGATTACTGTCGACCGCAATGAACTTGGTCGCCAAAAAGATGGCGGCACCAAAGTGCTGACCAAACTTGGCAAACAGCTTGGACTCTCGCACGACGAGATCGTGAACCGAATGAAGCCGTGCGGTACGGAGGGTGCGCTCAAACAGCCACTGTGTTGGAACGGCAGCCCCAATGCGCCGGTCGAGGTCGCGAACGATGTGTCCCAAGAAGTCGGACTTGGCTTGATGGAACAGGGGAGAGCATTCCCCGGAGTACGTGCAGAGCTCAGGCCGGCACGTAGCTTCCCTAAGCCGTCTGGCGCGAGGGCGACACATGTCTCGGGTTATTTGGGCAAAGTGACCGAGGATGAACTCAAAGAGATCCCCGAGGACGATCCGCGATCCAAGATCGAATTGATTGGACGCTCTGGACTCGAGAGCCAGTATGACGAAGAGCTTCGGGGCACGCCAGGTGTTCAGCGTGTTGGCGTTACTCGAAACGGTGCAATCGCCAATGTGCTCGAGGACAACCCAGCCCAAGCTGGCAGTAACCTCGTGACCAATCTGGATGCCAAGCTGCAAGGGATCACCGAGAAGGCGTTGGCTGACGCGGTCAAGGACGCGCAGCGGCGAGGACTACCGGCCGATTCAGGCGCGATCATCGTTCAGGATGTCAACACCGGTCGCGTGCTGGCCTCGGCATCCGCACCCACCTATGAGCCCGAGGTTTGGGTCGGTGGCATCAAAGAGAAGGTCTATAAGCAACTGACGGACTCCAAGAAGGGGACTCCGTTGATGGACCATGTGGTTAGTGGTCTGTACCCGCCTGCTTCGACGTTCAAAGTGATTCCGACAGCAGCCGGTTTGAAATCGGGTATGTACTCCAAGACCGGTAGCTATTCGTGTCCGAGCTACTACTCGGTCGGAAGCCAGCGATTCCACAACTATGAGGCAGAGAGCCACGGCTCGATCAGTCTCTCCGAAGCCCTTGCGGTCTCCTGTGACACGATTTTCTACGAAATGGCCCACAAGATGTGGAACGCGGATGGCGGCCTTAAAGGTAAGCCTGACAAAGACGAATTGATCCTGAATATGGCCCGCGGTTTTGGGCTGGCCCGCAAGACTGGGATCGATGTTCCGGGTGAAGCGACAGGTCGTCTCGTGGGTCGCCAGGCCAGGCTGGATTTGTTCAACGAGCGCAGGCAGGATTACTGCAAGCGTGCCAAAGATGGCTACCCGGAGGTCGAGCCTCAGTCGCAGGCTGAGTTGCTGCAGTCCTATGCCAAGGACTTCTGTGCCGAGGGTGATCAGTTCCGAGCTGGTGACGCGCTCAACGCCGCAATTGGTCAAGGCGACACTTTGACCTCGCCGATTCAGATGAACACCATGTACGCCGCTATCGCCAACGGCGGCACAATCTACAAGCCTCAAGTAGCACGTGCCATTGTGGGCCGCGAAGGCCAAGTCGAGCGTTCTATCGAGCCAGAAGAAATTGGCAAGCTGCCGATCGATTCGGACACGATCAGCTACCTCAAGAGTTCGCTGGCCAAGACGACAATCTCGGGAACCTCTCACAATGCATTCTTGGGATTCCCACATTCCAAGATCAATGTGGCTGCCAAGACCGGTACTGGTGAGGTAGCGGGCAAGAAGTCAACTGCGTGGTTCGCCTCATTCGCTCCGTACGATAAGCCGCAGTATGCAGTCACATGTGTTGTCGCTCAAGGTGGCACAGGTGCCGAAACTTGCGGCCCTGCCGTGCGCAAGATCTACGAGGCAATCTTCGGTATTACCGGTTCTAAGATTGACCCGTCCAAGAGTGTTCTAGGTCAAGGTGCAGCCTTTGGTGATATTCCTGCCATCACGACCGAGGATTCTGAGTTGGCAGCGCAACCGTCTAACGGCCCAACGGCCAGCCCCTCTGATATCGAAACGATCAAGCCAAGTCCGACGCCAACAGCAAGCACTACCTCTCCGGGCGCGTCAAGTGGCACATCCCCGAGCCCGTCAAATGGTTCATTCTCAACACCGCGTCCGCTTGAAGCGACTAGGCCTAGTTCAAGCTCGAGCACAAGTACCGGGAACGGATCGACAGGCAGGTTCTTGCCATGACGATTCAAGATGACCTTGAGGTTCGCGATAACCTTCGCGTGATCGAAATGCCTGCTACCGACAAGCCGACAATTGTCGTATCAGTCGATGAACCGGCGAGCCCTTCGACTAGGCCAGATGTCGTCGTTGTGGAGCGTCGTCCGCAAGCCACTGGTGACAAATGGAACTTGAGCGGAAAGATCCGCGAGAACATTAAGTGGTTCTCACGCATTGATCTTGTGCTCGCAGGTGCAGCACTGGTACTTAGTATCTTTGGCACCTTGCTTGTGTGGTCAGCTACCCGATCTCGGCTCGAGGCTGCCGGCGACGACCCAAACACATTCCTCACCCGTCACGCACTCAACATCGTGATCGGCGTGGCATTGGCCATCTTCATCACGCGACTGGATTACCGAACCTTGCGGTCGTACACACCGATCGTCTACGGCGTCGTCATGGTGTCGCTGTTTGTTGTGCTTACCCCACTCGGTGTCTCGCAGAACGGAACCAAGGGTTGGTTGCCGCTTCCGGCCGGGTTCACTATGCAGCCAGCCGAGTTCGCCAAAGTTGTGGTGATTTTGGCGTTAGCCATGGTTCTGTCCGAACGTGAGGTTGGTCGTGACGAACCAAGCACCCATGACATGCGGTACGCACTCGCCTGGGCTGCAGGTCCGGTTGCCCTAGTTATGTTGCAGCCTGACCTCGGTTCGGCACTGGTGATCGGTTCGATCGTGATCGGCATTCTACTCGCAGCTAATGCCTCGACAAAATGGCTCTTGGGGATCGTCGGTAGCGTTTTTGCCGCGGGTTTTCTTGCCGTAGTGCTTGGCATTCTTGATCGGTACCAGTTGGATCGCCTGCTGACATTTATGGATCCCAGTCACGACCTACAAGGTGTTGGTTACAACACTCACCAAGCTCGCATCGCGATTGGTGGCGGTGGCCTCTGGGGGCAAGGTCTGTTCCAGGGCAATCAAACTCAAGGCGCGTTCGTCCCATACCAGCAGACTGACTTCGTGTTCTCGGTTGCAGGCGAGGAGTTTGGTCTGATCGGCGCCGCAGTGATCATCGGACTGTTGGGTGTGATCCTTTGGCGTGGCATCCATATCGCCCGCCAAGCCCGCGATCCGTTCGGCCGTCTCGTCGCGACTGGTGTGGTGTGTTGGCTGGCGTTCCAAGCCTTCGAGAACATAGGTATGAATCTAGGGATCATGCCGGTAACGGGCGTGCCGTTGCCCTTTGTTTCCTATGGCGGATCCTCAATGTTTGCCGCATGGATCGCTATCGGACTACTGCAATCGGTACACATTCGGTCCCGTCAGTAGCAACTCGCCGAGGCCTGCCCTGCAAAGTGCTCGAGCTATGGGCATAATGGCCGCATGGACCTAACCCAGATCTTTATTCTTGCTGCAGTTCTCTTTATTGCCGGGCTCTTGATCCTGGGCCGTGCGGCTTGGTTGAACAATCAAGGCGAACCGGCTGTCGAGGGCGATGAGCATGGCCACGACACTATGGCAGTTAAGAGCGTGCCAGGCAGCATCGTTCTCTTGATTGTCGTCTCGATTGCAGCGGCCTTCTTCGTCAAAGGCCTGACGATGCTCAGCGGCGCGTAATCTTTTCGTTTCACTCCTTGTATTCGAGCCCGTTGCTCCACCCGCCTACCTGAGCCGGGCTGTCCTCAACCTCGGCACGTACCCTAGAAGTATGCGTAATTCCGGCGATTCCGTCTTTCCTGAACTTGAGCGCTTGCTGCCGCGTGTCAGCAAGCCTGTTCAATATGTCGGCGGAGAGCTCAACGCCGTCAATAAGCCGTGGGATTCGGTCCAAGCCCGCTGGGCTTTGATGTACCCAGATGCCTATGAAATCGGTTTACCCAACCAAGGCGTTCAGATCCTTTACGAAATCCTCAACGAGCGCGACGATGCCTTAGCCGAGCGCACTTACGCAGTTTGGCCCGACCTTGAGGCAGAGATGCGCGAGCACAACGTTCCGCAGTTCACGGTGGATGCCCACCGGGCGGTCGGCGACTTCGATGTGTTTGGTTTGTCATTCTCGACCGAGCTCGGTTACACCAATATGCTCACGGCAATCGACCTAGCCGGGATTCCGCTGCATGCCGCCGATCGGACAGAAGATCACCCAATCGTGGTGTCCGGTGGACATGCTGCCTTCAACCCCGAGCCGATTTCCATGTTTGTTGATGCTGCTGTGGTTGGAGATGGCGAAGAAGCCGCGCTTGAGATCACCGATGCAGTTATCAAATGGAAGGCGGAGGGGCGCCCGGGTGGACGCCAAGGACTACTCGAGCTTCTTGCCGAGATTGACGGCGTCTACGTCCCTTCGTTCTATGACGTCACTTATTTGGATAACGGGCAGATCGAGCGCGTTGTAGCTAATAATGACCATGCCCCATGGCGAGTGGGTAAGCGCACTGTCATGGACTTGGATGAATGGCCGTACCCCAAGGCGCCACTTGTGCCGTTGGCTGAAACTGTCCATGAGAGAGCGTCAGTCGAGATCTTCCGTGGTTGCACCCGTGGATGTCGGTTCTGTCAGGCAGGCATGATCACCAGGCCGGTCCGCGAGCGCTCTATCGACACGGTTGGTTCGATCATCGCGAACGCGCTGGATAAGACCGGTTTCGACGAGGTCGGGTTACTGAGCTTGTCGAGTGCCGACCACTCCGAGATTGCACCCATGACCAAGCAATTGGCTGATCGGTACGAGGACACTAAGACCTCGCTGTCGCTTCCGTCCACTCGCGTTGACGCGTTCAATATCGATCTGGCTAACGAGCTCACCCGCAATGGTCGTCGTTCTGGTCTAACGTTCGCCCCAGAGGGTGGCAGCGAGCGGATCCGCCGCGTGATCAACAAGACTGTCTCAGCTGACGATCTGATCCGTACCGTGACAGCCGCTTATGGGGCTGGATGGCGTCAGGTCAAGCTGTACTTCATGTGCGGGCTCCCGACCGAGACTGATGAGGATGTGCTCGAGATTGCTGACCTTGCGCGCGAAGTCATTCGAGCAGGACGCATCGAGTCCGGTCGCCGCGATATCCGTTGCACCGTGTCGATTGGTGGCTTTGTTCCCAAGCCGCACACCCCGTTCCAATGGGCTGCCCAGCTCGGATGGCAAGAGACGGATGATCGATTGCACAAGCTCAAAGATGCGATCCGTGGTGATAAAGAAGTCGGTCGTGCGATCGGATTCCGCTACCACGATGGACGTCCGGGAATTGTCGAAGGTTTGCTCTCGCGTGGAGACAGGCGGGTAGGAAAGATCATCGAGGAAGTCTGGCGTGATGGCGGCCGTTTTGATGGCTGGAGCGAATACTTCTCGTTCGAGCGTTGGATGGAATCTGCCGAGCGTGCGCTGGCGGACGATCCGGTGGATGTCGACTGGTACACGACCCGGGAGCGTGAAGAGTCCGAGGTACTGCCATGGGATCACTTGGATTCTGGCCTCAACAAAGAGTGGCTGTGGGAGGACTGGCTCGATGCACTCGATGAGACCGAGGTTGATGACTGTCGTTGGGAGCCGTGCTTCGACTGTGGTGTGTGCGACCAGATGGGAACTCAGATTCAAGTCGGACCGACTGGCCGTGACTTGCTGCCTCTCGCGGTAGTCAATGCCGGTTCGCCAAGTGGTGCCGCCGCTGCATCCATGGGTTGTGGAAGCCGACTGAGCTGATATGTCAGGACGTAACCCGGGGCGCGAATTCATTCCGCCAGTAGCAAAGATTCGGCTGCAGTATGCCAAGCGTGGTCGACTGCGGTTCTCGAGTCACCGCGATTTCCAGCGTGCTTTTGAGCGAGCGCTTCGTCGAGCTGAGGTACCCATGGCTTATTCGGCCGGGTTCCGTCCGCACCCAAAGATTTCTTATGCGAACGCCGCGCCTACCGGAGCTGCGAGTGAGGCCGAGTACATCGAAATCGGAGTGATGGCTGACCTCGATCCTGCCGAGCTTAGAGCGAAGCTCGACGATGCTATGCCACCAGGACTCGACATAGTGGACGCTGTGAAGGCCACTGACAAGGATTTGGTAGCCAGGCTGGAGGGGAGCGTGTGGCAAATAGCGCTTCCGGGTGTGAAGCTAGACGTTCTGGACGAGGCAGTAGCTAAATTCCTTGCGGCCAGCGAGATTTTGGTTTCCAGACGAACAAAATCGGGCATGCGAGAGTTTGATGCGAGGGCTGCGGTCTTGAACCTGGAAACCTCGTTTGGAATGCCAAGCAACCCCGACTGTGCGATAATAACAGTGGTCGTAGCTAACGGAACCCCGTCAGTTCGACCCGACGACGTCCTTGAAGCCTTGAAGCAAGTGGCCGACCTCGTCCTACCAGAGCCGCCGCAGGTGACTCGGTTGGCGCAGGGGCCGCTCGCCAGTGATAAAAGGTCTGTTGGTGATCCCTTGGCGCCAGACCGCGCCGGAGCCATCAGCCAGACTCACTGAATTTACAAGGAACCAACGGCCGTGGTCACGCCACAGAACCGCTACTTGTTCCAGGCATAAGCTTTCCACCTGTTGCGACAGGTGCGCCCACAAAGATTTGTGCAGGCACCACGTGCCAGCACCACTAGACAAAGGCCAGACCATGACAGCAAGAACAGCTAACTCGGCGATTCATTCGCCTAGCTTTCTGCGCTCAGATTTGGCCGGATCGGGAGCATTGTCATGTCAGACAATGACAAGCCAGAATCAAACGCCAAGTTCAGCAACGACTCTTCGGATTCCGCGAAGTCAAGCGACGAGGTAACAAAAGAAGCGCCTAAGAAGCGCTCGCGCCGCGCGGCCTCACGGCCTGCCGGTGCTCCAGATGCTGCTGGCGTGCCGCTATTCCAAGCGCCACCAGAGGCTCCTGCAGAGCCGAAGCCCAAGAAGAAGGCCGCTAAGAAGCCAAAGAAGGACCAAGAGTCGTCTGCCGACTCAGCTGAGTCAACGAATGATTCCGGCTCGGACTCCACTGACAACGATGGTGGCGATCAAGGTTCAGAGGGAGGCGCACGCAAGCGTCGTCGTCGCGGTGGCCGCAAGCGCAAAAAGCCAGGTGCCGGAGACGAATCGGGAAGTGCCGAGGATTCGGGTCAATCCGACGACTCGGGTTCCGACGACGATCAAGGCGAGAACGACTCGGATCAGAGCAACGGCGCAAACGCCAATGGTGAAGGACAAGGAACCTCGTCCAGTGCACGTCGTCGCCGTCGTCGCAAGCGCGCAACTGGCGAAGGTGGTGGCCAGGGCGGAAGCCAAAGTGGCAGCCAGAGCCAAAATCGTAAACGTAATCAAAGCGACAAGGTGACAGGTGTCAAAGGTTCGACTCGTCTCGAAGCTAAGAAGCAACGCCGACGCGAAGGTCGAGAGGCCGGTCGCCGTCGTACCCCAGTTCTGACTGAGGCGGAGTTCCTGGCCCGCCGCGAAAGCGTCACGCGCAAGATGATCGTGCGCCAAGTGGAACAGCGTGTTCAGATCGCGGTTCTCGAGGACGATGTCTTGGCCGAGCACTACGTGAGCAGTACGACGAACACGTCGATGGTCGGCAACGTCTACATCGGTCGGGTGCAGAATGTACTGCCATCGATGGAAGCCGCATTCATCGATATCGGACGCGGACGCAACGCTGTGCTTTACGCGGGTGAGGTCAACTGGTCCGCCGCTGGACTTGAGGGGCAACCCAAGCGAATCGAACTGGCACTCAAATCGGGCGATGCGGTCATGGTGCAGGTAACCAAGGACCCGGTCGGACAAAAGGGAGCCAGGCTCACCGGTCAGATCTCCTTGCCAGGTCGTTTCTTGGTCTATGTGCCAGAGGGTTCCATGACCGGTATCAGTCGTCGCTTGCCTGACCGCGAGCGCGCGCGTTTGAAGAAACTACTCAAAGCTGCGTTGCCTGAGAACTCCGGTGTGATTGTTCGGACTGCTGCCGAGGGTGCATCCGAAGATCAAATCAACGCCGACATCTCACGCCTGACCGAACAGTGGGAGTCGATTCAGAAGAAGGCCACATCGGGTAAGGCACCAAGTGTGCTGTATTCCGAGCCTGACTTGGCGACCCGTGTGGTTCGCGACATCTTCAACGAGGATTTCGAGAGTCTGACGGTGTCCGGTGACGAGGTTGCCACGACGATCAAAGAATACCTCGAGACTGTGTCGCCTGAGTTGGGCCAGAAGGTCTCCAAATGGACCAAGAACGAAGACGTGTTCGCCGCCAATCGGGTGGACGAACAGTTGGCCAAGGCACTTGACCGCAAGGTCTGGTTGCCATCTGGCGGTTCACTCGTGATCGATCACACCGAAGCCATGACCGTGGTTGATGTCAACACCGGTCGTTTCACCGGTCAAGGCGGCAACTTGGAAGAGACCGTCACCGAGAACAACCTAGAGGCAGCCGAGGAGATTGCTCGCCAACTGCGCCTGCGCGACGTCGGCGGCATCATCGTCGTCGACTTCATCGACATGGTGCTCGAGAGTAACCGTGACCTGGTCCTTCGTCGCTTGATCGAATGCTTGGGCCGCGACCGTACTAAGCACCAGGTGGCTGAAGTGACGAGCCTTGGTCTGGTCCAGATGACGCGCAAGCGCATTGGTCAGGGTTTGCTAGAGACGTTCAGTGATGACTGCGAGGCTTGCAGCGGTCGCGGCGTCAAGGTGCATATGCACCCAGTCGATAGGGCTGGTTCGGATGACACTCCGCCGCCGGTGCGACGCCAGCGTCCTACGGGTCCGATCCCAGGCGCGCCAACCAATAAGGGGCCGAACGCCAATGCGAGCGACGATGCTGATGAGACAGCACCCGGAGCTGACGAGACCGACGTCGTCGTGGACGAGTCAAGTTCCCCTGAGGATGCCCTCGATGCCATCGATCTTGATGATGTGGATTCCAGCGAAGTCGAGGAAGCGGCCGAGGTCGCCCGCGATAAGGCGTCGGGCAAAGACCTGATTAATGTTGCCGTTGGCGTGGTCGTTGATGAGGTGGATATCGACGAAGACGATGACCTAGACGACGATGATGACGAGTCAGAAGATGATGACGACGATTCAAGCGATGAGGATCACATCCTCGAACTAGAATCCGCAGACGATCCCGCTTGACCAGTCACTAGGGTGGCGAGGTACAGTTAAAAGGTTGGATTTTGCTCCATGGGGTGTCCGGAAGGACAATTGCCAGAGCATCCACGATGGACTTGAAAGACATCCACAGCAAATATAAGAAGTTTCGTGTGTGATTCTGACCTGAATCTGCGCACGACATGAGTCAAGGAGAATGCGCGTGTACGCGATTGTTCGCGCGGGTGGCCGCCAAGAGAAGGTAGCCGTCGGTGACCTCATTGAGCAGGATCGTGTCGAGGGTGAGCCCGGTTCGACTGTGACCCTGCCTGCCGTCCTATTGGTTGATGGCGAGAAGGTGACCCACGAGCGCAAGGTTCTCGATAAGACCGAAGTTACTGCCGAGATCATCGAACACACCCTTGGTGACAAGATCGAGGTCGGCAAGTACAAGAACAAGACTGGTTACCGCAAGCGCCAAGGACACCGTCAGCACCTGACTGTCCTCAAGGTAACCGACATCAAGCCGGGGAAGTGACAACATGGCACATAAGAAGGGTGCAGCAAGCACCAGGAACGGCCGCGACTCCAACGCACAGCGCCTTGGTGTTAAGCGATACGGCGGCCAGCAGGTCAACGAGGGCGAGATCCTTGTTCGCCAGCGTGGAACGCACTTCCACCCAGGTGAGAACGTCGGACGTGGCGGAGACGACACTCTCTTCGCTCTTGCTGACGGTGTTGTCGACTTTGGTACCCGTCGTGGTCGCCGCGTCGTCAACGTTGTTGTTGCCTAAGTCGCAGCAACTCGAACCACTTACCTGAGATTTCCCACTAGCCTTCTGCGAGGCCAGCATGACCACATTCGTTGATCGTGCGGTTATCTATGCCAAGGCTGGCGATGGCGGCAATGGCGTCGCTTCTATTCATCGCGAAAAATTCAAGCCGCTTGGTGGTCCCGATGGTGGCAATGGCGGCCGCGGTGGCAGCGTAATTTTGCGAGTCGATGCCAACGCAAGCAGTTTGCTTCATCTGCATCGCGCCCCACATCAACGAGCCAAAAACGGTGCACCCGGCAAGGGTGGCAACCGGTCTGGCGCAGATGCCGACGACATCATCATTCCCGTTCCAGACGGCACAGTTGTCACTGGCCAAGACGGCGAGGTTCTGGCCGACTTGCTAGGCGACGGGGCGCAGCTGGTAGTTGCCCAAGGTGGTCGAGGAGGCCTGGGCAATGCGGCTCTAGCCAGTACTAAGCGTAAGGCTCCCGGATTTGCCCTACTCGGTGAAGATGGCCAAGAGGCCGAGGTCGTCGTTGAACTCAAGATGCTCGCTGATGTCGGGCTCGTTGGCTTTCCCTCAGCAGGTAAGTCTTCGTTGGTGTCTGTGCTGTCAGAGGCCAAGCCGAAGATCGCTGACTATCCGTTCACAACCCTCGTTCCGCAACTTGGAGTGGTGTCTGCTGGTGGCACCAACTTCACCGTCGCCGACGTGCCTGGACTGATCCCAGGCGCCAGCCAAGGCAAAGGATTGGGGCTGGAGTTCCTGCGCCATATTGAGCGTTGCGCTGTGTTGGTTCATGTGGTTGATTGCGCGACGCTAGAGCCCGGCCGTGACCCGGCATCCGACATCGACGCACTTGAGAACGAACTCAAAGAGTACGGCGGACTAGCCAACAAGCCACGCATCATCGCCCTCAATAAAGTGGACATCCCCGAGGCTGAAGATTTGGCGGAGCTGGTGGTCAAGGATCTGGAGAAGTTCGGTTACCCGATCCTCAAGGTCTCAGTCGTTACTCACGCCGGTCTCGATCAGTTGGCATTCACGATGGCCAAGTTTGTCGAGGAATGGCGCGCAACTCAAGAGGCTCTACATGAGGAAGCTCCGCGGATCGTGATTCGCCCCAAGGCAGTGGATGATCAAGACTTCACGGTCGTGGTCGAGGGTGACGCTTACCGTGTGCGTGGTGCTAGGCCAACGCGCTGGGTCAAGCAGACTGACTTCGCTAATGAAGAAGCTGTCGGATACTTGGCGGATCGCTTGGCCAGATTGGGTGTCGAGGAAGAGCTCGAGCGGCTAGGTGCCACTCCAGGGGCGACAGTGATCATCGGCGAAGAAGACAATGCGGTGGTGTTCGACTGGCGGCCCTCGATCTACGCAGGCGACGGACCGGCGGCAGGTCCGCGCGGAACCGACATCCGGTTTATGGAATAGGGCAGACTTATAGCGGCCACAACGACGAGGAGGGAGACGCAATGACTGACGCAGCGCAAGCGCGCAGTGCCGTACGCGAAGCTTCTCGAATTGTGATCAAGATTGGTTCTTCGTCGTTGACAACGCCGGAAGGTCAGCTCGATAAGGCCAAGCTCATCGCTTTGGTCGATACGGCAGCTGATCTAGTGGCTCAAGGCAAGCAAGTCGTTCTCGTCTCCAGTGGTGCTATCGCCTCCGGACTTGGCCCGATGGGGCTTTCACACCGTCCGCGAGAATTGGCGACGCAGCAGGCTGTGGCGAGTGTGGGCCAGGGAATCTTGCTCGCCTCGTATAGCTCGGAGTTTGGTCGTCACGGAATCCAGGTCGGTCAAGTTTTGTTGACTGCGGACGATGTTGACCGGCGTGCTCACTATCGCAATGCTCGGCAGACCTTGGCTCAATTGCTAGCGCTTGGCGTGGTTCCGGTGGTTAATGAGAACGACACCGTAGCTACCAACGAGATCCGCTTTGGTGACAACGACCGGTTGGCTGCTCTTGTTGCGCACATCGTTGAGGCTGATGCGTTGATTTTGCTCTCGGACACTGATTCGCTTTACGACCGTCACCCGTCAGATCCTGATGCTAAGGCGATTTCGGTGGTGGCCTCAAGCGACCGACTCGAAGGTGTCGATATTGGTGGACCGGGCAGCGGAGTTGGTAGCGGGGGTATGAAGACGAAGGTCGAGGCTGCACGGATCGCCGGTGCCGCTGGCATCCCGGTCGTACTGACCTCTGCGGCTCAGGCCGACGTTGCCGTTTCAGGCGACGAGGTGGGAACGATCTTCCTGCCTAAGACAACCCGGTCCAACAGTCGTCTG
>CAUJDH010000003.1 GCA_963169225.1 Actinomycetota bacterium
TGTCTTGGATGATTCGCCGGCCAGCGGCATTCTCAAAGATGGCGATGTACTGGTGAGGGTTGCTGGTACCAAAGTGACGTCACCGCAGCAGACAGTCAAACTCGTACAAGCTCAGAAACCTGGAACCACTATCGAGATCGACATTGTGCGTGACGGCAAGCCGATGACCGTCAAGCCGAAGCTTGTGGCTAGTCCCGTAGACCCTAAGAAGGGGTACCTTGGTATCCAATCGATGGACCACTACGAAGGTCCGGTCGACGTCGAATTTGGAGTCGAGGGAGTCGGCGGTCCAAGCGCCGGAATGATGTTTGCACTGGCGATTATCGACAAGCTAGTACCGGAGCAACTCAATAACGGCAAAGTCGTGAGTGGAACCGGAACTATCAATTCCGACGGTGAGGTTGGACCAGTCGGTGGAGTTAAGCAAAAACTAGATGCCGCGCGCACTAAGGGTTCCGAGATTTTCCTCGTGGCGAAAGCCAACTGTGAAGACGTGATTGGCAACGAACCGGAGTCAATGCCAGTAGTGCCGGTCGAGACTCTTTCGGAGGCGCTCGACGTGCTCAGTAAGTGGCGTTCTGGCGACAAGAACCTGCCGCGCTGTGAGGCGACTAGCGAGTCTAGTTAGCTGTTAGCTTCGACGTCGGTCTGGAACGTTGACTGAAGCGCTTCGACCAAACCCGGAACCAAGTCGGGTCCAGAGAGCACGTCGGTATCACCGTCTTGGCCACGTGCCCGCACTGCGCACATATGGGAACCATCGCGCAGAACTGCAACCGCGACGCGCATATCTTGTCGTTCAGGATGATTAGTGGCAAGTTCGAGCTGTTCTTGAGGGTCCGACATCGCAGCGACTTGCTCTTCGGCAGCTGGCGGTAACACGAGTCGCTCCATGGTGATAGCCGCACCGGCTACCTGTGGTGGCCACATAATCTGGGCGAGCGACTCGTCAAGGGGACCTGTAAGCGAACCCCATTCCTGTTCGATCGGCACGAGGCTGGCGTCGTCGGGGTCGCGCCCATCTCCCTCAAGGCCAAGCGCACTCGCTAACTCGGGCTCTGTGGCCACGAGTTCCCCTAGGCGTCCAAGTGCAAAGAGCCTGGGTGGGCCGTCCCATCCGTCGGCGTGAACATGCAATTCCAGCTCCAAAAGTGCGGTCACCAGGCGTTGTTTATCGAGATTTGACGCGCTACTTACGGGAGGCGTTGTATTCATGGCGTCATTCTCTCGTAAGGTAGGGTGCGTGAGCTACACGACACCGTCCAACTCGTCTGGACCGCAAGGACCATCCGGCCCCACCGGACCGTCAGGTGCCGGCAAAAATGGCGGCAATGACAAGCGCGGCCGCGTACTGATTCCCACACTCGTTGTGCTCGCAGTATTAGCGATCCTGTTCTCGATCTTCGCCGGATTCTTCACAGACTATTTGTGGTTTGACTCGTTCGATTCAACGTCAGTGTTCACGACTCAAATTTGGATCAAGATCGGTCTATTCTTGGCCTTCGGAATCCTCATGGCTGTTGCGCTCGGCGCCGCCATGATGATTGCGTACCGGTTCGCACCGAGCGAAGCTCCGCGCACACAAGAGCAACTAAGTCTCGCGCGTTACCGACAGAGTCTCGAAACCGTACGTAAGCCGTTGTTCTTCATCATCCCGTTGGTTATCGGACTGGTGGCCGGAATCGCGGCTGCCTCAGAGTGGCGCAGTTGGTCGATGTGGCGCAATCAAGTTCCTTATGGCGAGGTTGATCCGCAGTTCGGCCAGGACATCGGGTTCTACATGTTCTCGTATCCATGGATCCGATTCATCGTCGGTTTCTTGTTCGCAATTGTTGTGCTTGCGTTCATCCTGATGGCATTCGTCAACTACATCTACGGCGCGGTTCGGCTACAGCCACCGGGTCCGCGAGTAAGTCAAGCAGCGCAGGTTCAGTTGTCGATCCTGTTGGGTCTGTTCTGCCTACTTAAAGCAGTTTCGTATTGGCTCGATAGATATTCGTTGGCGCTCAAGAGCGAGGATTTAGCTGGTGGATTCACGGGTCTGACCTATCGAGATATCCATGCCGTTCTGCCTGCTAAGCAGATCCTCATGGTGATCGCGTTGATTTGCGCAGGGCTATTGTTCTTTAACGCTTTCCGTCGTTCGTGGCCCATCGCGGGTTCGGCGATCGGCCTGCTTGTAATCTCGGCGATCATCATTGGCGGAATCTACCCGGCAATTGTCCAACAGTTCCAGGTTAATCCGAGCGAGCTCACTCGGGAGGCGCCGTCGATCAAGACGAACATCGATGCGACTCGTAAAGCATTCGATTTGGACAAGATCAAGAAGAGCGAGTACAACGCTAAGGCCACGCCTGACCGCCAAGTCCTCAATACGCAAACCGGAACGCTCAATAATGTTCGTTTGGTAGACCCGTCCGTGGTGTCGCCAACGTTCCGTGCACTTCAGCAGATTCGTAGCTTCTACTCTTTCCCAAACGAGCTTGATGTTGATCGCTACACAATCGACGGCAAACAGCGTGGTGCGATTGTGGCAGCTCGAGAGGTCAACCTCGACGGTGTTGCAGATGATCAACGCAACTGGGCTAACGACCACCTCGTCTACACCCACGGTTACGGATTCGTGGCTGCTAACGACAATGCCAAACAGGCGAACGGAAACCCGGTCTTCTTCGAGCAGAACATTCCTCCTCAGGGTGATCTCAAGATCACTGAGCCGCGAGTGTACTTCGGTGAGAACTCCCCGAACTATTCGATCGTCGGTGGCGACGTTGAGAACCCGCGTGAGCTCGACTATCCGGACGACAAGGCGCCTGACGGTCAGCGCAACAACACTTATGAAGGCAGCGGCGGCGCCGAGATGGGTTCCGCGTTCCGACGAGCGATGTTCGCACTCAAGTTCCAAGACCCCAACATCATGCTGTCGAGCTTGATCAATTCTGATTCCAAGATTCTTTGGGACCGTGACCCCAAAACCATCGTGTCCAAGATTGCCCCGTGGCTGACCCTGGATGAAGATCCGTACCCGATCGTGGTTGACGGTCGCATCAAGTGGGTTATTGACGGCTACACGAGTTCAAACAACTACCCGTTCTCGTCGCGCACCAGCTTGGCTGAGGCTAGCGGTGATAGCCAAGCTGCCGCCAGTGCTGGTGTGAATCCTCGCAACCAGATCAACTACATCCGCAATTCGGTAAAGGCTGTGGTGGATTCGTTCGATGGCACGGCAAAGCTCTATGCGTGGGATGAGGAGGATCCGATCCTGCGAACCTGGCAGAGCGTATTCCCGGATGTCGTGCAACCCAAGTCTTCAATCCCGGCTGCTGAACTTGCGCATGTGCGTTATCCAGAAGACGTATTCAGCCTCCAGCGCCAGATGTATTCGCGTTACCACGTCACCGAGCCTGGTCCGTTCTACAACGGTCAAGACTTCTGGGTTGTGCCCGAGGATCCGACAAAGCAGGCTGGACTTAAACAACCGCCGTACTACCTGCAGATGCAGATGCCTAAGCAAACCACTCCAGCGTTCTCGTTGACGACGACATTTGCGCCGATCAACCGACCGACGTTGGCTGCATTCATGGCCGTGGATTCCACGCCTGACGAGAACTACGGCAACTTTGAGGTTCTCCAGTTGCCACGCAACACGACGATTCCCGGACCGAAGCAGGTGCAAAACAACTTCGAGTCCAATCCGGAGGTTGCCAATCAGCTGACTCTGCTCAGGCGAGGTAGTGCGCAAGTTGATTTGGGTAACTTGCTATCACTGCCAGTTGGCGACGGAATCCTATATGTGGAGCCGGTCTATGTGCGTGCTTCGCAGGACGGCTACCCATTGCTGCAGCGTGTGCTTGTCGGGTTTGGTGAGAAGGTCGCGCTAGAAGAGACGCTGGCCGAAGGCCTGGCCAAGGTCGGCGTCGTACCAGCCAAGGGTGGCAGCATCCCGCAGCCGAATAATGGTGGCAATAACAACAAGGACAAGCCTGCAAGTAATAAGTCGCTGCAGGATCAGTTGACCGATGCCTTGAATGAGATTGACCGGGCGTTTGCCGCTGGCGAGAAGGCTCTGCGTGAAGGCGATTTCGCCGCTTATGGCAAAGCCCAGGATGACTTGAATCAGGCGATTCGCAAAGCCCGTGATTTGCAGGCCAAGATTAAAGCTGGTCAGTAGCGACTACGCGGGTGGGCGTAGATCTTTGTTCATCTGCTGAATGATTGCATTGCCGCCAGCAGCTTGACTGAGAGTTTCGTCATCAAGCTTGCCATCTTCTGGTGTGGCTTCTTGCTCCGATTGTGCTTCTGGCTCGTTCATTGGTTTTCCTATCGTTCGTCTGTTCGCAACCTGCTTTTGTCTAGGTCTGTTGATTGTGAAATACCCAGTGTTGGGTGCATGCAAACCTTGTCGCAAGAAAAACGGTGATGACCATCTATTCGGTTAAGTAAGGAGAGCAATTTTCTGGATCGATTGGAGTTCAGAATAGAAGAATTCTCGTTTGAGGCGCACCTAACTGTGATTGAAGTAAGCCAGTGGCGTAAGCTGGCTAAGCCGACGCGGGGTGGAGCAGCTCGGTAGCTCGCTGGGCTCATAACCCAGAGGTCGCAGGTTCAAATCCTGCCCCCGCTACCAATAGAAAATGAGGCCCTTCGGGGCCTCATTTTCTATTTAGCAAGTAACCGCCAAAACCTGAAATAGCTATGCATCGGCGCTTCGAGGCCAGTTCCAGGCGGAGCGAAGGATGTAAGCCAAGATCAATACCTCGACTCCGATAGTGAGGGCGTAGTAGAGGGTGTAGTCGGGGAGTGAACCTATGAAGTTCATCCCCACGCACGGTATGTAAAGCACGCCTACGACGAGGTTGGTGGTGCGGTTTATCCCGGCGGGGAGCAGGAGTGAAAGCAGGATCATCAAGGCCGGTATCGCGATGATCACAAAGAAGATGGACATTAAAGTTCCGTTGATGTCGAACTCGAAGATGCGGCCACTGCGTATTAGATCGATCTCGCCGGGCTGGTACAGGTGGAAGTAGTCGATGTAGATGATGAGGAACATGAGGCTGGTCCAGGCCGCTGCGAGCTTGGCCTGCACGGGGATTTTCGGATTGTCGAGCAGTTTCGGGGTTTCTGTTTGGACGGTCATCGGTTCTTCTTTCGATAAGAGCTGGCCATCCGCCGGACGGGCGGCAGGTCAGGGCGTGTCTAGTGTGGGTTGAGTCGTTCCTGTCGGTTCGGTCGTCAGACGGTGATCACGACCTTCCCTTGGGTATGGCCGGCCGAGATATAGCGGAGAGCTTCGGCTGCTTCATCGAGGGAGTAGGAGCGGTCGATAACGGGAGTGACCTGTCCGGTCGCGAGTAAATCGGCCAAGGTGAGTAGGTCCTGACGCTTCTCGATCGAAGCGAAGGGTCGAAGCTGCTGACGGGTGAATCCGGACAGTACACGCGCTTTGATGATCCGGCGGATGGGGCCAAGCCAACGACCGCCGTGTCCGTTGTTGGGTATCAAAATTCCTGTAGGTGTTAGTGCTTGGCGGGTAGTAGCTAGCGGCTGGGCCTCCACATTGTCGAGGATGACGTCGTAGCGTTCTTTGGTGAGCGTGAAGTCGGTGTTGGTGTAGTCAACGACGTGGTCAGCGCCGATTGAGTGAACCAATTCGACGTTGCGGGTGCTACATACTCCTGTCACCTCGGCACCATAGGCTTTGGCGATCTGGATGGCGAAGGAGCCCACACCGCCAGAGGCTCCCGTGATCAACACCCTCTGACCGGGTTGAACATTCGCGACCTTTTGCAATGCTTGCAGCGCTGTGAGTGCTGACGTGGGAACCGTTGCTGCATCCGTTAGCGACACATTGTCTGGCACAGGCACGAGGTTTTGCGCGGGAACGCAGGCGTATTCCGCGAGGGTTCCTGTGGTGCTCCATCCGAATACC
>CAUJDH010000004.1 GCA_963169225.1 Actinomycetota bacterium
TGCTCCCAGGCTACGCAGGAAGCCGTCCAGTGCGGATTGGTAATGCGGCTCAGGGTCAAGTCCAGCTGGACGTCTTTGGCCCGATCTGTTCGATGCTTGTGACCGCAGCTAAGGCCCGAGGAGCAGTCACGCCAACAGATATCCGACTCGTCTCCGAATGCGTCGAGGCTGTTGAACGTCGCTGGGAAGAAGCCGACCACGGAATCTGGGAGATCCGTGATGAGCCGCGTAAGCACGTGCATTCGCGCGTCATGTGCTGGGTGGCTGTGACTAAGGCGATCGAACTGCTTGAGATGGGCGGACACGATGCTGATCAGTGGTACGAGCTAGCCAATACGATCCGAGACGATGTCCTCGCCAACGGTTGGGACGAAGAACTTGGAACCTTCGTCTCGGCCTATGGACGCAAAGATGTTGATGCTGCTTGTCTCGCTGTGATCACTAGTGGAATGGTTGATGGCCTGGACCCGAAAGCTACCGGCACGATCGCTGCTGTGGAGGCATCACTGCGCGACGGGCCAACCGTCTACCGCTACCGTCACGATGACGGCCTACCTGGCACCGAGGGCGGCATGCACATCTGCACTTCGTGGCTGATCGAGGCTTATATCGCTGGCGGCAAGATCGATACTGCCGAGAATCTGTTCCGCCAAATGATCTCGTGCCGCGGAGGTACCGGTCTCTTATCCGAGATGTACAACGTGTCAGATGAACGCGGCTTGGGTAACCATCCGCAGGCCTACTCACACATTGGTGTGATCCGGACTGCCATCATGCTCGACGCCCTACGCTCGTAGTCGCGACCCATAACCGACTGGTCGACTAAAACCCAGACGATGTAGATGTCCGGACTGTAATATGTCCCAAGAGCATGTGGCTGATTGAGCTACTTCTCGAACCTGACCGTAAACCGAATGAAGCTGCGATGCATACCAACCCACTTCAAGACTATTCAGACGACAAAGGTAACGTCATCGAGTTTTCTGGGACGACATCTCCAAAGTCATTCGTAACGTTCCGGGGCAGCAACAATCGAGTGATTATTGACCCACAAGCAAACATCCCGTTCATGAGCGTCTTGATGGACTGCGACAACGGAACGCTCATCATCAAACGAACTCGGGCAAAGTTTTCGGCCAGGATCCGCATTGGCCAAGATTCCACCATCAAAATTGGCAAGTCTGTGTCGTCTACCGGACCTGTAGATATTTCTGCTTGTGAAGGAACCACTGTCCAGATCGGCAATGACTGCATGATCGCACTTGGCGTCCGTATTCGCTCAGACGATGGCCACCCAATATTTGATGTGACCAGCGGCAAGAGAATCAACGTATCGCGGGACATTACGATCAAAGACCATGTGTGGCTGGGCATCGAATCATCGATCCTCAAGGGAGCAGTCATCGGCGAAGGTTCCGTAGTGGGAGCAGGAAGCCTTGTCTCGGGAACGTTTCCCAACAACTGCGCCATCGGAGGAAATCCGGCAAAGATTCTGAGCACGAACATTGCATGGGAACGTCCCCATCTCTCACTGTCCGAGCCGTACTACAAACCACACGTCTCGGCACTCAAGAAGCAGTCCAAATACTGGAATTTAACGAAGCAATCGTCAACTGGTCGTCAAGCTCTGGGCAAGCTCAAACGAGCAGTAAAGCCCAAAAAGAACAAGAAGAAATGACCAGGCAAATACCGACAGAAGTTTCTGGTTTAGAAACCCAGTCGCCGTAGCTGCTTGGAATCACGTTGCCACTCCTTGGCCACGCGTACGTGAATGTTGAGGTAGACCGGCATCCCAATGAGCTTGACGATTCCCTGTCTGGCATTAGAACCAATTCGTTTGAGCTTGGCGCCCTTCTTGCCGATGATGATCGGCTTTTGACTCTCACGTTCAACATGAATGGTGGCGTGGATGTCTAACAATGGTTTATCGTCTGGACGGTCTTCGCGCAATGACATTTCGTCGATCGTCACGGCAACGGAGTGCGGTAATTCGTCATCGACTTCGGTGAGCGCAGCCTCGCGGATTAGTTCGGCGATCATGGCTTCTTCAGGCTCATCGGTGATGGTGTCACCGGAGTAAAGCGGCGGCCCTTCCGGCAGATCCGAGGTGAACAGACCTATCAACTCGTCAACGTTGTTGCCGTCGACAGCCGACACAGGCACAAAATTACGCACCTTGAGCTCGACTTCTTCACACAATTGCTGGGCTTCGGCTAACCGCTGCATCACTTGCTCCGGCGTCGCCACATCCGTTTTGGTCACAACCACATCGACGGCTGTGCGTTGAATCTTGGCGAGTTCTCCAGCCAAGAATTTGTCACCCGGACCAGTCTTCTCGTCGGCAGCCAAGCAGAACCCGATGACATCGACCTCGGTCCAAGTGGCGTACACCAAATCGTTGAGGCGCTCGCCCAATAAGGTACGCGGACGATGCAGACCTGGAGTGTCCACAATGATCAATTGCGCATCTGGTCGATTCACAATTCCTCGAACGACGCGACGAGTCGTCTGCGGGCGATCAGAAGTAATCGCAATTTTGGAACCCACCATTGCATTGGTGAGCGTCGACTTGCCTGCATTTGGCCTTCCTACAAGACAGGCGAAACCGCTGCGGAAGTCCTCTGGATTGGTCATGAGCATCGCCTAGTTCTCGCCTGCGAGCACGGCCATAACTTCGCCACTCTCGTCGCACACATAGGTTCGAACTCGACCGTTACCCATTTCACTAATTACGTCCATCGACTTCTGGTCGATAGCACCCTCAGCCGAAATCAAGGCAGCAGCTTCAAGCCCATCTGCACCTGAGGCATAGGCCGAAGCGACTGCCAAATCAACCGCTGACAGCGAGACCGTGGTGAGCGGTACCGTCGCCCCGGTGAAGCTGCGTCCCGTCGTATCGCGAACTGCTGCGCCCTCAAGCGCTCCAATCCGAGCGCGGGCAGCCTTGGCCAAGGTGATCAGCTTCTGGTCCTCTTCGCTGATGGACAGTAGATCATCAAGATCGGTCATGTGATTCGCTTTCATCTGGCTTCGCATCTAAAGATTCGTGCGCGTCGGTTGGTTCTTGGGCCGTCACCAATACGGTAGCAACTCGATTGCGTCTACCAGTTCCGGATTCGGCGAGGATCTGGAAGTTGTCGATCTGGATCGTGGAACCAGGTATCGGCACGACTCCTAGCCTGTGAGCGAGGAGGCCACCCACAGAGTCAACATCCTCAACTTCTTCGCTCACACCAAGCCCGGTCAATTCCGCAAAATCGTCAAGTTGCATTCGAGTGTTTACGCGCCATACGCCTGGCCCGACCTCGACCGCCTCGGGAATCTCACCCTGGTCATGCTCGTCGGCAATCTCCCCCACGATCTCCTCGACAATGTCCTCGATCGTAACCAGACCTGCTGTGCCGCCATACTCATCAATTACCAGAACAAGGTGGTTATGTTCGGCTTGCATCTCACTCAACACATCGTCGACGCGTTTCGACTCTGGCACTCGGTGAACTGTCCTCATCAGATCGGTTACATAGGTATTGCCCGTGCCACTTTGTCCGGTAAGTTCCGCTTTGACGATGTCTTTGAGAAAAAGAATCCCTACAACATCGTCGAGATCCTCACCAACAACAGGGATTCGACTAAAGCCCGAGCGCGAGCACAACGACAGCGCTTGCCTGGCAGTCTTAGTCGACTCGATCCACACCATGTCGGTACGCGGCACCATGACCTCACGCGCCAAAGTGTCACCCAAATCGATGACAGACTGGATCATTTGACGCTCGTCGTCCTCAATGATGTCGGCAGCTTCGGCCTTGTCTACGAATTCTCGCAACTCAGGGTCAGTCGAGAATTTGCCTTTGCGAGCTTTGGCTCCGGGAATGACAACATTGCCAAAAGACATGAGAGCGTTACTGATTGGTTCGAACGCCATACGCAAATAGCCTGCAACGACGCCTGAACTCCTGGCAATGATGTAACCGATGATGAGCGAAATCATCACCGCGCCGACTATCACTCCCAGGTAGCTATTCACCTGGTAGCTTCCCGCTCGGAATTCTCGGCGTTTTCGGGATTCTCAGAATCGCCCGGTTCCGACGGTTCATAGAGTTCAGGATGCTCGTGTTTGAATTCAGCGACTAGCTGGCCTTGGAGTCCGAACATTAGACGTTCTTCGTCCGGTTCCGCATGGTCGTAACCCAGCAAATGCAAAATGCCATGGGTGACAAGCACACCCATTTCGTCACGGAAGCTATGGCCTGCAACCTCTGCCTGCCGTTGTGCCACTTGAGGGCACACCACGATGTCACCGAGGTGGCCTTCTTGAGGTTCGCCCTCATCAGCCCGAAGCTCATCCATAGGGAACGACAACACATCCGTCGGTCCAGGCTCGTTCATCCATTGCTCGTGAAGAACGGTCATAGTTCCTTCATCTACCAACGTGATCGCCAACTCTGCTTGCGGATGCAAACGCAGGCGCCCCATCACATAGGCAGCCTGAGCCACGAGGGAGCGCTCGTCGCACTCAATCCCGGATTCGTTGGAAATGTCGATAGACATGGGTTCCACTCTAGCGATTGGACTTGCTGTCATGTTTGCCATAGGCATCGACGATCTTGCCGACCAGCGGATGTCGCACAACATCCCGGCTAGTCAACTCGCAAAATGCGACCTCAGGGATCCCCTGCAGAATGTCGCGTACGACTCTCAGCCCAGACGGGGCTTGGCCGGGCAAGTCGACCTGTGTGACGTCACCGGTTACCACCACGGTGGAACCGAATCCGAGACGAGTGAGGAACATCTTCATCTGTTCAGGTGTGGTGTTTTGAGCTTCGTCCAAGATCACAAAAGCATCGTTGAGTGTGCGGCCACGCATATACGCCAATGGGGCAACCTCAATAGTCCCGCTAGTCATGAGCCTGGGGATCGAATCCGGGTCGATCATGTCGTGTAGGGCGTCATAGAGCGGACGCAAATAAGGGTCGATCTTCTCACTTAAAGTTCCTGGCAAGAATCCCAATTTCTCTCCTGCCTCGACGGCCGGACGAGTCAGGATGATTCGATTCACCTTTTTGGCTTGCAAGGCCTGAACTGCCTTGGCCACTGCGAGATAAGTCTTGCCCGTACCAGCCGGACCAATACCGAAGATCACGGTGTTCTTGTCGATCGCATCGACGTACTCTTTTTGATTCAGAGTCTTGGGGCGAATCGACTTACCGCGACTACTCAAGATCCCTGCGGTCAAGAGTTGTGAAGGCGACACTGCCTCGCCAGCACGAATGAGCGCAATGGATCGCTCGATCGAATCGGTTGTGACGGCGTGACCTGATCGCAGCACCATGAGAAGTTCGTCCAACAACTGACGAGCAATCGCAGTCTCCTGCTCCGATCCAGTCAGCGTGATCTGGTTGCCGCGAACATGAATATCAACCTCGACAAAGCAGCGTTCGATCTCTCGCAAGACTTCATCGCCCACGCCAAGTAGCCCAACCATCGGTTGAGAGTTGGGCACGGTTACGACCACTTCAGTGGCTGTTTCAGTCAAAGTTCCTCTTTCTATCCAGGTGGCCAAGTCATCTGTCGGCCGGCGAGCAAGTGCGCATGGACGTGATCAACAGTTTGACCACCCAGTTGGCCAGTGTTAAAAACGACCCGGTAACCCTCGGTATTCCCCGAGATCTCGCTAACGCTGGTCAACGTGGCGAGGAGTCGACCCGCAAGATCAGCGTCTGCCTCTGACAGCTCAGCCACATTCACATAATGCTCCTTCGGAATCGCCAACAAGTGACTCGGTGCTTTGGGATCGATATCGCGGAACACGAGAACCTCGTCGGTTTCGGCGACCTTGTCGGCAGGGATGTCTCCCGCGACGATCGAACAAAATAAACAATCACTCATTGAGCCATTATCGCAGTAAGCGGGTCGCTAGTAAATGGCGTCATCTGTGCAGGATGCACCAGGCGGCACCGACTACGGCTGCTGTACCAGCCCGCATGACATTTCGACCCATTAGTCGTGTCTCCGAGCCGAGCTGTTCAAAGTTCTCAACTTCGGCTGGAGTCAGACCACCTTCCGGTCCAACTATCAGGACCCGGGCAGCCGTATCATCCGATGACAAGTCGACGGTTGCTTCCTCGTGTAAAACCAGGATGTCGCGTCCCTTACTCGCCTCAGATAGTTGCAAAAATTCGGTGAGCCCGGCTGTCGAAATTGGCAGAAGCACCTTGGGCACACTGGGCTGTCGGCATTGCTTAGCTGCTTCGAATGCCTTGCGCTCTAGACGCTTGTGAATTTTTGTCGCCGCATCGCCTTTAAGAGTCACTACTGAACGCTCGCTTGCCCACGGCACAATCGTCCCAACGCCCACCTCGGTGAGTTGTTCAACCGCACGTTCCATCCGCTCGCCCTTGATCAGTGCGAGCACAACGATCAAATCGGTGCGTGAATCCGAAGGCCCCCATGAATCGGCCCGAACCGTGAGAGAGTCCTTGCCACGCGTCTCAACGACAGTGCAGTTTGCAACAAGCCCGGATCCGTCAGCGATCAGGACTTGCTCACCAACTTGGATGCGTTTGACTGTGACTGCGTGACGACCTTCATCACCGGTCACGACAATCAGAGAATCTTGATTAACTTCGTCTAGCGTGCCGGATTCAGCAAAAAACATGGGCAACGTCATGTCACAAATACCTCGCGGTCAAACCTATTTGAATGCGTCGCGGATCCGCGAGAAAATGCCCGACTCCTGCGCATCAGCCACAACGGACTGGCGATCTTCTTCGCCGCGCAAGTTGGCGAATTGGCGAAGTAGTTCCTCTTGCTGAGCATCCAGCTTGGTGGGCGTCATAACAATCACCTCAACGTGCAAATCCCCACGTCCGGAAGACCGCAGCCTGCCAGCGCCTTTGCCTTTGAGCGTCTGCACGTAGCCAGATTGAATACCTGGACGCAGACTGATCGTCTCGGGCCCGTCCAGAGTGTCAATATCGATCGAGGTTCCTAGCGCTGCCGCAGTAATCGGAATCTTGACCTGGCACAGCAAATCGTCACCACTTCGCGTGAACACCGGGTGTTCACGGACCACAACCTCCACATAGAGATCGCCTGCCGGTCCACCACCCTGTCCAACTTCGGATTTGCCTTGCAGCTGGATCCTCGTGCCAGTCTCGACGCCTGCGGGAACTTTGATCGTGAGCGTTCGACGGGTACGAACGCGTCCGTCACCAGCGCACTCGGGGCACGGTGTCACCACGACATTGCCAAAACCGCCACACTGCGGGCAAGGCCTGGTGGTCATCACTTGGCCGAGGAAGGAACGTTGGACAGTCTGAACTTCGCCTGCACCCTTGCACAGAGTGCAAGTCATGCGATCGGTGCCTGGTGCTGTCCCTTCACCCTCGCAAGTCTCGCAGTTCACTGCGGTGTCAACCGTGATGTCACGAGTGGCACCGAACACGGCCTCCGACAAATCGACCTCAAGCTGAATGAGTGCATCTTGACCTCGACGGACACGTGAACGAGGTCCTCGACTACCACTAGCACCTTGACCAAAGAAGGCATCCATGATGTCGCCGAAGTCGAACCCAGGGGCGCCACCGAATCCACCACCTTGGCCGCCGCGCGGATCTCCACCCAAGTCGTACATCTGGCGCTTAGACGGATCAGAGAGGACCTCGTAGGCTGCGGTCACCTGCTTGAAGCGCTCCTGAGTGTCGGGGTCAGGATTGACATCTGGGTGTAGTTCGCGAGCCAGCTTGCGGTAAGCACGCTTAATCTCTTCACCTGTGGCATCCCTGGAGACGCCCAACACAGAGTAATAGTCAGCGGCCATCTTGCTATTCTTCCCCATTGCTAAGCACCTGGCATCAGGCGACCCACATAGCGGGCGACCGCCCGAACTGCAGACATCGTGCCTGGGTAATCCATCCGCGTAGGACCGACAATCCCCAAACGGGCAACCTCATTGCCTTCGGTGCCGTAACCTGCGGTGACCACCGAGGTACTGGCCAAGCTGAGTTCGCTATTTTCGTGACCGATCGTCACCGCCAAATCTTGACTGACAGGATCAGCCTGCTCGCTCAGTAGTCGCAGAAGCACCATTTGCTCCTCGAGCGCACTCAAGATCGGCTCTAGATCTTGGGCGAATTCGCCGCCTGCCCGCGCAAGGTTGACGGTGCCACCCACCATGACGCGCTCCTCTTGGCGTTCCACAACCGTCTCAAGCAGGGTTGCCACCACAGCAGTCGTCGCCGCACGTGCCGGCCCAGTAAATCTGACCGCGAGATCTTGAACATTGCGCGACACATCAGAGAAGGAGTGGCCTGCGACCCGCTGGTTGAGTTCGTCACGCATAACCGCTATGTCATCGCTCCCTAGCTCAGGAACCATGACTACTCGCTGCTCAACCCGGCCAGTCTCGGCGATCATCACGAGCAGCAGACGACCTGGCCCCAGCTCAACGAGTTCCACATGCTGCACGCTGGAGCGCGTCAACGAGGGGTATTGGACGACCGCCACTTGACGCGTCAACTGCGATAAGAGCCGAACAGTGCTCGCCATCACGTCATCTAGATCAACTGCGGTTCCTAAGAACGAATCGATTGCACGGCGCTGGGCAGAACTGAGCGGACGAACTTCGGCCAGCTGGTCCACGAACAAGCGGTAGCCCTTGTCAGTTGGTACACGACCAGCAGATGTGTGGGGCTGCTCGATGTAGCCTGCTTCCTCTAGAGCGGCCATGTCGTTGCGGATCGTTGCCGAGCTCACTCCAAGCTCATGACGACTGACCAAAGCATTAGACCCGACCGGCTCCGAAGTTGTCACAAAGTCCTCAACAATGGCTCGCAACACCTCGAGGCGACGCTGATCGGCACCGCGAACAGGCTTTGCCGCTGACAGCGATTCATGTGACATGTGGATAGTTTAAACGCAGAGCTAAGCAATGTGCCAAGCTTGTCCCATGACCACGGACGAACAGGAGCCTTTGGAGAACGCCAACGGCACCAACGAAGCCTCCGAAGATGCTGTGGCAGAGCCAGTTGAAGACGCCGCGGAACAGGCAGCAGGGCCAAATGAAGATCCCATTGACGAGGGTCAAGGCGAATCAAACTCGGCAGCAGCCACCCAAACCGCTACAAAGAAGCAAGTTTCGTCTTCCCTCCCCTATGTGTCGTGGGGTGGCCGCGTACTCGCCTATTTGATTGACGTGGTGCCCGTCCTCATCGTTGGATCTATCGCGAATTTGATCGCCAGGGCAACCGAAACCACAAGCCTTGAGGTGATCGGGCGCAATGGTGGACAGGACATCACAGCAGAAGTCACCCGAACCTCCGCTGCGGGAATCGCTATAGAAGTACTCGCGGTTATTGCGATCCTCCTCTACTGGTTCTGGAATAAGGGCTACCGAGAAGGGACAACGGGAAAATCAATCGGCAAACAAGTCTTGGGCTTCACTACCGTTGATGAGACCACCCGCCGCTCACTTGGCGCGAAGAATGGCTGTATCCGAGTTCTACTGCTGTTCGTGGATTTCTTCATTTGCTATATCGGCGTCCTATGGCCGTTGTGGGACGTCAAGAAGCAAACCTTCCTTTCTGACAGATTCACGAACGCAATTGTCTTGAGGGATTAGACTTGACCCCAATGAATTCTGGTACTTCTGCTAGCGACAACGCTCCGTGGCCTTGGCGAATGGCGACGACGGGGATCGACTATCTTCCCGTTTTCTTTGTCTTTTGGCTCAGCTCCATGATCTTCGGACGACCCGGTCAAGGCATGGTTGTGGAACACTACGGCGACCCACCCCGCCCCTACTATGTGGCGGGCGAAGTAGCAGGCTCGGTCAATCTATTGATCCCCATTGTCTTGGCGAGCATTATTTGCTTGGTCAATAAAGGCTGGCTCGAAGGCACGACTGGCCAATCGGTAGGCAAAATGCTGCTCGGCTACCGCACCCAAGACATGAACACTGGCGAAGTACTGGGTCCTGCTCGTGCATCGATTCGTTGGATTCTGCTCAACATCGATATCGCTATATGCTTAGTGGGAATTCTCTGGCCAATTTGGGATCTCAAACGCCAGACACTTGTATCAGATCGGTTGACCCAATCAGTCGTCGTCAAGAGTTAATTCCCAGCCGTTCAACCCGGCGCTCAATCCTCTCAAACTACCCGCTCACAAAGAAGCCTCCCGCGGCTTCCGCTCTTCCCCGAATCGGGGCTAGAGCTTCAGCCAGCGAGAGGCAACTTTGATTAGCTAAGAGATCCTTAAGCGGAAACCTCTTCGTTGTTCAGCCTGCGGAACAGGTAACCCTGCGCGAGGTAGGTAACTGGAATAGTCACCAGCAGACCCACGAGGCAGAGAATGGCTCCGATGAAGTTCGCAACGATCGCTACGAGCACGAAGATGATCACTTGGACCAAGTTCGCTAGCACAAAGCTCCAAGAGGACTTGATCGCTTCCACTGGGGAAATGTCCTTGTCGTACAGGTAGTACAGCCAGAATCCACAGAAGAAGACCCAGATCAGACCCAGGATTGGGAAGATAATGAAACCGAGGGCTCCGAGGATACCAGCGACGACACCAACAATGATCGAACCGATGACGACCGGTCCGGCCTTGTCTGTTGGCAGAAGGTCTGCAAGCTCAAGCTTCTCACCACGAGCAACCTTGAGAACACCGCGAACAATACCGGCCGACACAAACCAACCGTAGATCGCAAGAATGATGTTGCCCAGGATCGAGAAGATCAGCGAAGCAGTGCTGCGGGCAGCTTCAACAGCTTCAACCTGGCCAGTGTCAGGGTTGAACTTGATTTCGGTCGTTGCTCCACCAGTAGCTCCAGCTAGAACACCGAAGATCAAGGCAATAACGAAACCGATGATTGCGTACAAGATGATGGCCAGAATGATCGGACCAAAGTTGTCGCGGTACTTGTTCCAGCCCCAGGTGAAAGCCTTACCGACTGAGTATTCACCGTCTGCGGGATTCACTCCGCCGTGGTACTCAGGTGCGGGAGGAGGGGGCGGGGGTGTGCCACCGGCGCTACCGGCAGGGGGAGGGGGCGGCGCAGCCGGAGGCTGGTTCTCAGGAACTTCGTTCCCGCCCGGGTTATTAATGTCGCTCATGAGATTAAGCTCATTCCTAATTCGAACCCTGTCAAGGGCTGCTTTGTCCTACGGCCGGTTGGCGCAGGCAGTGCCTTTGGGCACATATACAGAGAGTAATAAAGAATTGATTGGCAATGACAGCCAGACACGCCCAAACGTGTCAACCGTTGATCATGCGCCTGACCACCCAATCCGCCAGTAAACGGCGCGATTCGGGCACCCAAATACGTCCTTCGGGAATCTCAGAAATAGTCACCAGGCCTTCGGATTCCAAGGTCTGAATCTCTCTTGAAGTGATGTCGAAACCGAGCTCAGTCAAGTCGGCTACTCGCACTCCTTCACGTGTTCTCATACCCAACATAAGCAACTCGACCAATTGGTTCTCAGGTGTAAGTTCCTCTAAATCAGCCAGAGGAGCTTCACCGCGACGGAGTTTATTCGCATAGGTTCCGGGGTGCTTCACGTTCCACCAACGCACTCCGCCAATATGACTATGTGCTCCTGGGCCCACTCCCCACCAGTTGTCACCGCGCCAATAGCCAAGATTGTGTTTGGCCTCGGAACCTGGCTTTGCCCAGTTGGAAACCTCGTACCAATCGAGACCAGCAGCTACAAAGCGGGAGTCTGCCAAGGTATAGAACTCCGCGAGGTCATCCTCACTTTGAGCAATTAACTCTCCGCTGGCGACTTGCCTGGCCATCCGAGTACCGGGTTCGACAATCAAGGACTATGCCGAAATGTGCGAGGTGTTCGCAGAGAGCGCAGCTTCTATAGTCTGTTGCCATTGCCCGAGCGTCTCCCCTGGAGCCCCGTAGATCAGATCGACGCTGATCTCTTCAAATCCTGCTTCGCGCGCCCACTGCACTGCCTCCAAGGCTCGACCTGGTGTGTGTACTCGATCAAGTGTGGCGAGCACCTCTGGCACCGCGCTCTGCATCCCTAAGCTCAGTCGGTTGAAGCCTGCCTTGCGGAGCGCTTCAAGGTACTCCGGCGACAATGTCTCGGGATTAGCTTCCGTTGTGATCTCGGCATCCTCGGCGAACCCGAATGATTCACGGATCTCTTGGAGCACAAATCCCAATTGCTCTGCTGGCAGCAGAGTTGGTGTTCCACCACCGAAGAACACAGTGTCAACGGGCCTGGTGAGGGAATCGGAGATCGCCCTGCGCGCATACACAATCTCGGCGGTTGCATCGTCTACGAACTGGCGGGGCGTGGCATCCGAGATGTGACCTGGAACGTAGGTGTTGAAGTCACAATAACCACAGCGACTAGAACACCACGGCACGTGAACATAAACGCCGAATGGGCGCTCCCCCAGCGTGGCTAAAGCGCTTGGCGGGAGCGCCATATCGACCGGGATTGAAGGTCCTTCAGGCAGCGTTGCCAGGATTGGTCCTATTCGTAGAAGGAATCGAAAATGTCAGAGTATTTGTCATCTACGATTTTACGCTTCACCTTAAGGCTTGGGGTAAGTTCGCCATCCTCAATGGTGAAATCACGATCCAAGATTTTAAATTTCTTGATCGTCTCCCACTTATTTAGTCCCTCGTTGAGTTCATCTACACAGCTCTGCACGTAGGCGATGACATCTGGATCTTCACTCAAACTGGCCAAGTCGGTTGGTTTGCCTTTGGCCTTAGCCCACTCAGCGGCACTTTCAGGATCAAGCGTGATGATCGCACTAGCAAATTTGCGACCGTCAGCATGCACCACCATATTGCCGCCGATCGGACAGACCTTTTTGAACTCGGTGGCAATTGCCGACGGCGCAATGTATTTGCCGCCTGATGTCTTGAGAAGGTCCTTCTTACGGTCAGTGATCTTGATGCGACCCTTGTCGTCGATCTCGCCAACATCACCGGTGGCAAACCATCCATCATCGACAAATACTTCGGCAGTTGCCTCGGGCAGGTTGTGGTAGCCGCGCATAACACCGCCGCCCTTGATCAGGATCTCGCCATCATCAGCGAACTTGACTTCGGTACCTGGAACCGGCTCCCCCACAGTGCCGAATCGCATATTGTCGCATCGCACCACAATTGAGGCAGCCGAGGTTTCGGTCAAACCGTAGCCTTCGATAATCGGCATACCGCAGATGTTGAACCATTCAGCAATATCACCCGAGAGCGCAGCCGAACCCGAAATGAAGATACGCAATTGACCCCCGAGACGTTCACGAACCTTGGAGAACACCAGCTTGTCTGCCAAATTGAACTTGATGGCTAACAAACCTCCAGGAGCTTTACCCGTAGCCAATTCTTGGTCTTTGTATTGTTTACCAACTTCGAAAGCCCATTTGCCAATCTTTGCCTTGGCACCAGTTTCAGCTTCCAGCTGCGAGTTGACCGCTGCATAGACTTTTTCAAAAATTCGAGGTACCGCAGCCATTGCAGTCGGCTTCACCACTGGCAGATTTTCGATGATCTTGGGAACTCGGCCATCGGTCGCTGAGACGAAGCCGTACTGCAGCTGAGTAGCCATCAGCAGACTGCCAAAGACGTGAGCCAGCGGCAGCCAACGGTATTCAACATCATCGATGGTGAACAAATCCATACCCTCAATAGCCGCACCGAGGTACGCCCAATTCGCTTGAGTCAGCTCGACACCCTTGGGTCGTCCAGTAGTGCCCGAGGTGTAAACCAAGATCGATAACGAATCTGGCTTCACTCCAGCGCTACGGTTAGCCACTAAATCAGCATCTTTAGCCAAAGCAGCCTTACCACGTTTGCGCAATTCATCGAGCGTGATCACCCAATCGCCATCGGAAGCTTTGGGCTCACCTTCTAACAACACAATCAGATGAAGCTGCTGCAGTTCACTCTTGAACTCACGCACCTTGGCTAGCTGGCCTTCGTTCTGCGCAAATAAAACCTGAACGTCAGAATCACCAATGATGTAGGCAACGTCTTCAGCGCCAGTCGAGGAATAGACCGTTGTGATGGCGGTACCAGCTAGAGCAATCGCATAGGCAGCGATGCACCACTCGTAGCTGGTCTCTGAGGCAATGCCGACACGTTGCTCTGGTTCAACTCCAGCGTCGATCAATCCGGCAGCCCAGACGGTTGCGTCGTCGACCGACTCCTTCCAAGTGAACTCCTCCCAAGGCCCTGATTCAGTAGGCTTCCGGAACGCAGGGCGATCTGGCGTCTTGGCGACGCGATCTAAGATCAACTGCGTGAAGGTGGGGGTTTGTTCCGGTAGAGCTTCCCGAGCCTTGGCAATAGCCATTGTTAAACTTCCTAACTTCTTGACGTTTTTTGCAAACACTACCGCTCTGCTTTGAGTCGACGCGAGTAAAGCTAGTGGAGATTCACCCGGTCTACCTGCTCATACTCGTCCGATCGGAGCACAAGCTACATTTGCCGCATGAAAAAAGGCGTCCCTGGCGACTAATCGCTCAGGGACGCCTTTTCTAAAAGCTTCTAGCTAGTCCTTGTAGAAGGAATCGAAGAGATCCGTGAAGCGGTCTTCGACGACCTTGCGCTTCACCTTGAGGCTTGGGGTGAGTTCGCCCTCTTCAATGCTGAAGTCGCGATCAAGGATTTCGAACTTCTTGATCGTTTCCCACTTATTGAGACGGGTGTTGAGCTCGTCCACATCACTTTGGATCATGGCGATAACCTCGGGATCCTTGCTGAGGGAAGCGAGGTCGGTTGGCTTACCGTTCTTCTCTGCCCAGGCAGCAGCTGAATCTGGATCCAGCGTGATCAAAGCACTGGCGAACTTGCGGCCATTGGCGTGAACCACCATGTTGCCACCGATCGGGCAGATAGCTTTGAATTCGGACGCAATAGCCGATGGAGCAATGTACTTACCACCGGAGGTCTTGACCAGGTCCTTCTTACGGTCAGTGATCTTGACTCGACCATGAGCATCGACTTCACCGATGTCACCGGTAGCGAACCAACCATCTTCCACAAATACCTCGGCGGTTGCCTCTGGCATGTTGTGGTAACCGCGCATGACGCCGCCACCCTTGATCAGGATCTCGCCGTCATCGGCAATACGGAACGTGGTGCCAGGGAATGGCTCACCAACGGTGCCGAACTTGATGTTGTCCGGGCGAACGATCGACGAAGCAGCCGAGGTCTCGGTTAGACCGTAGCCCTCGAGGATTGGCATTCCGACGATGTTGAACCACTCGGCGATCTCGGCTGAGAGTGCTGCCGAACCGGAGATGAACAAGCGCACCTTGCCGCCGAGGCGGTCGCGAACCTTGGAGAATACGAGCTTGTCAGCCATACCGAACTTGGCGCCAAGCATGCCGCCCGGAGCCTTGCCAGTTGCCAACTCTTGGTCGCGGTACTGCTTTCCAACACCGAACGCCCAGTTTGCGATCTTAGCCTTGGCTCCGCCATCAGCTTGGATCTGCGAGTTGACCGCTGCATAAACCTTCTCAAAGATACGCGGAACAGCAGCCATAAAGGTTGGCTGCACAACAGGCAAATTCTCGACGATCTTGGGGACGCGACCGTCAACAGCGGTAACGAAACCGATCTGCAGCTGCAAGGCAATAAGCACGCTACCGAACACGTGTGCCAGCGGCAGCCAGAGGAATTGCACGTCATCGATGTGAACAACACCGAGGGCATCAATGGTGGCACCGATGTAGCCCCAGTTGGCATGCGTGAGTTCCACACCCTTGGGCTTTCCGGTGGTACCTGAGGTGTAGATCAGGGTAGCCAGGTTGTCTGGCTTGACTGCTGCAGAACGAGTCTCGACCAAAGTGGCGTCGGCTGCAAGAGCCTCCCTGCCCTTGGCGCGAAGCTCATCGAGCGTGATGACCCAGTCGCCGTCCTCGGCACTTGGTGCACCTTCGAAAAGGATCACTTTGCGAAGGTCGGGAAGTTCAGACTTGGTGGCACGAACCTTGGCAACCTGCTCCTCGTTCTGAGCGAACAAGATTCGCGTGTCCGAGTCACCCAGGATGAATGCAACGTCTTCTGCACCAGTCGACGAGTAGACCGTGGTGGTTGCTCCACCGGCCATTGCAATACCTAGGTTGGCGAGGATCCAGGTGTAGCTCGTCTCGGAGGCGATGCCAACGCGTTGTTCGAGTTCAATTCCCTCGGAGATCAGACCGGCAGCGATTACATAGACGTCATCGATCGACTCCTTCCAGGTGTATTCCTTCCAGCCACCGGCTTCGGTTGGCTCACGGAATGCTGGGCGAGAAGGTGTCTGAGCGACACGATCATGAACGAGCTGTGTCAATGATTCGGCGTGCGGAGGTAGTGACTCTCGTGCTTTTGCGTCGACCATTCTTATTTCCCTAACTATTGTTGGACTTCAAAGTCTACTCGTGCGAACAAAAAATGAATAAACATCAACTTTGTCTGCGGAGCTTGGTTACATGCAAGCAAAGGACTGGCTTCAACGCAAGGCGAACCACACTATTGCCTGTTACTTCTTGGAAGATCCACTCGCGTCAGAACTAGTCGATAGTGCAGCAATAAACGCTTCTTGAGGGACTTCAACTCGACCAACGGTCTTCATACGCTTCTTGCCCTCCTTCTGTTTCTCCAGCAACTTACGCTTACGCGAAATATCGCCGCCATAACACTTGGCCAAGACATCCTTGCGGATCGCACGGATGGTCTCCCGAGCAATGATCCGGGACCCGATCGCAGCCTGGATCGGCACTTCGAACTGTTGTCGGGGAATCAATTCGCGCAATTTAGCCGCCATATCGACCCCATAGGCGTAGGCCTTATCGCGGTGAACGACCGCGCTAAACGCGTCCACCGTTTCACCCTGGAGCAGAATGTCGACCTTGACCAAGTCAGCCATTTGCTCACCGCTGGGTTCGTAATCGAGGGATGCATAACCTTTGGTCTTGGACTTTAACTGATCGAAGAAGTCGAACACAATCTCAGCTAGCGGCAAGGTGTATCGCATCTCGACACGATCTTCCGACAAATAGTCCATACCGAGCATCTCACCGCGTCTACTCTGGCAAAGCTCCATAATCGAACCGATGAAATCACTTGGTGCCAGGATCGTCGCCTTGACTACCGGCTCGTGTACCTCAGCGATCTTGCCACCTGGGAACTCGCTCGGGTTCGTCACTGTCACCTCTGTGCCGTCGTCCTTGACGACGCGGTAAACGACGTTCGGTGCTGTAGCAATCAGGTCGAGGTCGAACTCGCGCTCTAAACGTTCGCGCACGATCTCCAAGTGGAGGAGCCCTAAGAATCCGCAACGGAATCCGAAGCCGAGGGCGGCCGACGATTCAGGTTCATAAACCAAAGCCGCATCGTTGAGTTTGAGCTTGTCGAGTGCATCTCGCAGGATCGGAAAATCCGAACCGTCGATCGGGTACAAGCCAGAGAACACCATCGGCTTGGGGTCGCGGTAACCGCCAAGCGCCTCGGTCGCACCTCGATTTGCCAAGGTGACCGTGTCACCCACACGCGATTGGCGAACATCTTTCACACCGGTGATCAAGTAACCAACTTCACCGACTCCGATGGCTTTGCTGGCAGTCGGCTCCGGCGAAATCACTCCGAGCTCGAGCGCCTCGTGAGTTGCCTTGGTACTCATCATCATGATGCGGTCGCGGTGCTTGAGCTCGCCGTCGATCACGCGAACGTAGGTGACCACTCCCCGGTAAGAGTCATAGACCGAGTCGAAGATCATCGCTCGCGCTGGCGCTTCAGCATCTCCTTCAGGTGCTGGGATCTGCTGCACGATCTCGTCAAGCAGTTCACCTACGCCTTCACCGGTCTTTGCGCTCACCTTGAGTACATCTTCGGGATCACAGCCAATGATGTTGGCGAGTTCGGCAGCATACTTTTCGGGTTGCGCTGCCGGTAGATCGATCTTGTTGAGCACCGGAATGATCTGTAGATCATTCTCGAGAGCCAAGTAGAGGTTGGCTAAGGTCTGAGCCTCGATGCCTTGTGCAGCATCCACTAGCAGTACGGCACCTTCACAAGCGGCAAGTGAGCGCGACACCTCATAGGTGAAGTCGACGTGGCCAGGGGTGTCGATCAAGTTGAGCACATAGGTCCGACCATCACTAGCCTCATAAGGCAAACGAACAGCCTGGGATTTGATCGTGATACCGCGCTCGCGTTCGATATCCATGCGGTCGAGATACTGGGCGCGCATTTGGCGCTCCTCCACGACCCCAGTCACCTGAAGCATGCGGTCAGCCAGCGTCGATTTGCCGTGGTCGATATGCGCAATGATGCAAAAGTTGCGCAACAACTCGGGATTCGTCTTGCCTGGCTGGGGAACACTCACGTGCTCCATGTAAGCACCCTCACTCTTCTAAGGCAGGGTCAGGCCTAGTAATTTCGGCCGATATGCGTATTATTGATAGAGAAGTAATTCGCAAGAACACCCAAACAAACTTTTAAGGCTGGATCGACTGTGGCTAACATCAAGTCCCAAATGAAGCGCATCAAGACTAACGAGAAGGCGCACGAGCGTAATAAGGCTGTGCGCAGCACCGTCAAGAATGCGATCCGTCGCGTCCACGAGGCAGTTTCTGCAGGGGATGCCACCGCCGCCCAAGATGCCGCCAAGGTTGCCAATCGCGAGCTTGATCGCGCCGTTTCCAAGGGTGTCATCCACAAGAACCAGGCGGCAAACCGCAAGTCGGCTGTTTCTAAAGCTGCTGCTTCGCTGTAACTAATTCTTTTCAACTAAGAGGCGCCGAATACTTCTCGGCGCCTCTTAGTTGTTTTCAAACACTCTAGTTGCTGAGCTTGACGACCGACTGTTCTAAAACCAATGCCTTTTGTTCGGGCACAAGCTGGTCCCCAATATTGAGACCGCCCTTCATGGCCGCGTCTAAATCAGCGAGAACCAACATCGCCACTGCGCACTGCTTCTGATTCCAGTGACGTGATTGCTGTTTGAGAGTACGGATCTTCCATGGTGGAACTTTGGCTTCCACTGCAAGGTCCCGCTCGGACATCCCAGGTGGCGCCGTCGCTACTGCAACCAGTTGTCGCATAGCGAACACGAGCGCTGAGACTGTCGGCGGTCCCAGCGTTGGTCCAGCCACCGATTCGGCCATCCGCAACATGTGCAGCGCTTCTTTGCCTCGCCGAGCCATCACCGCATCTGCAATCTGATAACTCGTCACGTCAGTTGCCCCACCGAAGTAGCGAGTGACATCTGCCTCGGTGATCTCATCGCCTTCGACATCAGAGGCCAACTGTGCCAAACCTGCCGAAAGTGTTCGGGCATCTGAACCAACCGCAGCAACAAACAATGTCTGTGCCTGACCATCCATCTTCTTGCGGTGACGTTTAACCTCTGCGGCCACAAAATCGTTGACTGCGCGACCCTTCTTGATCGCAGCGGCATCGATCTGTTCATCAGCCAATTTAGCTAACGCAGTTTGGTACTTCTTGCCCTTCACCCGCCCCTCATGGGCAGCCAGGATCCACGTATCGACTGGAGGATTCGCTATCGCTTGCTCAAGTTGCGCGAGGCCAGCATCGTCGAGCGACTCGGCATGAGTGATGATCACGACAGCTGGAGTTCCGAACAATGATGGCGAGCATGCTTCGGCAATCAGACCTGCCGCGCCAGAGTCCGCCGCATCCACTGTATGTACCTCAGCTGTTGGGTCCACCTTGAGCGCAGCTTGAGTGAGCGAATCAATGGCACGCTCCACCAAGAGTTCTTCCGGTCCCACTACAAGGGTGAAGGTTGGTGGTTGAGCGGTCATAGTTCCAGCTTCTCACGGCTCGGCCTGCACCGTACGCATCTTCAGGCAGTTGTCTTCCACGGTCCTCGATGATGCTTCCCCAAAAGCACCGGAATACCCACGACAATTCCCAGCAACCCGATGCCCGCGGCAAGCGGAAGATACGAGCCGTACCCAAAGGCACTCGCAAGTCCGACCGGAGCTAAAGCGCCAATGACCGCACCGGACGCCGCCGAAGCATTGAACATACCCATGGCCCCGCCCTCACTACCGCTGGCCAAAGTCGCCGCGAGCAAATTGGCTCCTATGTACTGATAGGGGTAAGAAAATGCGACACAGAACATTCCTACTAGTCCGACCGCAACTCCCCAAGAAGGGTGAGCGAAAAATGCGATAGCCATACATGTGAGAGCCGCAAAACTCAGAAGAAATCCGAACAGTGCAACCCTTCCTGCGCCTACCCTTCTCGACAGGTCTCCTACCGCCGGATACGCGACTGCTCCTGCCAATGCACCCACCAAGTAGACGGAGGCAGATAGCGAGGATCCAATCTCAAATGCGTCACTCATAACCAAGGGCATCGCGTTGAGAAACATGAGCACCGAGATCGATGACAGGAACCAGCAAACCAGTAAAAATCCAAACCGACTTTTGAGAACAGTGAGAAACCCTTGGATTCGGATTTTGAGCGTCTTGTGTTGTTTGGAGGTGACATCGACGGTGCTGTCAGCTGTAGCCGAGTGCCCCGGAGCAGTCTGCAGATGAGGCAAACCGATGCGCCCGAGGAACACACCCAACATCATGATCAAGGCCGCGATGATCCACCCCAACCGTAAATTGCTCGACGCGAACAAACCGCCAATTGCAAGCCCCACAACCTGCCCAAGCCCGAAGGTCAAACGGAACCATCCGAGAAGAGTGTTCCACTGTTCTTTAGGGTGCCCCTCCACAATGAATACGCTGCCCAAGGTCTGGGCCGTTCCCGCCGCCGCACCAGCTAGCAGCGCAGCCAAAATCCAGATGTAAACACTGTCGCTCACTCCAAGAACGACGGCACACACAGCCATCACAGGGAAGGCAGCCAGAAACATAACACGCTGCTTACCAAGTCGATCGGCAACTGCTCCGTTGTAAGGAGCCGTGAGTTGACCCACGAAAAATGACGCCACTACGAATCCGACCGCGGCGTGGCCGGCAGGTTGAGCCGTAATGGGCAACATGACCGGAACCAAGCCGCTGACCATCATGCCTGCTAACGCATAGGCACTGAACCATGGATGCAGCCACTTCAGAGGATGCGAGTAGGCACGAACCAGCTTGGATTCCACGTGTGCAGGATACTACCCATTTTGCGAACGGAGCGGGTGAGAGGTCAAAGTGACATCTTCGCGCTATTTACTGACGGAACCTTTGATCAAAACATCGGGTTCGGTACCGGGAACAATTGCCACCGAACCCATCGTGTCGGTGCGAACCGTCTTGGCACCAGCCTGTTCAAACAACTCAATGGTTTTGGGGTGTGGATGGCCGTACCGATTATTTGCACCGGCTGACATGATCACCCACTTACCTCCAGCCCACTCAGGCAAGCGCGGACTTTGATTCTTGGATCCATGATGCGGTGCTTTGACAACATCGACTCCTAGTGCAGGAATCTGTTCAATTAGCCGCTCTTGCGCTGCCGGTTCGATATCACCAGGAAACAACATGCCCAGTCCAGGCATCGATACCTTACTCACGACCGAAGCGTTGTTGGAGTTAGAACCAACGCCAGTCACCAACTCCATGGGCCAGAGGATCTGTAGCTTTACCTGGCCGATGGTGAAGCTTTGCCCCGGTCTCGCGGTCTCTGCGCTTAGCCCATGGTTAGCCAGAATCTTGCGCACTCGACCGGTCTGTCCGGGCGGATCGGCAAGTGGACTTGTCACGACTTTAGCAACGGAACGACGAGCGAGTGCTCCACTCAATCCACCGACGTGATCAGCATGAAAGTGCGTCAAGATCAATAAATCGATGTGAGTAATCTTGAGCTCTTGTAGACACGAATTGACCGGCACGTCCGAACCACCGACGTCGATCACGATTGCGCGTCCATCACCAGTTCGAATAACGGAGGCATCTCCTTGCCCGACATCACACACGACGACAGCCCAATCCTTTGGCAGCCAACGGCCCTCAAGCTCGAGCGGGTCTCCCGCATAGAAACCAGCAGTCACCAACACCATGGCAACAATCACCAGCGATATCCGACTGCCCCATTTCTTGCGGTTCACGAATGCCAGGAGCAAAGCACCGGTCAAGAGCGCGGTAAGGATCGCACTCATCACTCCCCCGGGCCAAGCCAATAATCCACCTGGGATCTGACTAGTAGTAAGAGCAACCGTTGCGATCCACTGGGCTGGCCATGCAGCGAGCTGAGCGAGCAATTGACCGATTCCGAGGTGGAGTAAGCCGAACCCTGCGGACGCCAAACCGACAACAGTTGCCACCGGGACCGCAGGCATAGCCAGCAGATTTGAGACCAAACCAATCAACGGAATCCCATTGCCCATTCCAGCGATAATCGGGGTGGTAGCTACCTGAGCTGCGACCGTGACGATGATTGCGGCTTTTAGTTTGGCCCGCCAATCGCGCGCCGACTGTTGGTAGAACTTACCCGCCAAGATGATCCCCGACGTAGCCGCTACGGACAGAGCGAAACCTAATGAAAGTGACAGCCACGGGTCGATGACAATCAGGAGCACGACGCTAAGCAACAGAGTGGGGATGGTGTCGCGATCACGTTTGAGCGCGAGCGTGACCAACACAATCGTTGCCATGGCTGTCGCTCGGAGCACACTCGGCTGGGCACCAACGACGACAACGAATCCCAGCATGGCGACGAATGCCGCACTTAGGGAAACTAATCTGGGCAGGCGCAGGGCGAAGCAGAGCGCAAGAACGATTCCGGTAACGACGGCGATATTGGATCCGCTCACAGCAGTCAGGTGTGCAAGTCCGGTGTCTCGCATCGCTAGCTCTGTTCGTTGGTCGAGCTGAGATTCGTCCCCTGCCACTAGACCTGGGAGCAAATTGCCCCCGGCATTCTTCGCGCTCGATGCGACTGCGATGAGCGAGGCTCGAGTGTGCGCTCCCCACTGTTGCCAGATTGGAGCAGGTTCGACCACTTTCAACGCGCCGGTCACCATGATGCTCGCTGCCTGCGGTCTGGCAGGGAGGCCTGGTTGTGCCTTGCCCCTAAACTCAACAACCGATCCAGGAACAAGCCGGGAAATGGCGGCGGCATCGTTGCCGATTCCTCGCAAAGAGACGGGCAAACTCAGCGAATATGTAACTGGTGACTGACCAGCCTTAACGCGTGCACTGAACTGGATGAGATCAGCCTGACCCCACCAAGAAATCGCGCTTTGTTCGTCCTGGATTCCATCGGCTCGAGATTTGGATTTTGGAACCTCTAGTAGCTTGGCTCTACCCTCGATGGTCTGACCGTTTTGAACCATCAAGGCAAGTGGTTCGGAATGAATTGGCACCACGCGTACAAGGCCAACCAACGAACCGGCCACCAGCCCGACAGCCGCAACTACTAGTGCGGATTGCGCAAGCAGCCGCCATCTTGGGTCTTTAGCGAGCAACAGTCGCCTAGAGATTCCTGGTCCAACTAATACGAGCCCCAATGCAACCGTGACAACTACACCGGCGACGACCGAAGCACGCATGTTTCCGAAACCCGCTGCCAGACATACCGCGCAGCTTCCACCCCACAGCCCCAAAACCAGCGGAAGCAGTCGAAGATCGAACATGGGGCTAAACCGAGATCAGAGGTGCAAGTGCAGCAAAAGTCTTCTCACCAATTCCTGGAATTTCTTGAAGTTGATCGATGGACTTGAATGAACCATTCGATGCACGGAAATCCAGGATTTTCTGCGCCGTCGCAGGACCAACCCTCGGCAACTGTTGAAGTTGTTCTGAAGTAGCTGAGTTTAAGTTGATCTTGCCCTCGGCGGATGTCGAATTGCCATCACCACTGACCACTCTGGCAGCACCACCATCACCGCCAGACTCAGCCTTGGACGGGTTGATCTGTTCCCCATCCACCAGCAGCCTGGCCAAATTGATCTTGGTTTGACCAGACTTCATACCCCCAACTTGAGCTAGAGCATCAGCGACCCGTGAGCCAACCGGGACAGTCACAACTCCTGGTCGCACCACGGGGCCGACGACGTGGACCGTCACAGTCGACGAAGCCGTTGGATTAGCGCCGGTTACACCAACAGCATCGGCGGTGGCAGTGGCAGCTAAGCCCTCATTCACACCTTGACCAGGCGGATCACTTCCTCGAGACGTTTCGACCAACTCCGCCGCATTTTGGCCGCTGTTGGCCAAACCCGACTTCATATTCCAGAGCACGAGACAAACAACAGCGGCGCACACCAGTGCCAACCACTTAATCGCAGGGCGCTCCCATCCCACACGAATACGATCGATCAGGGAGACCTCCGCGAGGTCGTCTTCCCACGAGGTCGCGCTACCTGTCGAACGAGAAGTCGGCTTGAATTGATCGAGTCGTGACATAGTCCGAGGCTAGGCCGAATTGACCTAGCCTCGGCAAAAGATTTCTAACCTGTGGACGACACACCCAAGCCAAACCCCTGTGGACAACTTTTTGGTCCGACTAACTTGGCTTGCTGCCATCCTCCGCATCCGTAACATGCGGATCTGTGCCATCTGAATCAGCTGAGTGGCGTTGGTCGTGAGCGACTCCCGTAAATGCAGCACGGAGGTTAGACCAATGTCTGACAATCACCAGAAGACCGACCGCGGTACCAAAAATATGGGTTGGCCAAGTCTCGCCCCACACCCATGACTCAATGATGAGAGTGACAGCCCCAGCCACACTACCTAGGCCGACCCGCTTGGTGAGCTTGTAGACGATAGCGAAAACAATGAGCATCGGAATCAGCCACAGCCAGTTAGCCGCCAGTACGACACCCACACAGGTTGCGACACCTTTGCCGCCTTTGCCTTTCAAGAATGGCGAGGTGATGTGGCCGAGGATCGCAAAGACTCCAGCCAACTCACCTGCCGGATAGTCAAAGAAGTGATCAAAAACGAGAACCGGAACAACACCTTTGAGCACATCGAGCAGCATGACCAAAATTCCGGTCTTACGGCCCATAACGCGTCCTGCATTAGTCGCACCTGGGTTACCCGACCCAGAACTAGACAGGTCGATCCCGCGCGCCTTCGCGATCCATGACGCAGGATTGAGCGAACCAATGAAGTAGCCACAGACTGCGGCAAGGAGATACGCCCAAAGACTTGTCGAAGACATTTCCATCGTCAGTCTGCCGCCTGCTACCAGCTACGCGGAGCCACGACTACGGCACACAAGCCTGGCCCTCCGTGCGTTCCAACGACCGCCCCGATCTCACTTGGAATGATGTTCGAGTCAGGGCTTGCTTGTTTCAGTAACGCCTCGAGTGCGTTGGCTCGTTCTGCCGCATCCAATTGCTGAACCGAGAAATCTACGGGCTGACCACCAGCCGCTTCAAGGGCTAGATCCGCGATCCTCTGAGTGGCTTTGGTCGCTGTACGAGTCTTCTCAAGAAACTCAACGATGCCGTCCTTCATATACAAGATCGGCTTGACCCTGAGCATGTTTCCAATGGCCGCTGAGAACGCACTGACTCGACCACCGCGACGAAGATACTCAAGGGTGTCGACGTAAAAGAACACGCTCGACGCTAGCGCTCTGCCCTCGATCACTCTTGCTACCTCTTCAGTGGTTGCACCATTGTTCGCTACCTCCGCACCTGACAGACAAGCAAAACCCATGGCCATGGCGATCGTACGAGAGTCGACGACTGTTACCGGAATTGGCGATTCAGTCGCGGCAATCCTGGCGCTGTCGTAGGTTCCCGACAGACTGCTCGACAAGTGCACACTGACAACCGAGGTATAGCCCTTCGCTGCTGCCTCTTCGTAGGCCTTGAGCATTTGAGCCGGGGTCGGCCTGGAAGTTGTGACCGGTCGCCATTCACGGAGGGCTTGTGCAACTTCGGCAGTAGAAATATCGATGCCCTCGTTATAGGGCTTGTCACCGATGATGACCGCAACAGGAACCTTAACGATGTCGTTCTCAGCGGCAAGCTCTGTCGGCAGGTACGACGTCGAGTCTGTGACGATCGCAACGGTTCTGGTCATAGTCAGAAGTTACTGGGTTTAGGCAGTCTTTGCCTATTTCTGACTTTTTTGGCTCTGATCTACTGCGCCACAACCAGGTTGACGATCTTCGGGGCTCGCACAATCACCTTGCGAATCTCGGCACCGTCGATGGATCGCTGGACTGCTTCGTCGGCTAGCGCGAGCTTTTCGAGTTCGGCCTCGTCAATATCAGGCGTAACTTCCAGACGACCTCGAACCTTGCCATTAACTTGCACCACGCACGTCACGGCATCCTCGACCAATAGCGCTGGGTCAACGACCGGCCATCCAGCTAGCGCGACAGACGGCTCATGACCAAGCTGAGCCCACATGTCTTCTGCCGTATACGGCGCGCTGAGCGAGAGCATGATCGCCACCGCTTCGGCCGCCTCACGGACTGCGGGGTCAGCCGGACCAACACCGGAATCGATCGCCTTTCGGGCAGCGTTCACCAGCTCCATGGATTTGGCCACCACGACATTGAAGCGATACGAGTCGACGGCTAGTTCGGCATCACGCAGAATTTTGTGGGTTGTCTTGCGAAGCGCCAGATCGCCTGTCGCTGGGTCAGCATCCGGCTCACTAGTCACGTCTCCCGCAACTCGCCAAGCGCGAGCCAGGAACTTCTTAGCACCGGCTGGCGAAACATCCGCCCAATCGATGTCATCCTCTGGCGGACCAGCGAACACCATGGTCAAGCGCACAGCGTCGACTCCGTGAGCGTCAAGCTCATCGGACAGCCGCACGAGGTTGCCACGAGACTTACTCATGGCAGAACCATCCATCAGCACCATGCCCTGATTGAGTAGACGTGCAAACGGTTCAGTCACGGGAACGAGGCCCATATCGTGCAAAACCTTGGTGAAGAACCGCGCGTAGAGCAGGTGCAAGATCGCGTGGGTCACACCGCCGACATACTGGTCGACTGGCATCCATTTGGCCGCGTCGTCGGACGAGAATGCCTGGGTGTCATCATGCGGATTCATGAATCGCAGGAAGTACCAGGACGAGTCAAAGAACGTATCCATCGTGTCGGTATCGCGCTTTGCCGGCGCACCGCATGTCGGGCAATCCACGTTGACCCAATCGGTTGCCGCACCCAGCGGCGAGGTTCCCTTGGGTTTGAGGTCAAGGCCGGCAGCAGGTGGCAACTTGACAGGAAGTTGATCTTCAGGAACCGGCACTTCACCGCAAGCCTCACAATGAATGATCGGGATCGGCGTTCCCCAATAGCGCTGGCGCGAGATCAACCAATCGCGGAGTCGGTAGTTCACCGAGGCCTCAGCCTTGCCGTCTTGGCCTAGGACTTCGATGATCTTGGCGATCGCGTCCTCTTTACCCAGACCGTCAAGCGGACCGGAATTGACGTGCAGACCGTCATCGGCTGTGGCCTCGCCCGTCTCGAGCGGGTCGGTGTCAGCTTCGACAACCACGCGAACCGGAAGGTCGAAAGTGCGGGCGAAATCGAGGTCGCGTTGATCGTGCGCAGGAACAGCCATGACCGCGCCAGTTCCGTAATCTGCCAGCACATAGTCGGAGGCATAAACCGGCAACTTCTCACCATTGACCGGGTTGATTGCATAGCGCTGCAAGAACACGCCAGTCTTAGGTCGGTCAGAGGCGAGGCGGTCCATCTCGGTGGTCTTCTTAACCTGCTCGAGGTAAGTCTCGAACTCTTGTTTAGCGTCAGTTCCTTCGGCGAGTTCGGCAGCTAGATCTGAGTCAGCCGCCACTACAAAGAAAGTCGCACCGAACAGAGTGTCAGGGCGCGTGGTGTAGACAGTGACAGGCTCGTCTCGGCCCTCGATTTCAAAGTCAACATTGGCGCCGGTCGAGCGACCGATCCAGTTCTGCTGCATGAGCAGAACCTTGTCGGGCCATTCACCTTTGAGCTGATCCATATCGTCGAGCAGCCGCTCGGCGTAGTCGGTGATGCGCAAATACCACTGCGTCAGCTTCTTCTTGGTAACCGGTGAATCGCAGCGCTCACACAGGCCGCCCACGACCTGCTCGTTAGCCAGGACGGTTTGGTCGGTTGGACACCAGTTGACAAGGGAATCCTTGCGGTAGGCCAAGCCGCGCTTGAACATCTGCAAGAAGATCCATTGGTTCCACTTGTAGTACTCGGGATCACAAGTGTTGAGGGTTCGATCCCAGTCGAACGAGCAGGCGTACCGGCGCATCGACGCCTTCTGAGTCGCGATGTTCTCGTAAGTCCATGCGGCGGGATCCTCGCCACGCTTGATCGCTGCGTTCTCTGCGGGTAGGCCGAAGGCATCCCAGCCAATCGGGTGCATGACGTTGAAGCCCTTTTGCACCCAGTAGCGAGAGATTACGTCACCAATCGCATACGCCTCAGCATGACCCATGTGGAGGTCACCAGAGGGATACGGGAACATGTCGAGCACGTACTTGGTCGGACGCTCGTCATCTGGTCGACCTGAGCGGAACGGTGCCAGCTCATCCCATACCGGGAGCCAGCGCTCTTGAATCGCTTGCGGATCGTAAGTTTCGGTGGTCTCTTCGTTCACTACATAAGGTTAACGACTCGCCCGTGTGGTTAACGCAGCACCCGCACGAATGATCACTGCGGGAACCTATGCTTGATGGGTGAGTTCAGATGATTCGGCAGTTCTTGCCCACGGACTAGTTAAACGTTTTGGTGATTTCACCGCAGTCGATGGTATCGATCTTGAGGTCAAGACCGGCGAAGTTTTCGGCGTTCTTGGACCTAACGGCGCTGGCAAAACCACGATGCTCAACATGCTGGCGACTTTGTTGCCGATTGACGAGGGATCAGCCAGCATTTTTGGGGTTGATGTTGCTAAGAATCCGCACATGATCCGGCAACTCGTTGGCGTAACCGGTCAGTATGCGTCTGTTGATGAGAACATGACCGGCGACGAGAACCTACGCCTATTCGGAATGCTGCTCGGACTCTCCTCGAAACAGGCTCGCACGACAGCTTCAGAATTGCTGGAACGCTTCGGACTTGAAGAAGCTGCTGACCGCCAGATCAAAAACTTCTCCGGTGGTATGCGTAGGCGCTTGGATCTAGCTGCTTCGTTGATTAGTCGTCCGCCTTTGATCTTCTTGGATGAGCCGACCACTGGTCTTGATCCCCGCACCCGCGGTCAGATGTGGGACACGATCCGGGACCTAGTCAAAGAGGGCGCGACGATCTTGCTGACTACGCAATACCTTGACGAGGCAGACCAACTCGCTGACCGCATTGCTGTTATTGACCACGGACTCAAGGTTGCCGAGGGCACCTCGGTCGATCTCAAGAGCCAGGTTGGCAACTCGACACTGTACTTCCGTTTGGCCGATAAGGAACTCGTTCCGCAAGGTGCAGCAGTCGTTGAAGCCGTACTTGGTGAGACACCACAGATCACGCCAGAAGCTGCCGGCATTTCGATTGCTCTACCCGATCCCAACCGGGCAGCCGATGTGCTGATTGGGCTTCGCGAGCAGAACCTTGAGATCACTGCTGCGGAAGTTCGTCAGCCCACACTTGATGAGGTCTTCATGGTCCTGACCGGTAAGCCGACCGACAGCGGTGACGGAGACGAGGGAGACGATGCCCGAGAAGTCGATCGCAGCGATTCGCAAGGAGGTGCTACTCGTGAGTAACTTGATCATTCCAGCGAGCGAACGACAACTCCGCGCCCGGCCAACTCCCAAAGAAACCTTCACCGAAAGTGCCGCGATGGGATGGCGCGCACTGATCAAGATGCGTCGCAATCCCGAGCAGTTCTTCGACGTCATCATTCAGCCGTTCCTGTTCACCGCGATGTTCGCTTACATTTTCGGTGGCGCGATCTCGGGCAGTGTGCAGGACTACTTGCCGATTGTCATCACCGGAATCCTGGTTCAGACTGCGCTGACTGCTTGTATGGCGACAGGTGTGCAGCTGCGCGAAGACATGGACAAGGGCGTGTTCAATCGGTTCCGTTCGCTGCCGATGGCCCGCATGGCACCACTCGTTGGCCCAATGACCGCGGACGTTTTGCGCTACGCGATCGCTGCGACTTTGACCTTACTCACCGGCTTCCTCATGGGTTACCGACCCGGCGGCTGGTTCTGGGGAGTCGCAGCAGGTTGGGTGCTCGTAGTCTTCTCGGGTTGGTCGCTGTCCTGGATCTTCGCCTGGCTGGGCACCGTTGCCCGTTCTGCTCAGGCGGTTCAAGGAATCGGCATGATGATCATGTTTCCGTTGACGTTCCTATCGAACGCCTTTGTGCCGGTCGAATCCATGCCCGGCTGGCTTCAATGGTTCGTCAACATCAACCCGGTGTCACTGGTGATCAGCGCGGTGCGCGACCTGATGAACGACGGCGCGTTCACCATGCAGGTGGTGTGGGCGGTTGTCGGATGCATCGTAGTGATCGTGATTTTTGCACCGCTTGCCGTTAGGTCATACAGCCGCAAGGTTTAGTTGGTCGGCGTGTTTGCGGTTTGTTGATAAGCCTGCAAGCAAGTTCAGTTGGTCGTTGACTTGAGTGCTTGACCAACCGCATGACCGATCATCTCGTGCGTACGCCACGAATAGTGAATGCCATCAGGGTTCGCCGTTCCATCCATGAGCGACGGCAAAATATACCGGTCGATGGGAACTAACGTCGCATCGTTTTGCTCAACCCATTTGGCGGCGGCTGCCATGGCCGGAACATGGTGTCGGTTCGTCGGATACACCGGTGAGCTGTGCTGACCGGGAGCAAGTAACACGACCTGGATCTCCGGATTGAAGACGCGAATCGCAGCTGTGATCCGCGCAAGGTAATGGTCGGTCGCAGGCTGTGGAAGCTGCCGCAGTCCCCCACCACTGATCTTGATCAACTTGGGCGAGTTCTCGTGGTAGAAATCGCGCACCTTGCGCCTGAGCTTTGCCGGTCGCACATAGGGGATGCCATCGCGCAGGTAGGTCGGGATCGAAGCTGGCAAGTGATCCATACCGCCGACCGCAAGCACGAGAGCGTCCGCGCGAGGAGCAACATCACCCCACAAATAAGGGTCTTTGGTGAGTGCCCACCAAGCATCGCGGCTGGTCCAGCCAAGTCGAGCAACAAGATCAAGTTCAACCGGTTCGTCCAACTTGGTCGACCAATCCGAGGCAGCCACGTTTACCCACAGCCGAGGTTCCGTTGGTGGGTACGGATGGTCAGGCCCGTGATAACTCAACGAGTCACCGATTACGAGCAGATTCTTGGACACCAGTCAATGGTACGTTCCAGGGCATTGCGCTTCGGGTCAAGTAGGTCATATAGAATCGCATCTGCACAATAAAATGGGCCTGTGGCGCAGCTGGTAGCGCATCTGCATGGCATGCAGAGGGTCAGGGGTTCGAGTCCCCTCAGGTCCACTTTTTCTATCCCCGCCTGACCAGGTAAAACGCCTGGAAGGCGGGGAATTTCTTTGTTTAAGGGGACACCAAGGGGACAGTTTCTGGCAAATAACTTGGTTTTTGGTGCCTAAAGTCTCGGGTTATGGCAAGCATTGAAACCCGAACCACCTCGACTGGCGATCGCCGCTACCGCGTCAGCTGGCGTCAAAACGGGTTCAAGCGATCGCGCACCTCCACTCAACTCAAAGACGCCCGGCGCTTCCGCGATGAGGTTGACGTGGCCAGCCAATTGCTCGATGGAAGTGGCGTCATTGACGTCTAAGAGACTGCCCCAATCATTCGCGGCGAGCCGCTATCCTGAGGCATAGCCGAATATGAAGGGATGGAGCCAGGAGTGGTGATGGACAAGGACTTGCGCGAATTGCGTGTCTTCATGGCATCTCCGGGTGACCTTACTGATGAGCGGGATGCGCTTCGCAACCTTGAACGCCGCTTGAACGCGATGTTTCGTGGTCGAGGAGTTTGCGTCTCGATCGAGGGCTGGGAAGAGGTGCAACCTGACGCTGGGGCTCCTCAGGAACTCATCAATCCCTTGGTGCATGACTGTGATGTCTTCGTTGGCCTTCTGAACGCGAGGTGGGGAACACCCACGGATAATGACTCCTCCGGGTTTTCTGAAGAGTTCAATATCGCCTTGAAACGTAGAAAAGAAGGTGGCTACACTCTGGCGATTGGGATGTACTTTCGTGACATCGATCCGGAACGACTGCGAGATAAGGGGCCACAACTCCAGTCCGTACTCGCTTTCAAGGAGCGAGTGGAAACCGAGCGACTCGTGTTGCACAAGAGTTCAGCGGTGCGGATCACCTCGCTCTTGAGGTGATGAACTTCTTACTCCCCCACGCCTTGCGGATGGTTGACGAAGTATCTGCTAATACAGCAGATCATGACATCGGATCTTCAGGATCGACACCTGCAGACGATGAGCCCGAAGTACTGGAGTCGGCCGAAACCAAGGGTGATGCCGATGAATCGGAAGATCTGGCTAGCGAGTCGGACTCTGCCCAACTCCAGATCATCTCTTCGCTGTCTTCATTCTCGGATCTGTTCCTGGACGGCGCATCGATTGCTCTGGAAACGCGTGATCGCGTGACCTTAGTAGCGATGGCATTCGCACAAGATGCTGGAACTCTCGGCTCCCATCACGTCAACCGACTGTTCAGAAATCGCGAGAACCTCGATCTAACGCTTGGCGAAGTCAGGATTTGGTTCCGAACCTTCTTCGAGAACTACGGATTGGCTGAACGAAGCCACCGGATCGTTCCGATCTGGGGTCTCTTCGCGCCAGATAGATTGGATGACCGGTTCATCGCCGAGCTAGGAACGTTAGCCTTGGACAACGACCCGAATGTGGTTCGAGGAACCTTGCGATTCATGACCGAACACAATATTCGTCCGAAATCATTCTGGAAATCGGATCCGGCAGAAGTAGATGACAGAAGCGAGTTTTTGGAGTCTCGGAAGGTAGCGAAGATCGCATATCGGTGGGCCGAACTGTTCGACAAGTTTCCGGGAATCGACTCAACTCTGAACTACATGGTTACAGTCGCATCCCTAGAGGATACGGAACTCCTCACGAGGATCGCCGAGTCGGGCGTAATCGATGATAGAACCCAAAATCTGATTTATTCCGCCATCGACATGCTGGCTGGAATCACGCAACATGCCGCCGACATCGCGCCAACTAGATATAGCGGGAACGACACATTTTCATTGCGGGACCTCGTCGTGAAATCTATTCCTCAGTTACAGGCTGAGCAACAGAACGACTTATTAACGGGAACTCATCGACAGATTGCTGTTGCCGCCGCCCTCCAGATCGTTGAGCACGAGGACATGTCAGAAGAGCAGCTCAAGACGATCTCTGAACTGGAATCTGCTGAGGTTGAGCACGCTCTTGTCGAGCGCGCGAAGCGTGATATCGACTGTGCCGTCTTGCAGATTAAAGAACTGGCGGATCGTGACAAGTATGGATCTGCAAATATGATCAGTCGGCTAATGTCAGTGTCCCTCTCCAAGGAGGACCTGGAAGTACTCGACCGAGAAGAGGCGCTAGACGTGCATGCATGGATGGCGCTCACTTTCCAGGATCCACATAGCTACGTCGAGGCAGCGCGCGATGTGTTGGACGACACATCGGAATGGCTCAACAAGCGCAATGCGCCACTGATGGACAAGTACGCGATGATCGCCGCTCACATGACTGCGACAGCCAAGAGCGCGGCATGCATCGTATTGTCTCAAGCCACGGAGATTACTGACACAGACGTCGAGCGTGTTGTCAGTGAGCTTCGGCGGAATTCGTACGTGTCACGTTCATCGGCACTCCGTGCACTTACGACAATGATTACCCGGTTGGACGCCGACCCCGAGCGTACCTTGCCAAACTTGGGGGATCTTTCGGTCCTTGACAGTTATGGATTCTCAGACGACACGGAGTTTGTGCTCGACAGCCCACTGGCAAAAATGGTGGTGCCGATTTGGGCAGCTAGTGATATTCCAACGTTGCAAGAACAAAGCCTCGCTTGGAGGCTTTGTCAGCCCGAAATGTCAGATGCAGATCTGGAGGAAGCTTTATATCTGGATAGCGAAACCCTCCGAATGGTTGCACTCGACCAATTGATGTCCCGCTGGAGTAACGAGCGACTCAAAGAATTACTGGATCGCTACAGCAAGCAAAACAGGCAGTGGTGGTACAACATTATCGCTGCGCTGGATGAGCGTCTGTACGGATTCGGTTGCCAGGAAAGCAGCGTCCCCAGTAAGTAACTCCTCACATCCCATTGCCGCCCACCTAGTTCAGGAGGCCGCTTAGCTTGAACTAGAGACTGACCGATAGGTCTTTCCACGCAGTCATCTGGCTCATCTCGCACCGTTTGGCGATCGACATGACGCTCTGGCCGTTATCGCAGGCAGCCTAAATGACATCTATCCGGCGAGCCGTCGGAGGCGTTCGGCTACCTTCCGCCACTACCCACGAGCCGACACCCATCTCGCCAACTCTCACACAGTTTCCAGCTGTTAAACCCTTTCCCACCCATGTGTGATTGGAGTCCGCCCTGATTCGTTTTCAGTGGTCGATGTAAGCGGCTTGAACCTAGCGACTCGCACTACCTCAGGTGATCCGAGCCGTGAACGAGCCAGTCGTCTACCCATTGTGCGATTTCGTCGAGGCAATCGGGCGACACTTGCCCGGCACGATCTTTGAGTCGGCTTCGACTAATTGTTCGCGGTTGCTCTGTCATCGCAAACGTGGGTTTACCTAGAGCAAGATCACCTTGCAATCTGACGTGGTTGGGCCAGTTTCGATCTACCGAAGTTCCAGGAAGAACGACAACGAGTTCCGTAACCGCATCCAAGTACTCATCGTTAGCAATGACCACAACGGGCCTACGACCTCGCTGTTCTCGACCTTGTGCTGGACTTAGTTCAGCCCACCAAACTTCCCCCGATTCAACCGTCATGCGCTAAGACCATCCTCAAGCGTCTCGTCCCAAGCCTCGGTCTCAGCGTGATAGGACTCTCGCCCCTCCGGCGTCATCTTTTGCATTGCGACTTTGGCTTGCTGAATCCGTTGCTTACGCACATGTTCCTGCAAGAGCCGCTCGATAAAGTCATTGGCGCTCACCTGTTCACTCCTTGCGGCCGCGTTGATGCGGTCTCGCACGGGTTTGCGAACTTTGATGGTCGTTACATCGGTAGCCATATTGGTATACTAATAGTATACCTCGCAATTAGCAATACTTTCGATCCAGAAAAGTCCCGGGTTAGAGATTGGCGGCGCCAGGCCCTACGCGTATGGGCCTGGTGCCATCAACCTACCCAGCTCGCCCTACTCGCACCGGAGCACCGACAGGAGCGAGCTGGATAATGCTCACGCAGTTTCTGCCCCGCTTGAATCATCTTCATCTTCTTCGGAGTAGCTGGAGTTGCCAGAGGTAGAACCTCCGAGCGCAGCTTTGAGTTTTGTTGCCTGATCAGCCGTGATAGCCCCCGACTGCTGGGCTTGATCTACAAGCTGAGTCGGGTCAGAACCCGACGGCATTCTGGACTTGAATTCGTTCACCTTCTCGGTGTTGACAGATCCATCCGAGTTGAAGAGATCGGCGAGCATTCGACCCGGCCCACCTTGACCAATAAGCCCACCTTGACCACCAGGCCCACCAAATCCACCTGGGCCACCTCCGGGGAACTGACCACTGGCAAAGTCCGGTGGTTGCGGGCTCGACGATTTGGTGATGCCCCAAACACCGGCGCCCACAGCCAACACACATGCTGCCGCGGTAGTGCACGCAAGGATCTTGGAACGTTTTCGAGCCTTCTCATATTTGGCTTGCCAGGTGTCCTCTATGGCGGGCAGATCGACTTGCGCATCAGAAGAAGTACCGGCCTGCACTCCCTGCTCAACTTGGCCTAGTCCCTGAATCTGTTGAGTCGGTGGACTTGGAGCGATTTCTGAAGCCGGAGGTTGAGTAGCTTCAGGCGTTTGACTTAGGGGCGTTTGCGGCTGGGTTTGATTACCTTGTTCGGTGTTTTCGTTTTGATTCATGCTTTGAAGCTATGAGACAAAACTGGTAAAAACCTGGAAACCAAATCAGCGTTAGCTGTGAGTTGAAACCAACGGCAATTCGACTCTAAAGATCGTGCCAGGACCCAGATCAGCGGCCTCAAAATCACCCAATTCGACTGCCTCATCACGCTGATCACCGCGGATCGCTGTCACGTTGCCGCCATGAGATTTCACAATGCTCTCGACGATCGAGAGGCCCAGACCCATCCCGCCTGTCTCTCTGCTTCGCGATTTCTCACCCCGGTAGAAGCGCTCGAATATTCGCGACAAGTCCTCGTTGTCGAGGCCAGGGCCAAAGTCACGAACTTCGACGACAACATTGTCCACAGCACCCGGCCCCGCAGCGCGATTCACGTCGAGGGTTACGTGAATTGGAGTGTCCGGCGGCGTATAGGCAACCGCATTTTGCAACAGATTGAGCAACACTCGACGCAAACCCTGCGCATCACCCTTCACCATCGGCGGTTCACCCGCATCGATGCGGAGGTCGATCACCCGACTCGGCGCTACGACCTGAATGGAGTGAACGGCATCCGTTGCTACCGACAGCAAGTCGACTGGTTCAAGCTCAAGCGGTCGCTCCTCATCTAGCTTTGCAAGCAGGAGCAAATCTTCAACGATCACACGCATCCGACTCGCCTCGGATTCAATGCGACCAACGTCTTCCGCGCCAGCAATCTGCAACGACGCCGGATCACGACTTTGAAATAGTTCTGCGTATCCCAGGATCGAGGTCAACGGAGTGCGCAGCTCATGGCTGGCATCAGCAACAAACCGCCGCATACGTTCTTCTGATTCGCGGGCCTGCTGCTCAGACATTCTCTGCTGATCAAACGATTGTTCAATCTGACTCAACATCGCATTGAGCGATTTAGCAAGACTTCCAACTTCCGTAGCTTCAGGCAGATCCGGCACACGATGAGACAGATCACCCTGCGCAATCTGACCCGCCGCATGTTCGACTTGATTGAGAGGTTCGAGGCTCTTACGCACGAGCACATAACCACCGAGCGCAGCCAAGACAATCACGATGCCACCAACCGCAAGTTCAATCGTGATCAAGTTCGAAACAGTCTCGGTAATGTCAGTCGTATCTCTGCCGATGGTGAGGTACTCACCCGGCGAAATCTCGGCCGTAATCACCTGCCAAGTGGTGCCACCAGATTTCGATGTTGTTCCATACGGAACACCAATCACTGTTGGCGGAAAGCTCACGACAGGCGGATCGTCAACTTGCCCACCTCGCTGTTCAATCTGACCACCGCTGTTAGCGATCTGGATATAAAGTCCATCGGTAAATGGCCCGAACCCCTGATTCATCTGAGGAGTAGGAGTTCTGAAACCATCGCGTGGCCGCTGAACACTCTGCACGAGTTGCTCATTAACCTGCCGATGCAAATAGTTGTTAAGCACCGCAGCAGAAGTCGCTCCAGCGATCAATAGGCCGACAGCCATCAGCACAATGATGACGACAACCATCGTCACACGAAGCGGATACCTGGAAGCAAACGAAGTCTTCACGGTGTCCTCAGGATGTAACCGAACCCACGCACCGTGTGGAGCAGCCGAGGCTCCTTCTTGTCAATCTTGCGGCGAAGGTACGACACATACGACTCGACGACATTGGCATCACCACTGAAGTCGTAATTCCACACATGATCCAAGATCTGGGCTTTAGACAAAACCTGACCTGGATTCGACATGAAGTATCGCAGCAGTTTGTATTCGGTCGGCGAAAGCGAAACCTCTTTGCCCGCCTTGGTCACTGTGTAAGTCTGTTCATTGAGTTCGATGTCTTCGAAACGCAAGACTTGACCACCATCAGAATCCGCTGGGCTAACGCGCCTAAGAACTGTTCGCGCCCGCACCACGAGCTCTTCAAGGCTAAACGGCTTGGTCAGATAGTCGTCGGCGCCAAGTGTCAGACCACGAACCTTGTCGGACAGCGAATCACGTGCCGTAAGAAAAATAACCGGCGTCTCGACGTTCATCTGACGCAACTTCTGGATCACCGTGAAGCCATCGAAGTGCGGCATCATGACATCCAAAATTAAGATGTCGAATTCATTGATGAGAGCCAGCTCGTAGGCCTCTCGTCCGTCACCAGCAGTCGTAACCTGGAAGCCTGCAAACTTCAGACTTGTCGCGAGGAGTTCGACAATATTGGGTTCGTCATCAGCGACAAGCACGCGAATGGCGTTGGTCGAGTCGGCGTTTTCATTGCTCACAGTTTTGCCTCCGCATTCATTATGGGGGACAAATCTGTGAGTTCCCTGTGAAGTTGATGTCAACCCGCATGGAACTAGCGAGCGACCCTATCCACTAAGGCGCATCGGTTGTGTCGACCATCCACGAGATACCGAAACGGTCTGTACACATCCCAAAACCTTTAGACCAAAATGTCTCACTGAACGGCAGCGTGAGTTCGCCACCGTCGGCGAGAGCCTCGAGGATCCGCTCACCCTCGGCGTAGTTATCGGCAACATATGCCACGGCATAGCCAGTTTTAGGTCCACCGTCTCCAGACGGATCGTCAGAACCCATCAAGATTGCGTCGCCGATTGTCAGCGATACATGCATGATGAGATTCGGATCGACACCAGGCATCCTGGCTTCTTCAGGTACATCACTAAAAGCCGAAACCGTAAGCTCTCCACCTAGGACCCGCTGGTAGAACTCAAACGCCTCTCGACAGTCATTGCTGAAAAATAGATACGGATGAATACTCATAACGTCTCCCGGATCGTTGTCGGTCAATTTCAACGTACCGGCTCGACGCCTGGCTGGCTAGACGTCTTCATACTCCCAGCGCGGGATTCGACAGGCCAGGCCGAGTACTTCGCCCTTTTCATCGGTAACGCGCCATAGTGTGGCATCCAAAATTCTGAACTTGCTCCCGCTACTGGAGACCCTGATTCCCGAATACCCAGTGACATAGCCTGACTCGGTTGCCTGTGCGATCAACTTGCCGCGTTCGGCTTGGACATCGACTGCGGCAGACAACCTCGAAGGCATCCCGACGAATTCACTCCACGGCCGCTCAAACACATATTGCGCAACTTGGTTGGCGTAGACAAACCGAGGATCTTCCGAACCGTCGTGACACAGCAACACATCGACGCTGCTGTACATGGCAGCGGCGATATTAGAACCTTCAACCAAATCATGCCCAGCCAAGCGTCCATACGAGGCCGCCATAGCCATCGCCAGACTGGATACCTCAGGAGATTGCGGGGTCATATCGACATTCTTTCACCGAGTTTTCCGCACCTGGAATCGCCACCTGCCTCCGGCTTCGGTCTTTCGGCTCAAGGACTTGCCAATAGATCGAACGTATGTTCGAATGGGGACATGCGCTGGTCAACTCTTGCATTAAGAGATTCCACCGACGGAGCTTCGGTCGATAACTCGCTACCTGGACTTTCGCTATCTGAGGTTGCTCCGATTCCTGGCCATTTGAGGTCAGTACGTGCTCCCGAATTCAAAGGAGCCGTGTTCCATGAAGTCATCGCCAAGACCGCTTTAAACAGAGTCCCCTCACAGGCCTCAGTGCCATTTGAATGGACAATAAATCCCTACCGCGGGTGCTCTCACGCCTGCGTCTACTGCTTCGCGCGCGGCTCCCATAGATATTTAGACCTAGACACCGGTCGCGATTTCGATTCCCAAATCATCGTCAAGGTAAATATTGCAGAAGTACTAGAACGCGAACTTGCTCGACCCTCGTGGACTGGTAAACATGTGGCGCTCGGGAGTAACACCGACCCCTACCAGCGAGCAGAGGGTCGCTACAAGCTCATGCCTGGGATCATTGAACGACTTGCCGCAAGCGGAACCTCCCTCTCGATCCTGACCAAAGGAAGTCTGCTGCGCCGAGACCTGCCGCAACTTGCTGCAGTTTCCGACAAGATCAACGTCGATATCGCAATGTCGATCGCCGTGGGAGACAAAGAACTTCAGCAATCAGTAGAACCTGGCACCCCATCGACTAGAGCACGACTGGAGACTATTTCTGCCGCTCGCGATGCTGGCTTTGAATGCAGCGTATTTATGATGCCGATCTTGCCGTACCTCACCGACTCAAACAGTCAACTCATTCCATTACTGAGAAGCATCCGTGAGGCCGGGGCGAGCTCAGTCATGTATTCTCCACTCCACTTGAGGGAGTACGTGAAGCCATGGTTCTTCGAATGGCTTGAGCGCGAGCATCCAGAGCTACTTCCCCGCTACCAAAAGCTCTACCCAGGTAAGGCGAGCCGGGCCCCCAAAGAATACCGCCAGACACTAGCCACCCGGATTCGCCCGCTGATCCGCCGGTTCGGACTCGAAAGAAATGCCCGACGTGGCTCCATCAGCCAAATGCCTGCCGCCACTGAAGCCGCGGTTCAGACGATGACACTCCCTGGAGTTCCAACAACGCCTACCTTGTTTTAACTTCACGACAAGACATCAGGAGCACTCAACAACAAACTGCGGCGCCAATTTCACGACCCACACTGCGGACTACACCTTCTTCCCTCTCGTCACTGCAGTCACCGACCAAAAAGGACTACCCTGTTAATCATGAGTCAACAAGCGCCACCACCAAACCCAGCCCAGGTTCAAAACATTGACCGATCATGGACCACCACCAAGATCGTGTCGATCATCGTCGCCATCGTGACAGGTGGCTACATGCTGCCTTGGTGCATCGCAGCAATCCGCGATGTGCGGCACTGGTCAGTGTTCTGGGTCAACCTCCTACTGGGCTGGACAATCATCGGCTGGATCATCGCTTTGATCATGGCCTTGCGCAGCCAACGCCTCGTCGTCAACGGACGTTGATCGCGCCATGAAGAAAATAGGCTTCCTCTCCTTTGGACACTGGTCAGAGAATCGTGGCTCTCAAACGCGAAGTGCCTCAGACTTCTTTCACCAATCCATCGACTTAGCGCAAGCGGTCGAAGATCTCGGAGCTGACGGAGCCTACTTTCGGGTACATCACTTCGCTCGCCAAGCCGCTTCGCCATTCCCGTTGCTAGCTGCGATCGGTGCCACAACCAATCGCATCGAGATCGGCACCGGCGTGATCGACATGCGTTAGCGCATGTTCGTGTTATGGCTCTCGTTTTCTCGGTCCGCGTCCCTCTACAGGTACCGGCAGACCTGGTCTGGGCTGCATGTGTCGGGGTCCGGGTGCGCGGCGTCGTGCCGGAGGTCGGCGATGGTGCCGTGCAGGGCGGTGAGCTGGGCGATCTGCTGCTCGATCTCGGCCAGGCGCGCGTCGAGGAGGTCTCGCACGTGCTCGCAGGGCGCGTGGCCGCTGTCGCGGATGTCGAGGATTTGGCGGATCTGGGCGAGGGTGAGGCCTGCGGCCTGGCCACGGTGAACGAAGTCGATCCGGGCGACGGCGTCGGGCGCGTAGTCGCGGTACCCGGATGGCGTCCGGTCGGCCGGGGGCAGCAGTCCCTGCTCTTCGTAGAACCGGAGCGTCTTCGAGGTGGTGCCCGCGCGTTCGGCGAGTTCTCCGATGCGCATTGCGGCCTCCGATCATTCGGCAGGGGCCACGCTTGACCTTCCCCTGCACTGGAAGGTCCAGTATGGCTGAAACGGAACAGAAGTCCAAGCCTTGACGGGAGCAGCGATGCCTACGAAGTACGATCTCGCCATCATCGGATCGGGCGGCGGAGCGTTCGCCGCCGCGATTCGCGCGACCATGCTCGGGAAGTCGGTGGTGATGATCGAGCGTGGCACGCTCGGCGGCACCTGCGTGAACACGGGCTGCGTGCCGTCGAAGGCCCTCATCGCCGCCGCCGATGCACGGCACGTCGCCGCCGACGCCGCCGACCGGTTCCCGGGGATCGCGACGACGGCAGGCCCAGTGGACATGCCCGCGCTGATCGCCGGGAAGCAGGCGTTGGTCGAGACGATGCGGGGCGAGAAGTACGCCGACGTCGCCGATTCATACGGGTGGCACGTCCGGCGGGGAGACGCCGGGTTCGCGGGCACCCCGGACGCGCCGGTGTTGGAGGTCACCGCCGCAGACGGAGCGGCCGAGACGATCGAGGCCGAGCACTACCTGGTCGCCACCGGTGCGCGGCCGTGGGCTCCGCCGATCGACGGCCTGGACGAGGCCGGGTACCTGACCTCGACCACGGCGATGGACCTGACCGAGGTCCCCGAGTCGATGCTGGTGCTCGGCGGCGGCTACGTCGCCCTGGAGCAGGCGCAGCTGTTCGCCCGCCTCGGCTCCCAGGTCACCGTGCTGGTGCGGTCCCGGCTCGCGTCGAAGGAGGAGCCGGAGGTGTCCCGGACACTGCAGGAGGTGTTCGCCGACGAGGGCATCCGGGTGGTCCCCCGCGCGGTGCCGACCCGGGTGTCCCGGGACGCGGCGACCGGGCAGGTCGTGGTTACCGCGGACGTGTCCGGCGGCTCGCAGGAGTTCCGCGCCGACCAGGTGCTCGTCGCCCTCGGACGCCGTCCCGTCACCGACGGCTTGAACCTCGATGCGGTCGGGGTGAAGACCGGGGACTCCGGCGAGGTGGTCGTCTCCGACCATCTGCAGTCGTCGAACCCGCGGATCTGGGCCGCGGGCGACGTGACCGGGCACCCGGAGTTCGTCTACGTCGCGGCCCACCACGGCACCCTCGTCGCCGAGAACGCGTTCGCCGACGCCGACCGGTCCGTCGACTACTCCCATCTGCCGCGGGTGACGTTCACCGGACCGGCGATCGGCGCGGTCGGGATGACCGAGAAGGAGGTCGTCGCCGCGGGGATCCGCTGCGACTGCCGCGTGCTGCCCCTGGAGTATGTGCCCCGGGCGGTGATCAACCGCGACACCCGCGGGTTCATCAAGATCGTCGTGAACGCCGATACGAGCGAGATCCTCGGCCTCACCGCCGTCGCCAAGGACGCCGGGGAACTCGCCGCCGCAGGCGTCCACGTGCTCGGCAAGACCATCGCCGAAGTCGCCGACGCCTGGGCCCCCTACCTGACCATGACCGAAGGCATCCGGATCGCCGCGAAGTCCTTCACCACCGACCCGTCACTGCTCTCGTGCTGCGCATGAACGGCAACGCATGCAATCGGGGAGATCTCATCCGGAAGAGGTCCAGACGATGAGCGCCGATCACGACCGCGACGAACGGCGCGCCGGTCCCATCGTCGCCGCAGGGACCGGGCTGCTCCTACTGGCATGCTGCGCGCTTCCGTTGCTGCTCTGCTGCGGCCTGCCGCTCATCGCGGCGGGCGGAGCACTCGCAGGCGTCGGAGGGCTCCTCGGCAATCCCTGGATCATCGGTGCCGGGATCGCCGTCGCGATGGCCGTCACGGCCGGGATGCTCGTCAGGCTACGGCGGCGGCACCGAGGCCGCAGGGCTGGCTGCTGCGAAAATCCTTCGACTGCTGATCGGAACCGGTAGCTCGATCGGATCCAGCCATCACCGCCAAAGGGGCCACCTCGGCATCCCGCGGCCCCCACGACGACGCTTCGCGCCGCCGTGACTCTGCCGCACAGCCTCCGCATCAGCCCGACCCGTGTTCACCTGGGAGTCGGTCCGCTGCTCCACCTGTACGCCAGAGTGGCAAGCAGTAGCCGTGTCGGACATTTCGCTGACGCTCATGTCCTCTCCGGCTGCTTGCGAGGGGGTTCCGCCCCCTTCGATCCCCTTGAACCGCCCATCGAGTTCGGTGTTCATGCCGCACCTCCCGCGACCAGCAGACCGCCGTTCGCGCGGAGCCGCGCGACCTTCGCATCCAGAACCTTCTGCTTCGCCTCAGCGCGGCGCTGGCGCTCGTCCTCTGAGAGCGCCGGGCACTCATCCCCGTGCCTCGCGTAGACGCCCACCTGCGGCGTCGCACAGGTGCAGAGCTTCAGCTCACGGTTGTGCTCCTCCAGCTCGGCGAGCCGCCTGCGCTGCTGCTCCTCGACGATCTCACGGTCACGCTTCGCCGCCTCCTCTGCGGCGGCGATCTCCTCAGCGCTCGGCTGGATCGGCTGGCCGACTCCAGCGAACTCCGCGAGCAGATCGGCCCCCTCGATCGCGTCCAGCTCGGGGCGGGCGATCCGATCGTGCTGCTCGACGATCGGAGCGACCGGGCGCGCTGAGCGCCGCAAGCGCACGAGTGCGCTCTCGGCGGATTTCACACCGGAGGGCGCAGCCGCGTTCTTCGACTACCACCAGCAGCAGAAGGAGCAGGAACATGAGCGCAGCGCTCGACAGGCTGAAGCAGCAGAACGCGCACGAGCAGCCGCCGCAGCAGCTCGGCAGTCCGGCGACGATGGAGGTGTTGACCTCGATCCTCACCGCCGTCGAGGCGCAGAACGCGAGGCTCGACCGGCTGGCCGAGCAGCAGAAGAAGCTCGCGGGGTTCGTGAAGGTCATGGACGAGGAGACGACGAGGCGGCTGGAGAGGATCGCGGCCCCGGCGTCGACCTCCTCGCCCTCCAGCGACGTGTCCGCGAGGATCGCGAGTATCGAGAGCAGGCAGAACGAGATCGCGAGCACGCTCGGCGAGTTCGCGCGGAGTCTCAACGGCGAGAGCTTGAACGCCGCGTCGCGGAGCTTGGTCGCGGAGGCGCAGAAGAATCACGCGGCTACGGCCTCGGCGATTGAGGGGCTCAAGGCGCAGGCCGCAGCGAACCAGAAGCTCGTGAGCCAGGTCGGCGGAGCCGTGCAGCGGATCGAGAAGCGCACCGAGGAGCGGGTCGAGAAGGCCGTCGAGCAGGTCACCGGGGAGGCCTCGGCGACGATGACGGCAAACCTCGACGCGTCGAACGAGCGGGCCGAGCGGATCATCGCCGCCACGGCGAAGCTGGAGACCCGTCAGCTCTGGTCGGCTGCCGCCGCGATGTGCCTCGCACTCCTGCCGGTGGTCGTGGTCATCGCTGGGCTCTGGATGGGCATCGCCGGGCTCATCACGGGCGCTCAGTGGGCGCTGGACGTAAACGGGAGCGTGTGGCTCGGAATCGGGCGCTGGCTCGTGGTCGGTGTGGGCCTCGCCGGGGCCAGCTACGGGCTCTTCGCGTCCGTCCGCTGGGTCGCTGGCCTCGTGGAGACCTGGAAGGACCGCGGGCTGCCGAAGTGGCCGCGCTGGCGAAAGTAGGCGACCAGGGTTCCCGAGGGCAAGCGCGCGGAGCGCGTGCGGCAGCCCTGGCGAGTCGACAATAAGTCAGCCAACACTGTATAGTTCAGTGCATGCTGACTGTTGCTTCTCGTCTCGACGTCATGAACAGGCTCGGCCGGGCCATGGCGGACCCGACGCGCTCCCGGATTCTGATGACCCTGCTCGACGGCCCGAGCTACCCGGCCGTGCTCTCGCGCGAGCTGGAGCTGACTCGCTCGAACGTCTCCAACCACCTGACCTGTCTGCGCGACTGCGGCATCGTCGTCGCCGAGCCGGAGGGGCGGCAGACGCGCTACGAGATCGCCGACCCGCATCTGGCGGCGGCGCTCACCGCACTGGTGGACGTGACGCTCGCTGTCGACGAGCACGCGCCCTGCGTGGACTCTTCGTGCACAGTGCCGGGTTGCTGCGGGACGGGGGCGGGCGAGTGAGCGCGGCGTGCGGCTGCGAGCACGACGAGCCTGAGACCACTTCGGGAGAGGAAGCCGAGGAGGCGGCGCGTCCCTGGTGGCGGGACCGCGGGATCATGGTCCCGGTCTTCTCCGGCGTCGCGTTCCTGACCGGCCTGGTGCTGGAGTGGGCGGGGCTGGAGGTCCCGGCGCTGGTGCTGTTCTGGATCGGTCTGCTGTCGGGCGCGTCGACCTTCACCCCGGGCGCGATCCGGAAGCTGTTCAAGGGCAAGCTCGGCATCGGCCTGCTGATGACGATCAGCGCGGTCGGCGCGGTGATCCTCGGGTATGTCGAGGAGGCCGCCGCCCTGGCGTTCCTGTACTCGATCGCTGAGGCGCTGGAGGACAAGGCCATGGACCGTGCCCGCGGCGGGCTGCGGGCGCTGCTCAAGCTCGTCCCGGAGACCGCGACCATCCGCCGCGACGGAGCATCGGTCGAGGTCCCGGCGAAGGACCTGGCTGTCGGTCAGCTGATGCTGGTGCGGCCGGGTGAGCGGATCGCGACCGACGGCATCGTCCGCACGGGACGCTCCAGCCTGGATACGTCCGCGATCACTGGCGAGTCGATCCCGGTCGAAGTCGAACCCGGCGACACCGTCTCCGCGGGCGCGATCAACACCGCTGGGGCGCTCGAGGTCGAGACGACCGCGGCGGGCACCGACAACTCGCTGACCACGATCGTCGACCTGGTGGAGAAGGCGCAGGCAGAGAAGGGCGACCGCGCCCGCCTCGCCGACCGCATCGCCCGGCCCCTCGTCCCGGGCGTGCTGATCCTCGCCGCCCTCGTCGCGATCCTCGGATCGCTGCTGGGCGACCCGGAGATGTGGATCACCCGCGCACTCGTCGTGCTAGTCGCAGCCTCACCCTGTGCGCTGGCGATCTCTGTTC
>CAUJDH010000005.1 GCA_963169225.1 Actinomycetota bacterium
CGCGGCGTCGTTGACGAGGTAGCGGGTCGCGAAGTTGTCGGTGCCGTCCACGATCAGGTCGTACTGCTCGAAGATCTCGATGACGTTGGAGTTGTCTAGGCGTTCCTTGTGCAGGATCACGTTGGCGTATGGGTTGATCTCAAGCACGGAGTCCTTGGCTGATTCACCCTTATGTCGTCCGATATCGCTTTGGCCGTGGATCACCTGACGCTGAAGGTTGGATTCGTCGACCTCGTCGAATTCGACGATGCCTAGCGTGCCAACACCGGCCGCAGCCAAGTAGAGCAACGTCGGGCTACCCAGTCCGCCCGCACCCACACACAGGACCTTGGCATTGCGCAGACGTTTTTGACCGTCCATGCCAACGTCAGGGATGATGATGTGTCGACTGTACCGACGCACCTCATCGACCGTCATGGTCTCGATGGGCTCTACGAGCGGAGGAAGTGCCACTGCTACTCCTGGGTTGTGGTTGCGTGAATGATCAATTGATCACCAACTAATCGTATAGAACACGCGATACGCGCCAATTGTTCCCATAGGTCAAGCGGAATAAATCGAAGTTAAAACGAACGTCGCGGCTACTTGGCTCGCCCGTCCGTGATCGGGTAAATGAACTCTTGCCAAGCCATCGCCACGAGGTCAGGGTCTTCCATTTGCGCAACGTGACCGGAATGCGGGAACACGACAACTCGAGCTTGCGGAACGGCTTTGGTTACTTTGAAGGCACCAGTGGAATCAACAAGGCTGTCATGCCGACCATAAATGAATAGCGATGGCTTCTTGACCTGGCTCAGCCGCTTGAGCGCCTTCTGATCCGAACGGCCAAGCAACTCGCTTACCAGCCCCTTAGCCGAACCGACTAAGGCTTCGGTGACGTGCGGAACATCGCGACGGCTATGCGCATCTGCGACTGCGTCCTCCATCCGCTGCGGATGAACGCGGTTGTGATCGGCAAATACACGCTTATACATATCGCTGACTTGTCGCTCAGGTGACACTCGACGAGACAGGTCGGCAAACTTCCCGCCCAGGAACGGCAGTGTAACGAGCGGGATCTGGACATTGGTTGTCATCAAGCGATTGTGTAGGGCGGGCGATACGTACGTGACGGACTTGACGAGTTCCGGATGATTCGAGACCAGACGTAACGAGACAGCACCACCCATGGAGTTGCCAAATACGTGAACCGGTTCGCCATCGAGCTGCTGACGAATAAAATTGGCCACCACCTCAGCATGTGCATTGGGACTGTAGTCACCATCACTCGCAGGTCCGGATTGCCCAAAACCAGGCAAGTCCAGAGCCGTGCCGTAGACGTCTGGTTCCATAAGCCCTTGGAGCTCGTTCCAGTTAGTGGAAGATGCACCAAGTCCGTGGATGTAGACCGCAGCACTCGATCCGGTTTTGCGCTCTCTTGGCTGACGAAAGAAGATCTCTTGGCCATCCAGATCAACCGTTTGCCCAGGGTTTCCGCGCACATACTCGACCTGTCCACGACTTGTTTCGCGAGTAAGTTTGCGCTTTTCGGCCATTCCCCTAGGTTACGCGGCTGGCCCCATCCGGTGCATCTTGGCATAAGTTACTGGCGAGTAACTTATGGGAGGGTCTTCATTAGAAATAAGTTACTGGCGAGTAAGATAGAAGCCATGTCCGTCACAAATGAACCCAAGAAGTCGACCCGGCTTCCACGCCCTGCCAGGCGTGCGCAACTGCTAGAAGCAGCCCGCGTGGTGTTCGTTCGCGAGGGATTTCATGCGGCCGGAATGGACGACATCGCGGAGAAGGCGGGCGTTAGTAAACCGGTGCTGTACCAACACTTCCCCAGCAAGCGCGATTTGTACATGGCGCTGCTGGATTCCGGCAAAGAAGAACTGATCGAATCAGTCACCGAGGCTCTGTCCAGCACTGAGAACAACCACGAACGCGTACAAGCCTCAGTTAGCGCATACTTTGCGTTCGTCAACGACGATTCGAAAAGCTTCCGGCTTATCTTCGAATCCGATCTCTACAACGAAACTGCCGTCCGCCAACGCCTACAAGAGGCGGACGAGGAGTGCGCAGTTGAATTGATGAAGGTGATCACCGAGGACACCGGCACTTCAGAGGAGCAAGCGAATCTGCTGGCCTACGGACTTATCGGCATGGCTCGAACTGCCGCTCGCCGATGGCTGAGTTCAGGACGAGTCGTGCCCAATGATCAAGCAGTAGACCTTATTTCTCGGTTGGCTTGGCAGGGAATCTCCGGCGTCCCCTTGAACACCCGAACCTAGCGAAACTAGTATCGAGAGATCAAGCCCCAAACTAAACAAACCGTGACCCAAACCATCCAGCCAAAAGGAGATCGATATGGCCGCAGCTAGCACCCCACGCGCCCGCGCAAAGAAGACCACCGCTAAGCCCAAGGCAGCCAAATCGGCTAGCACCACTATCGAGATCAAGATCGGCGTCGAGAACAGCCCACGCGAGCTGTCTGTTGAGGTCGAACTGACTGCCGACGAGATCCTAGGCAAGCTCGACGACGCCACCAGCAACGGAACCAGCTTCGCCGTCCAAGACCCGAAGGGCCGCTACATCGTGGTCCCTGGCGCCAAAATCTCGTACGTTGAGATTGGCGAACCATCGACCCGCAAGGTCGGATTCGGCGTTCTCTAAATCTTCCACTCCCAACTGACAGAACACACAGAAGGAATCACATGGCCCGCCTAGCACAAACCGCTGATCTCACGGACATCCAGAAGGAAATCCTCAGCGCGGTTCACGAGTTCACCAACAACGAGATCATCCCGAACGCTCAACACCTCGAGCATGCTGACGAGTACCCAACCGAGATCGTCGAAGGCATGAAAGAGATGGGAATCTTCGGACTCATGATCCCCGAGGAGTACGGCGGCCTTGGCGAATCGCTGTTGACCTATGCACTGTGCGTCGAGGAGATCGCCCGCGGCTGGATGTCTGTCAGCGGCATCATCAACACCCACTTCATCGTCGCCTACATGGTGATGCAGCACGGCACCGAAGAGCAAAAGCAGCGTTGGCTACCTCGCATGGCAACCGGTGAGCTGCGCGGATCATTCTCGATGTCCGAGCCGGGCTGCGGTTCAGATGTCTCGGCAATCACCTCCAAAGGTCAGCGCGATGGCGACAACTGGATCCTCAACGGCCAGAAGATGTGGCTGACAAACGGTGGGTCGTCCTCACTGTGTGCCGTTCTCGTTCGCACCGATGACGAGGCTGACGAGAACGCTTCGGTTTACAAGAAGATGTCCACCTTCCTCATTGAGAAGGAACCCGGTTTCGGCGAGGTTCGTCCAGGTCTCACGATCCCAGGCAAGATCGACAAAATGGGTTATAAGGGTGTCGACACAACTGAGTTGATCATGGAGAACCTTGAGCTCTCGAACGACGACCTGCTCGGCGGCGAGACCGGCAAGGGCTTCTACCAAATGATGGACGGCGTCGAGGTCGGACGCGTGAACGTTGCTGCCCGCGCTTGTGGCTTGGCCAATCGCGCATTCGAACTCGGCATCGACTACGCCCAGCAACGCACGACATTCGGCAAGCCGATTGCCGAACACCAAGCGATCGGATTCCGCCTGGCTGAGATGGGAACCAAGGTTGAAGCTGCTCACCTCATGATGGTTCGCGCCGCTCGTCTCAAGGACACGGGCGCACGCAACGACCTCGAGGCTGGCATGGCCAAGTACTTGGCAAGTGAATACTGTCGCGACGTTGTCGAAGATTCGTTCCGGATCCACGGCGGCTACGGCTACTCCAAGGAGTACGAGATCGAGCGTCTCTACCGCGAGGCACCGATGCTACTGATCGGCGAAGGTACCGCTGAGATTCAGCGCATGATCATCGCGCGTCGCCTACTTGAGGAATACAAGATCTAACTGGCGCGCAACTTAAAAGTCAATGACCGCTCTCCTCCGGGAGGGCGGTCATTTTCGTTGCAGTCAGGTTGGCGGCTTGCTCGCTATGCGCTTTCGCCTAGCGAGAGTTCGGCCCAAACAGTCTTGCCGGTACCAGTCTTGTCCCGTTCGACGCCCCAGTCCGCGCTAAGTGCGTTGACGATTGTCAGTCCGCGACCAGTCGTATCCTCGACGGTCGAATCGTTGGCTGTCGGCTCGGCATGCGCCGCATTGTCTTTAACCTCAATACGAACGCCGTTTTCGATCGTGGTGACAGCGATTTGGACTGGGCCCGTGGTGTGCAACCGGGCATTTGTGAGCAGTTCACTGACGACCAATTCCGCGGAATCTAGTACTGAGAGAACTCCCCAAGAGCGCAGTTGAGAAGCGACGGCTCGACGAGCGTCGCTTACTGCGCTAAGGCCTTCGTCAACAGGCAGGTTCACGTGCATAAAATTGTCATACCCGTTTATGTCCAGTTGAAACCCCAAAGTTAGGGGAACCTGACTCACCAGGCAGAATGGGATTTAGTTTGATTGAGTTCGTCCACCTCTTTCAAACTCACGAGTTTTTAGCTGAACCATGAAACTCAACCAAATATCGTCCAAACTGAGCAGGCAATAGTGACCCGAATCATCGCAATCGCCAATCAAAAAGGTGGAGTTGCCAAGACCACCACCGTGGCTTCGCTCGGTGCTGCCCTTGTAGAACAGGGCCACCGCGTTCTGATTGTTGACCTGGATCCGCAAGCCTGTTTGACGTTCTCATTGGGGCACGATCCGGAAGAACTCGAGTTCTCGGTTCACGACGTTCTACTCGGCCGAGTCGCCCCTGGACTGTCGATCATCACCACTGAAGACGGCATCGATATTTTGCCATCCACGATCGACCTGGCCGGTGCCGAAGCACACTTACTCACACGTACTGGCCGCGAGTACGTGCTGCGTACCGCCCTGGAAGATGTGGCCGCCGGATACGACTTCGTACTACTCGACTGCTCACCATCACTCGGCGTGCTCACGATCAATGCTCTGACTGCCGCCGACGAAGTCATTATCCCAATGCAGTGCGAGACGCTCTCACACCGCGGAGTACGTCAGCTCATGGACACAATTGAGGACGTACAACGCTTGTGCAACCGCGATTTGAAGATCCGCGGCGTGCTACCGACTATGTTCGACTCGCGCACGAACTTGGCCAAGGCTGTTCTTGCCGACGTCAAAGAGCGTTACGGTCTCGAGGTGCTTGAGCCGCCAATCGCCAAATCGGTTCGCTTCGCTGAGGCACCTGCGGCTGGTCGTTCCGTGCTTAAAACTGCAAAATCCTCGCGCGGAGCCGAGGCATACCGTGAAGTAGCGATCAACCTGGCTGAGATCGAAGCCAAGAATGCCGAGTCGGTGCGCTAGTGTCCAAATCGACCGAAGGCTCCAAGAAGAAGCCAGCAAAGAAGACTTCGCAGTCCAAAGCGCCGAGTCAATCCAAGACACCGAGCTTCGATCGGATCAAGCCACCAAAGAGCACTCGCTCCCCCGCCGAGCAGGTAGGGACTCGCGAAAACGATCTTCAAGGAAAACGTGCCTTATTTAGCGGCGCGGATCAACCTCCCAATATGGGATCGGTATCTCTCACTTGTAGCGCCTGCGAAGCGCGATCAGTGGTGTCTTATGTGCGCCTAGCCAAAATGTGGGTGTCGGGCTTCTACGTTCCGGTACCAGGGGTTAGCCAGCGCGCATGGATCAAGTGCCCAGCCTGCGAACAACACGCCTGGCTGACAATTTCTCGTTCCTAGGAACGAGAAATCATTAGGCGGTCTCGTTCTTAGCTAGTTGCTACCTTCACCCGCTGGCCGGCTGCGACGAGTCCGCTTGCGTTGACGCTTCGGTCCCGAGCTTTGAGCCGAACCTTCTGACTTGCCGCCGGACCCACTCTGACCGTTCGAGCTACCTTGGCTGCGGTTGCGATTCCTGTTGCGGCTTCCGCCCGAACGTCCACCACTTGAGCGACCGCCCGAACGGTTACCTCCCGAGCGGCCTCCACCGGAGCGATTTCCGTCGCGACTGCCTGGCTTTCCTTTGCCGCCAGTCTCACCCAGATCCTCAACCTTCTCGGCATCCAAACCTTCGCGGCTTTGCGACGCCTTGGGCAGACGCCCCTTGGCTTCCTTCGGAATATTGAGACCGGTGTAGATGTGGTCGGATGTCGAATAAGTCTCGATCGGCTCAGCGAATGACAGTCCGAGCGCCTTGTTGATCAATGCCCAACGAGGGATGTCATCCCAATCGACCAGGGTCACGCCCACACCGGAAGCTCCGGCACGACCGGTGCGGCCGATGCGGTGGACATACACCTTCTCATCCTCGGGACAGGCGTAGTTGATCACGTGAGTGACGTTGTCTACGTCAATGCCGCGGGCAGCAACGTCGGTCGCTACTAGGACATCGATCTTGCCGTTACGAAAGGCACGCAGTGCTTGTTCACGAGCGCCTTGACCCAAATCGCCGTGAACTGTGCCGACAGCGAATCCGCGCTCTTCAAGGTCATCCATCAAACGCTGCGCCGTGCGCTTAGTGCGGCAGAAGATGATGGCGAGCTCGCGACCTTCAGCCTGGAGCACCCGTGCCACGATCTCCACTTTGTCCATCGCGTGAGCACGCCACACATGCTGTTCAATCGTGTCGACAACTGATCCCTCATCATCTGGATCTGTCGCACGAATATGAGTTGGCGATGTCATATAACGGCGAGCGAGGTTAACAATCTGGCCTGGCATCGTCGCTGAGAACAGCAGAGTTTGACGGTCGCTGGGCAGCGCCGCCACAATCGACTCAACATCAGGCAAAAATCCCATGTCGAGCATTTCGTCGGCTTCGTCCAAAACGAGCGTCTGGACCTGGCTGAGATCCAGATGGCCTTGCTTATGAAGGTCAAGCAAACGACCTGGCGTACCGACGACGACTTCGACACCCTTACCTAGAGTCTCGACTTGCGGTTCGTAGGCACGGCCACCATAGATGCTGATGACACGAATTCCCTCGGCTTTACCGGCAAGAGTCAAGTCATCGGCCACCTGCACACATAGCTCGCGGGTCGGTACGACCACCAACGCCTGCGGGCTTGCTTTAGCCTCTCCAGCTGCACCGCCAAGCACTACCTTCTGAAGGAGCGGAAGTCCGAAGCCAAGCGTTTTTCCGGTTCCGGTTTTGGCTTGGCCGATCAGATCCTGACCCTGCAAGGCCAACGGAATACACATCGACTGGATTGGGAACGGAGAGGTGATTCCAGCTTCACTGAGCGAATCACAAATTGGTTGTGCGATGCCTAAGCTCGCAAAAGTTTCAGTTGTTTCAGGCATAGCCTTGCGGTTTTCCTCTTCTTATAAAAGGCAACCACAGGGGTTTCGGGCTCATATGCGCCAGCGAGGTTGCCTTGCATCAACACTTCGACAATACGTGGTTCCTGTGGACACGCGCGCGCCTGGGTGGCCGCGATAGCCTGACCACATGGATTCGCGTACCAACCGTGCTTTCGTGGCACGCCTAGCTGGTAGCGCCATTTTTGACCCCAATGGCGACCAAGTGGGCAAGATTCGTGATGTCGTCGTCATGATTCGTTCCAACTCGCGACCTACCGTCAATGGCTTCGTCGTCGAGGTCCCACCCCACCGCCGCATTTTCATCCCCATGACGCGAATTACTGGACTGGATGCCGGGCAAGCCGTAGCCACCGGCTCAGTCAATCTTCGTAGCTTTCAAACGAAGAACGCCGAAACCCTAGCGATGGCCGAGCTACTTGACCGCAAAGTCACTTTAATCGAGAGTGGTGAAGAGGTAACGATTCTAGACATCGGAATCGACCAGACCAGAAACCGCAACTGGGAGATCTCCAAACTGTTCGTCCGCAAGAACATCCGTACTGGATTTCGGCGTCGTGGCGAAACCCTCATGGTGAATTGGGACGAGGTATCGGGGATCGGGGGAACCAAGAGCGAGCAGTCTGCCGAGGCACTTGTCGAGTCATTAGAAGAAACCCACCCAGCGGACATTGCTGACCTGCTACGTACCTTGCCCGATAAGCGCAAGCTAGAGATCGCTCGCGAACTTGACGACGAACGCTTGGCCGATGTGCTTGAGGAACTCGGCGACACCGACCAGGTAAAGATCCTGGCGATGCTGGACATCGAACGTGCCGCGGACGTCGTGGACGCTATGGACCCCGCTGACGCTGCAGACTTACTCAAAGAGATCCCGCTGGCAGAAGCTGAAGAAATCCTGTCGCGCATCGAACCCACCGACGCTGAGGGCCTGCGCCGTCTCCAGACTTACGATGACAAATCAGCTGGCGGCATGATGACTCCTGAACCGGTGATCGTTCCGCCGGACACCACCGTGGCTGAGGCACTCGCCAAGATTCGTAATGCTGAGATCCCTACTTCGCTGGCCGCACAAGTGCTAGTTGTACGCCCACCACTCGAGACCCCTACTGGTTCGTTCTTGGGGGTCGTCCACTTCCAACGCCTACTACGCGAACCGCCAGCAACCCTAGTGTCCTCGATTATCGACGGTGATCTTGAAACAGTCAGCCCTTCCGCTGGGCTCGGAGAAGTTGTACGCTGTTTTGCGACCTATAACTTGGTCGGACTACCCGTGGTGGACGAGACAAACCATCTGCTTGGTGTAGTCACCGTCGACGATGTCGTCGACCACATGCTTCCCGAGGATTGGCGTGAAACCCCCGCTAACCGAGTCGACGAAATCCTCCCAACCCAAGATGAACCTGACGAACATAACGAGACCGCCGAAAACGACGAGAGAACCGATGGAAAGGGGTGACGATCATGGCCAACAAGAAAAATACTTCGACCTTCAATTCGTCGTCCCGTCTGTCTCAACCGAGTGACCGTCGTCGCTCGCTCAAGCTCAGCGTTGATCAAGAACAAGCTGGCAAAATGTCGGAAGGCATCGCTCGCTTCCTAGGCTCTTGGCGCTTTATCGGATATATGACGCTGTTCATCTTCGCGTGGATCGCGTGGAACGTGTGGGGGCCAGCCAACTTCCGATTTGATGAGTGGCAGTTCATCGGCCTCACATTGCTGCTGAGCTTGCAAGCCTCCTATGCTGCTCCCTTGATTCTGTTAGCGGCCAACCGTCAAGCTGACCGCGACCGGGTTCAATACGCCGAGGATCGTGCCCGTAACGATCGCATTATGGCCGATGTCGAGTACCTCACTCGCGAGGTTGCGGCCTTGCGCATTGCACTTGGTGATGTTGCCACTCGTGATTACATGCGTTCTGAACTTCGTGAGTTAAACAGTCACCTGGAGCGACTAACTGCTGACCTTGACGACGAATCAGGCGAGGAAGCATCGGATCCGTTGCTCAATGACGAGAAGTAGCACAATACTCATCGCCACGAAACGACGTTGCAGCGCACCTTTAGTCCAAATTGGCCTCCCAGGTAGCATCGGAGTATGGCAGAAATTTCTCGCGAGGCGATCGACAAGGCACTCGCGACCGTAGATGATCCCGAAATCCACAAGCCGATCACCGAGCTTGGCATGGTCAAATCCGTTGATATTGACGATGCTGGTGCCGTCGATGTAGGCATCTTTTTGACAGTTAGCGGCTGCCCGATGCGGGCCGAAATTGTCGAGCGTGTGACATCGGCGGTCAAGACGGTCGACGGCGTGAGTGAAGTGCGCGTTGAGCTAGATGTGATGGATGAGGAACAACGCAAAAAGCTCCGCGAGCACCTCCAGGGCCCAACCAAAGACAACCCATTCAATCGCCCGGGAAACACCACCAAGATCATCGCGGTGGCATCCGGCAAAGGCGGTGTTGGCAAGTCTTCGCTGACGGCCAATTTGGCTGTCTCGTTCGCCAAGCGCGGGCTCAAAGTCGGCCTAGTCGATGCCGACATTTACGGCCATTCGATCCCCCGCATGCTCGGCGTGATCGAAGCGCCGACCGTAGTCGACGGCATGCTCTTGCCACCGGAGTACTTTGGCGTGCGAGTGATCTCGATGCTGCCGTTCAAGCCTGGCGGAATTACTCAAGCCGTCGCATTCCGCGGACCGATGCTGCACCGCGCCCTCGAACAGTTCCTCACCGACGTCTATTGGGGTGACCTCGACATCCTCGTTCTGGACTTGCCACCAGGCACTGGAGACGTAGCGATTTCGATCGGCCAGCTCCTGCCGAAAGCCGAGCTCGTCGTCGTCACCACACCTCAAGGAGCAGCCGCCGAAGTCAGTATTCGTGCGGGAATGCTTGCCCAACAGACTCATCAGCAAGTTGCTGGCGTGATTGAGAATATGAGTGGATTCCCTTGTCCACACTGCGGCGAACCAATCGATTTGTTTGGCGTTGGTGGCGGATCACTCGTGGCTGAGACGCTTACCAGCGAGCTCGGTTCCGAGATTCCGTTGCTGGCCAGGGTTCCATTCGATGTCCGCTTACGCGAAGGTGGCGATGCTGGTGTGCCACTCGTCGAGTCTGAACCAGACAGCCCAGCAGCCCTTGCAATTGGTCGAATTGCCGATGCCCTCGCCGCAAAACCACGCGGACTGGCCGGTATGAGCTTAGGATTGACTCCAGCGTCAAAGATGTAGTGCTCTGGTTAAGAACCTAAGCAAAGCGCAAGTTCACGATGAGAGGCGATCTAGCACATGATGGACATGGGGTGGGCAGAGATCGGTGTTCTGTTTGTGCTCGCCCTACTGATTTTTGGTCCCGATAAACTGCCTAAATTAGCGACTGATGCAGCTGGAATGATCCGCAAGCTTCGCGAACTCGCGCAGAATGCACAGTCAGGTCTGACTGATCAAGGAATCGATGTCCAAGGCATCAAAACTGACCTTCAAAGTGTTGCTGAATTGCACCCAAAAAAAATCGTAGGTTCGGTGGTCTCAGATCTCAATGCTGCGGCTACACCATTGGCGAGCGCCACCACATTGTCGTCGAAATCTGAGTCAGAAACTTCGACTGCGGTTGACCAGCCAACAAGATCCGCCGCCAGTGTTCAAAACGGCAGCAAAAGCGACGGGACTGCCCAACAAGAAGCCGATTCAGTCGACTCGGCGATTACTCCAAATATCAGAAATATTCAAAAATCGAACACCAAGTTCGACCCCGACGCGACTTAGTCAGACGCACCTTCGAGTAAGTCAAATGCGCTGGATCTAGCCCACCATCGATGACAGCTTGACGTCAACCGTCTTGGTCTCGCCGCTCTGAGTCACGACCGTTACCTTGATCGTGTCGCCTGGGTGATGTGAACGAATCACTGCCAAGCCCTCTGCCGGATCCGCGATCTTGTCTCCATCGATATCGACTATCCGGTCACCTTCCTTCAAACCAGCTTGTGCACCCGGACCGTTTTGGGTCACGCCGGTGATCAAGGCTCCCCCTTGGTCCGGAGTTTCCATATTGACCTGGACACCTATGATCGGGACCTTCGATTCACCGGAGGCGATGATCTCGTCGGCAACCCGCTTCGCGTTATTGATAGGGATAGCAAAACCCAGCCCGATTGAGCCGGAACTCGAAGATCCGTTCTCAGTCTGACCCATAGTCGCGATCGACGAGTTCACCCCGATCACCTGACCTTCGGCGTTGACCAACGGGCCACCCGAGTTGCCGGGGTTGATCGCCGCATCGGTTTGCAAAGCGCTGATATGTGTAGCCTCACCGCTGCCACCCGCCGTTACCGGCCTGCGCACGGCACTGATAATTCCGCTAGTCACCGTTCCCTCGAGGCCAAGTGGTGAACCGATCGCAACCGCAGCATCACCAACCACAACACTGGCGGAGTTCCCGAGCGTAACGGGATGCAGACCTGATTTATCAACCTTGATCACGGCTATGTCGTAGGCCGGACTGCGACCAACAATCCTGGCTTCAGCCGAGGACTCGTCCTTGAACGACACAGTGATCTTGCCACCCTGAACAGCCGAAGCGACCACATGGTTGTTGGTCATGATGTAACCGTCATCGCTAATGACGAATCCGGTACCTGTTCCCCCCGAGGTACCTGTCACAACTTTGATCGACACTACTGAGGGAGTAACGGCTTCGGCAATTGCAGCAATCGAGTTGTCTGCGCGTGGCGAGAGTCCCTCCGGATTGACAGGATTCAGCTGATTTCCGACTGCGACAGAACCAGAATTAAACATTCCCGTCGCACCCGCACCTGCGACACCACCAATAAGGCCAGCGATCAGGCCCGCGGCAGCACCAGCTATCACTGCTTTATTGGCTTTCTTGGGCTGAGAAGGAGCTGTTCCATCCGGACCTGCCTGACCCGGTTGACCAGCAAGCGGATCTTCAGCAGCTTGTGGCGAGGGGGACGCTGGGATAACTGCGAAGGGATCATCTGCTGCGGGCTGCTCGGTCGCTGGGTATGCCGCATTGACAGCATGATCAGCCGGTTGGCTCTGATCAGTCAGCGGAATTTGTTCGGTGGGGTGAGTCTGATCTTCAGTTACAGGCTGTTGGGGTGCTGTTTGAGGCACGCTGTCTTCAGTGAAATGTAATCCGCCCAGATCCGGGATCTCGTTCGTGCTGTGGTCTGACTCTTGTGACCCATTCTGCTCTTGGTCGGACACCGCTTCTCCTCTTAGTACGAAGCCTCTACTCTTAGGCAATTGACTTGATCAAAAACTACCAGCTTCAGAATGCTATCTGGCGTTTCTGTGAGTCCCCTGTTAATTTGGACCTACTTACAATTTCCTTGCCAATCTGGCACATTCACCGCACAATCTGGCCAAGGTGGCTGCCACCAGTCATATAACGAATCTGAGGATTCCATGTCCAGACCTACGGTCCAGGCGTTATCCTGAAAGGAAGCACGTTTAATTCTGGAGGTTCACCATTAGCTCTCAAGTTGTGGCATTTAGCGATAGCTGGAATGTCGAAACCGATGCAATTTCTGCTGCCCGCGAAAAGGGAAACCAGACCGGTGCCAGCAGCCCAACTTCCAGCGCCACTGCCCTGTTGCGCCTACTAGGTACAGCTATCGGGGCCAGCACTGCCGTCGAGGTGGGAACTGGCACTGGCGTCACCACGGTGAGCCTGCTTGAGGGCCTAGATGAGTCGGGTACTTTGACGACGATCGACTCCAACGCGCAACTCCATGTGCAACTCAAAGAGGTGCTGAGCCAGAACGACGTTGATGCCACTCGCTTGCGTCCAATCGCCGGCGCTGCTTCCGAGGTTCTTCCTCGCTTGGCTGACGAGTCCTACGACTTTGTGTTGATCAACGAGCTCGGCGGAGCACATCCAGGCGAGTACATTGAGCAGGCCCAACGTCTTCTACGTTCAGGCGGAGTTTTGGCTGTGAGCAGTGCAGCTGGCAAGTACGGTTCTGCTGCCGACCAGACCAATCACTCGCCAGAAGCTGGGGCTAGCCGCGAGTTCTTGGCTGAGCCACAATTGCGCGAAGCGTTTACCGCTAGCCTGTTGCCACTTGGTGACGGACTCTTAGTTGCCGTCAAGAAGTAACTTTTAGAACAGCTTGGGCGACTGCTCAAGCCACCGTAAAAGAACACGAACACCGAATCCTGTCGCGCCTTTTTGGAATTCTCCGCGAGGTGCTTCTGATCGGGCAGGTCCAGCAATATCCAGGTGCGCCCACATATGATCACCGACAAACTCGCGAAGGAACAAGGCCGCGGTGATAGCGCCACCGTTGAACGATCCGTCACTGACGTGAGAGATGTCGGCAATTTTGGAATCCAGCGATGGACGATAGTCCTCGACCAAAGGCAAGCGCCATAGCCGTTCGTTTCCGGCTTCACCCGCCTCTTCTAGTTTGCGAGCCAAACCATCGTCATTAGCGAAAATAGCCCCACGGTAACGGCTCAGACCAAGTGTGGCTGCTCCCGTAAGTGTTGCTACATCGACCACAACGTCCGGCGACAATTTTTCGTCGGCATAGGCCAGTGCATCTGCCAGCACGAGTCGACCTTCAGCGTCTGTGTTGAACACTTCAGAAGTACGCCCGCCGTAGTGAGTGATCACATCACCTGGACGGTAGGCCGAACCGCTGGGCATATTCTCGGCACAGGCAAGCAGACCCGTTACACGCGTAGTTATTCCTGAAGCCTTGAGTGCGGACATGACAGAGAGCACAACTGCTGCACCTGACATATCTGTCTTCATGAGCGGCATTCCATCGGCAGGTTTGAGCGAGAGCCCACCCGAGTCAAACGTGATGCCTTTACCTACGAGTACGACATGCGGAGCGCCTGCACTCCCCTTGTGCTCAAGTGAAATGAACCGCGGTTCGTGTGCAGATCCTTGCCCAACGGCGAGGATCCCCCCAAACTTACGTCGCTCCAATATTTGTTGATCGAACACTGTGATCTTGAGATCACCAGATTTAGCGACTTTCTGCGCCTGTTCGACCAGGAACTCTGGGCTTTTCTCATTGGAGGGTCGGTTGGCTAATTCTCGCGCCCGCAGCACTGCCTCTGCCGTTACTTTCGCTTGCGCAACAGTCGCAGCCGAGTTGGCTGGTGAGGCGACCGCGAGCTGAACGTGAGCAATCTCAGGTTCATCGGCATCGGCAGGAACCGATTTGCGCGAAAATTTGTAGGACGCCAAGAACAGTCCTTCACAGAACGCTCTCAGAGCAGGCTTAGATAAGGGGGCTGTGGCACCGCACAGCAGCGTCTTACCCGGCTTGATCCACTTGGCCAAACTAGCTCCCGCTTGGCGAGCATCCTTGGGGGAACCGGTGCCAGTACCGAGCACCAGAAGGCTCTCAGTGACATCGTCTTCGAGTACGACCTCAACAACCTCGCCTGGCTCTCCTTTGGCACTGGCTCGGCGCAACCGGCGATCCAAATCGATTTGATACAGCGCAGCGAACTCGACTCCGACAACACCTGCAACAACATCGTTAGTTCCCGGAGTGGATTCTACGACGAAGATTCCTGGAGGCGGGATCTGATCGCTGGCGACTAACTGAGAAGCATCCTCATGGTCCAGCGGGAGCGGCTCCGCCAACGATTGGAGATCATCCAACGAAACGAGTTCAATATCGAGATTCAATGTGGCGGCGAGCGAGAACTCCGCTTTTCGTGAAACTCCTATCGCGTTCATCGCTAAATGCTACGAGACGCGATGGCTAGGATGCAGTGACTTCGGTGAGCGCCACTCCGAGAGCTTCAGCCTCTTCGGGAGTCATCTCGACAACGAGGCGTCCTCCGCCTTCGAGCGGCACGCGCATAACGATCCCACGACCTTCTTTGGTCGCCTCAAGTGGACCATCACCCGTACGTGGCTTCATCGCTGCCATTAGTCACTCCTCCTCAGGCTCTCCCGCAAGGGACAACCAGGCCAATAATGCTCAACCCCTCAATTATCGCCTATTGCTGGCGGGTGATGGAACCTACCCCTCAGTTTGAGAAGCCTCGATTTTTTCGGCTTTCAGACGCTCAATCTCAGCGCTCTGTAGTGAGACGGTTGCAGAGAGTTGATCGAGTACCTCGTCTACTTGGTCGATCCGATACCCGCGGAACGCTAGGGAGAACCTGAGCTTGTCGATCTGGTCAGCCGACACCGGGACTGCATCCTCAGACAATGGCATTTTAACCGAATCGGGTATATCGGCATCTGATGAAGTGTCGTTCCACTTGCCCAGCGCTAGCTGAGCGATTACGGCCAAAACGATGACACCCACGATGATAAAGACCACGGTCATTAGTTGACTCCTCCACCTGACGTGCAAGGCTAGAGCTGTGGCACTCACATTGGGAACTCACACGTTCGGTTCCAACGATACCGTGATTATGGCGATCGTTAATCGCACTCCGGACTCCTTCTACGACAAAGGCGCCACTTTTGCCGATGCCGCAGCGTTGGACCGTGTCCACGAAGTTGTGGCCCAAGGTGCCCAGATGGTCGACATCGGCGGTGTCAAAGCCGGGCCTGGCGAGGTTGTGGATCCTGTCGCTGAAATTGACCGGACTGTTGATTTCATCAGCCAGGTTCGGGCGGCGTACCCGGATGTCATTATCAGCGTCGATACCTGGCGAGCCGAAGTCGGCCAGGCCGCTTGTGACGCTGGCGCTGATGTCATCAATGATGCTTGGGGCGGATGGGAACCAGAACTGGCCGAAGTTGCCGCAGCCAACAAAGTTGGACTCGTGTGCACGCACGCAGGCGGAGTGGAACCTCGCACTCGGCCTCACCGAGTGCGCTACGAAGACGTGATGGCCGACGTTTTGGAACGAACTGTTGGCCTAGCCGAGCGAGCTGCCGGACTAGGAGTGCCGCGCGAATCGATCATGATTGATCCTGGTCACGACTTTGGCAAGAACACCTACCACTCACTTGAGGTGTCCAGACGGCTTCCCGAGATGATCAACACCGGATGGCCCGTACTGGTGTCTCTATCGAACAAAGACTTTGTGGGCGAAGCTTTAGATTTACCGGTTGGTGAGCGCCTGACTGGAACTTTGGCTGCTACTGCCCTGGCTGCCTATATGGGAGCGCAAGTGTTCCGCGTTCACAATGTTCCCGAAACCAAACAAACCCTCGATATGGTCGCCTCGATTCAATGCCACCGACCACCCGCTGTCGCCCGCCGCGGCCTGGCCTAACTCAACCAGTTCTTTAGCGCGGTGTAGACGGAATCGAGCTGGGTGACCTCGACGAACTCATCTTTATGGTGAGCCATCGACGGATCTCCCGGCCCGAAGTTCACAGCAGGAATCCCTAGGTCATTGAAGCGAGAAACATCGGTCCAGCCGTACTTGGGTCTTGGTGCTTCAGCCACTTGGGAGGCGAATTCTTGGGCGGCCGGTTCACTAAGTCCGGGAAACGCTCCACCTGCGTTGTCGACGACGGTGAGTTCATAGTCCGCGAATAGCTCAGTTACATAATCGACGGCTTCATCCGCGCTACGCGAGGGCGCATAGCGGTAGTTGATCGTGACCGTGGTGGCATCCGGAATTACGTTTCCAGCCACGCCACCGCTGATTCCGACTGCATTGAGGCCTTCGAGGTATTCGAGTCCATCGATCTCAACCACCCGCGGCTGATAGTCGGCCAAGAGGTTGAGAATTGGCGCTGCGTGGTGGATCGCATTGGATCCCATCCACGAGCGAGCACTATGAGCGCGCTGGCCTGGAACCGCCAGCTCGAAACGCAGTGAGCCTTGGCACCCGGCCTCGACCCCAGCATTGGATGGTTCCATGAGGATCGCGAAGTCACCGGCCAGGAGCTCGGGATCGGACTGCGACACCTTGGCCAGTCCGTTGCGGGCCGAGTCGACCTCTTCGCATTCGTAGTAGAGGTAAGTAACGTCACGACTCGCGCTGGCCAATTCGGCAGCCAGCTTGAGCGAGATCGCTACCCCGCCCTTCATATCGCAAGTGCCGAGTCCATAGAGCCGATCGCCCTCTAGTCGACTGGGAAGGTTGTTGTTGGCCGGGACTGTGTCAAGGTGTCCGCCTAGGATTACTCGCTCACCGTGGCCAAAGTTCGTTCGCGCAATGACTGTGTTGCCCAGACGCGTCACTTCGAGGTGAGTCAGTTGCGTAAGCGCCGACTCAACCAGGTCAGCTAGCAGCTGCTCATCGCCAGACTCGCTCGGGATGTCAACAAGCGTGCTCGTCAGCTCGGTCAGGTCGATGCCAAGATCGAGGTATTCAGGGGCACCCGAAAACGACCCGGACGACGAACCCGAGGGTGGAGTTGAAGCAGAAGTGGTCACCTAAGTACCGTAGCCGCATGAGTAGCGTTAATGACAGTTCTGATGCCCAAACCGTGCAAGGTGCCGCCTCTGGACTCGGCCTGGCCACTTATTTTGGTGACGAAATCCTCGACGTTTGGTACCCGTCGCCGTCATTGAGCACCGAACCCAATGACGTGGCTGATTTGAGCGCAGCAATTGGCCACGACGACATCCGAGGCGTCCGCATCGAGACCGTTCGTACGGTGATCGACGACCTCCAGGCACCACCTGCAAATGTTGCCGACGCTTACCTGCGACTCCACTTACTGTCACATCGCTTGGTTCGACCGCACTCAATCAACTTGGATGGCCTCTTTGGTGTCCTGCCGAACGTAGCCTGGAGTGACTTGGGTCCAATCGCGATCAGCGAGGTTCCAGCAGCCAAACTGCGCGCCGCCGCTAAAGGTCGCACTATCGTGGTGCTCGGGGTCGACAAATTCCCTCGCATGATCGATTACGTCGTACCTTCCGGTGTTCGGATCGCGGATGCTGACCGCGTTCGTTTGGGTGCCCACTTAGCCGAAGGCACCACCGTCATGCACGAAGGCTTCTGCAACTTCAATGCCGGGACTTTGGGCGCATCGATGGTTGAAGGTCGAATCTCGGCAGGTGTCGTTGTCGGACCCGGCTCGGACATCGGCGGCGGCGCTTCGATCATGGGAACACTTTCTGGTGGCGGATCCGAGGTCATCTCTGTCGGTTCGAACAGCTTGATCGGCGCCAATGCCGGCATCGGTATTTCGCTCGGCGACGATTGCATCGTTGAGGCCGGCAGTTACATCACTGCAGGCTCCAAGGTGGCACTTCCCGATGGTGAAGTCGTCAAAGCCAAGGAGCTTTCAGGGGCTAACGGTTTACTGTTCCGCCGCAACTCGCAGAGTGGTGCACTCGAAGCGAGCCCTCGTTCAGGCGTTTGGGGTGGCCTCAACGAGGCATTGCACGCGAACTAGAAGTAAACAAGTACCACTAGGTGGTATGCGTTTCAAACCCAGTTTCGCTGAAGATACTAATGACCTCGACCGCGCGACGGCCCTCCGCGAACAGGGCATGCGGTACGCGGGTATCAAACTCGGCCGCTTCGCCCGGACCCAATACAAGATCTTGGTTCCCTAAAATCAACCTAAGGCGTCCGCTGACAACATAGAGCCATTCGTAACCGTCGTGGACTTTGAGATCGGGGATCTTTTTGACCGGAAGAAATTTAATCTTGTAAGTCTTCACAGAAGACCCTTCGGGTGCAAGCGGCGTAACCTTCATATCCCCCAGGTCTTGCATCGGACGACTGATTCGAGGATCAGGAACGTCATAGGTCAATAAATCGTCGATCCGAACACCAAGGTTGCGAGTGAGCGGAACAAGGAGCTCAAGGTTGGCTTGTCGCTTGCCAGACTCCAGGCGAGACAAGGTACTGGTCGACATACCTGACCGAGTGGCCAACTCATCTAAAGTCAAACCTTGTTTGATCCGTTCGGCTCGCAATCGCGAACCGACTAGCTTTAACTCATCACGCATACTTGCTATTTTAGCAAAATTACTTGCTATATCATTCGAGCCCGTCCAATACTCGATTTATGACTCAATGGGATGTAGTGATCGTCGGAGCTGGACCAGCCGGTTTAAGTGCAGCATTGATGCTGGGGCGCTCGAAGCGAAAGGTGCTAATAGTCGATTCGGGTTTGCCACGAAATCGATTCGCCAACCATATGCACGGCGTATTGGGATACGAGGGAGAAAGCCCGCAAACCTTGCTAGAAAAAGGCCGACAAGAAGTGGCCGACTACGGAGTAGAGATCGAGTCTGGCGAGATCACGGAAGTCCGTGAACTAACGACTCCAGCCGACGAGGAGGAATCAGTAGACCAGCTTCAGGTGTCACTCGCAGATGGAACCGTCACGACCACACGTATGCTCATCGTCGCCTCGGGACTGAATGATCGATTGCTTGATATACCGGGTCTAGCAGCACATTGGGGCACAACGGTTCTTCATTGCCCTTACTGTCACGGCTGGGAAGTACGCGACAAGAAGCTAGCGGTTCTCGGTGAATCTGTCATGAACCTCCACCAGGCTCAGTTGATTCGACAGTTGAGTGACAATGTCACCTTGTTCACTAATGGCGTCGACTTCATTGACGATGCCGCCCGAGCACGACTCGAATCTCGAAATATCAGAATCGTCTCCGAGCCCGTTGCTGAAGTGCTCGGAGACGGTGACCAAGTAACTGAGATCAAGCTATCCAACGGCAAAGTCATCGAGGTGGATGCGATCTTCACTGGAGGCATGCCCGAATACCGTGACGAATTCCTAGCATCGCTAGACCTCGAGCGAGAAGAAACACCAATGGGCAATGTTCTCAAAGTCGACCAACTAGGCAAAACAAGTCATCCACGAATCTTCGCGGTAGGCAACGTCAACGCACATCACGTGAATGTTCCTCTGGCTATCGGCCTGGGGTCATTCGCAGGCGCGGGGACCAACGCAGCATTAGTCACCGAAGAATTCGACCTCGCGGAAGCTAGCGGTTGATAGAGCGGAAGCCAATCAGCCGCTAACGGTCCTCGAGTGGGACGTAATCGCGTTCATCTGAGCCAATGTAGATCTGGCGCGGGCGGCCGATCTTGGTGGCAGGATCCGAGATCATCTCGCGCCATTGAGCGATCCAGCCAGGTAGACGCCCCAAGGCGAATAGCACCGGGAACATGCGTGTGGGGAATCCCATCGCCCGGTAGATCAAACCGGTGTAAAAGTCAACGTTCGGGTAGAGCTTGCGCTCGATGAAAAACTCGTCATTGAGCGCTACTTCTTCAAGCCGCAAAGCAATGTCGAACAACGGGTCGTCAATCTGCAACCGCTCAAACACATCGTCTGCCACTTGCTTAATGATCTTGGCTCGCGGATCGTAGTTCTTGTAGACACGATGCCCAAAGCCCATGAGTCGCACGCCATCTTCGCGGTTCTTGACCCGCTCGACAAAGGCATCCACACCTTCGCCGGACTCGTGGATCTCCTCCAACATCTCAAGCACAGCTTGATTGGCACCGCCATGAAGCGGACCGAACAGCGCATTGACTCCCGCAGAAACCGAGGCAAACAGATTGGCTTGAGCTGAACCAACCATACGAACCGTCGACGTGGAACAGTTCTGTTCGTGATCCGCATGCAAGATCAACAAGACATCGAGAGCATGGGCAATCACCGGATCAACCTCGTAGGGTTCAGCCGGCCATCCGAAGGTCATCCGAAGGAAGTCGTCAACCAAGTTCAGGCCGTTATCTGGGTATTGCATCGGCTCGCCTCGCGATTTGCGCAATGCGTAAGCGGCAATAGTTGGCACCTTCGCTAACAAACGAATTGTCGATATCTCGACCTGGTGCTCGTCGAAGGGATCCAACGAATCCTGATAGAACGTCGAGAGCGCACTCACTGCACTCGACAAGACGGCCATTGGATGCGCATCGGAGGGGAAACCGTCAAAGAAATTCTTGAGGTCCTCATGCAGGATCGTGTGCCGGTTGATCGTGTTGTTGAACTCCGTCAGTTCAGCTTCACTTGGCAGGTGACCGTAGATCAACAGGAACGACACTTCTACGAAGCTGGACTCCTCTGCCAGTTGCTCGATCGGATAACCGCGGTAACGCAGGATGCCTGCGTCACCGTCGATAAATGTGATGGCAGATTCACACGAGGCCGTGTTGACGAAGCCCGTGTCGAGCGTAACCGTGCCGGTAGTAGCCAGTAGCTTTGCGATGTTGAGGCCATCGTTGCCGTTGACTGCTGGAACAACTGGAAGTGTCAATTCGTCGGCGCCGTAAATCAGTCGGGCATCTAGCTTGGACGAGTTAGGAATGTCGGAGTCTGCCATGCCCCAAAACTACCGAGAAGCGGGCGCTATCGCAGGCGACGGGTCACCTGTTCGACCGCCTCGTCACTGGCAGTCATGGCGACTCGAACGTGATTGGTTCCGCGCGGCCCATAAAACTCCCCAGGTGCCACGACAATTCCGCGATCGGCAAGCCAAGCGAGCGTGTCCCAGCAGGACTCGTCGCGTGTTGCCCAGAGGTAAAGTCCGGCCGCTGACTCATCGATCCGGAAGCCCGCGCTCTCGAGTGCTTCCTTGAGCTGTGAGCGGCGCGCTGCATAACGCTCGCGCTGCACCTCGACGTGCGAGTTGTCGCGCAAAGCGGCTACACCGGCTGCTTGTACCGGACTTGGAACCATGAACCCACTGTGTTTACGAATCTCAAGCAATTGAGCGACCAATGCAGAGTCGCCAGTTACGAACCCCAGCCGGTATCCCGCCAAATTCGAGCGCTTTGAAAGCGAATGAACAGCGAGCAAGTTAGTGAAGTCACCATCGCACACATCGGGATGCAAAATCGAAATCGGCTTCTCATCCCATCCTAGATCGATATAGCACTCGTCACTGGCAACAATCACTCCACGCTCACGCGCCCACGAAACCACTTTGCGCAAATGGTCAATCGGCAACACCTTGCCCGTAGGGTTCGACGGAGTATTGATCCATAACAGTTTCGGCGTGACCGGCCCCAACTGTGTCAACGAATCCGCACGCACGGGTGTGGCACCGGCTAGTAGCGCACCGACCTCATACGTTGGGTAGGCAACCTCGGGAATAGCAACGGTATCGCCCGCACCAAGACCCAAGAAACCAGGCAAACCAGCAACAAACTCTTTGGACCCGATCGTGGGAAGAATCGACTCAGCATCGACGCCGAGAACGCCATGGGTATTAGCCAACCAATCGCGTGCCGCCTCGCGAAGTTCTACAGTGCCGTGAGTCGTCGGATACCCCGGCGTATCGGTGTGTTCACGCAGCGCTGCTTGAATCAACTCTGGCACCGGATCGACGGGAGTTCCGATCGCAAGATCGCAGACCCCGTCGGGGTACTCAGCGGCAGTCGACCTAAAAGGTCCGAGCTTGTCCCACGGGAAGTCAGGCAGCTGTGGCATCAGATTGCGGCACCTACAAGAGGTGACTTACTCGTCGTGCTCTTGCGGAGGAAGCGCGGCGACAAGCGCGGCGTCATGATTGATCAGACCGAGCTTAGCGGCGCCACCTGGCGAACCAAGACCATCGAAGTCGAAGAACTCGGCATTGGCTGGTGTGTAGTCACGCCATTCTTCGGGCACATCATCCTCATAGAAGATGGCTTCGACCGGGCAAACCGGCTCACAAGCACCACAGTCGACACATTCGTCAGGGTGGATGTACAGCATGCGGTCACCCTCGTAGATGCAATCTACAGGGCACTCTTCGATGCAGGCTTTATCTTTAAGATCAACACACGGGAGGGCGATTGTGTATGTCATGCGTCTATTCTACCCACCCACGCACTTCGTCGGTGCTGCCGGAATGTAGTGCGTGAAGAACGAGTCCACCTTTTTGTCTCCGCCAGTCTTGATAACGCGGTCAACTTTGATGTCGAAACCGGGAGAACCCTCTTGCGGCACACAATTCGTGGAGTTGTCGACTTGAGCCGGAGCATTCGTAATGTTCTTCTTGTCGCCACTTACGGCCTTGATCGAGTCAAAGTTCTTGTGGCCCCAAATCGATACTTCGACTGAAGTTTGCTTCATATCGGTCGTGATCAGAATCGGGTGTCCCGTATTGTTCTTGAACTTGAGGTCCAATTGTCCCCAAGCCACAGTCGCCTCTAGGCCTGGCTGGTAGCGCGGGATCCAGATCAAGTGGGCACCTTGCTCCACCTTCTCTAGCCCACCGTAGAACGCAGCCACCCATACAGCTGTGGTGGCTGTCGAAACACCACCGCCGAGCTCTTCTTTGAGCCTGCCACCCTCTGCAACGACTGGCCCCTTGGTGAATCCGCGCTCCTCGGTGCGCTCGCCGACAATGTCGTTCATCGAGAAGATCTCATCGGGCATCAACAGGGTGTTGTTGACGCGCTTGGAAGCTTGACCGATGTTCTGGAATCGGTATTCCGCGTAAGGGAATTCTTGCTTGAACGAGGAGACTTTCTCTTTGATATCGAGCGCTTGAGCTTGCTCGGTAGTCATGCTGGGCGTCAAAGGTTCGGTTGCCAGTGTGGCTTTGCGCTGATCCCCTGATCCCAAGGCTGCAGAGCCGAGAGCAGATTGCAACTGATCGTCAGGAACGCCCTTGCCATTGACCGACGCCACAACTACTGGTGTGCCGGAGCTGACATCCCACTTGGCATCCACAGGTCGCTGGTCAACATCGGCTAACTCTTTGCCCATCTTCTTGCGAAAAACGCCAAGATCGAACTCGGGCTTGAGCTCACCGTCTTGCACCTTGAACTGCAACGAACTGGCGATCACTTCCGGACTCACTGTCGAGGAACGGTTGTCGATGTTCAAATCGATCGGCGCTGAAACAGCTTGGGAGGCCGTTCCTTGCGCAAACTGGTCAACCTGTTCCCGAGACACGCTCGGTTCTTCGACATGCGCAGACAACTCGACTTGGTTGGAACCTTCGGACATCGCTTTGGCAATCCCGACTGCAAGGTCTTCTGTGGAGATCGACTTTCCTGCTTGTCCTGGTACAACTTCTGGAGTGGTTCCGGTGTACTTGATTCGTGGTTCTACTTTTGGAGTTACTCCCGCCAAATGAGCCGAGGCAAACCAACGACCAAGGGTCTCTTGGTTAATCGTCAGGACTGGGCTTTGTTCGCCAGCCCCAAACCATGTGCGCCACACATTGGAGGGTGAAAACCTGGGGCCAACCGCTTCGTCAATCGTGACTTCAGAGTCAATCGTGACTCCCAAGTCCTGCGGGTGGACCCACGTGTCGGTTCCGTCAATCGATACCTTGATCTTCTTCTTGGCGCGAGCCTCTTGAACTTGATCAAGCGCAATCTTGGCTTGGTCTTCGCTCAGTCCGCCAATCGCTGTACCGGCAACTGTTGTGCCACGCGGAATCGAGCTGGATCCGAGCAAAGCGAAAGCAGCGAACATACCAAGGCACCATAAAGCCACAATGGCGAGTACCTTAGTCCACTTATTTTGCTCTAGCAGCTCGTGCAATCTGTTCCCCAGCTATCCAACCCAGCAATCTCAGCGGAAAATTTGCCGCTAAATCTAGGTGCCCCAAAGAGTTGTCTTACCCTTGATTCTATTCCGGCTAGGGACGCAAATTGTGGTAGCGGCGCGCCCAATGAACGAGCGGATTCTGCGTGAGTTCCGCCTCTGATTGGCCGGGTTTTTGCTTGAGTGATTCTGGGTCGGGATTTATACCCACGTTAACGACTTCGCCAACCACAAGTGTGTGGTCGCCACCGGGGTATTGGGCCCAGGTTCGGAGCTCCAGCCAAGCAATCGCCTCATCAAAAACGATCGCGTTTGTTCGAGGAGCTCGATGATGGGCGAAACGATCAAACTGGCCATGAAGTGGGCGACCTTTGGTAGCGAACCAGCTCGCGGCAGGCACTTCCCCCTCCGGTAAAACACTTACGGCCCACCCGTGACCCGCACGCTGGTCAGAACCCGGCGAATCAGGTATGACTGATTCGCCAAAGTTACCCTCGAGGCCGCAAAGTGCATCGTGGAATCGGGTATCACACTGCACACTCACCATGGCCAACATAGGATCCAGCGACAGCACGTTGAAAGAGGTAGCGGTCATTGCATGGTCAAAGTCACCTTCACTGGTGCTCACTACAACTACGCCCGAAGCGAGCAGGGAGGCAACATCGCGCAGGGACTGTTCGGTCAGTGCGCGAGCCGGGTCAGGCGTAACGCCATGCTGACCCAAATCAGTCAACGCTGATTCCTGCAAAGAGGTCGGACTCAAAACCGTCGCCGTCTCGCGGGCCGACCTCACCTTGAACCAACTGCAAGTATTCGATCGCACCACGATCATTATTGGCCGTAAGCGAGAAGAACCCGTCCTCGAGCGTCATTTGCGTCGGATAGGCCTTCATCGCGACAACCTTTTGCGGATGATATTCGCGGCTGTCAATGCGAGTGGTGACACTCGAGTCCGGTGTGCCAAACGGGATGTTCTCAGGGTCAATATCAGCCGCCCACATGAGGTCTGTTCCACTCTCTTTGAGTAGCTCGATTCCCTCGCGGATCACCGAGACCGGCATAGCGCCCCAATAGATCTTCTCGATCTGCCATGGCTCACCTAGTTCGGGACGGAATCCTTGAGCAGCAGCCAGCTGAGCTCCATACATGGCCACTCGATGCGCTTTGATGTGATCTGGGTGTCCGTAACCACCGAAGTCGTTGTAAGTAATCAACACTTGCGGACGCTTCTCACGAATCACTGGCACTAGATCGGCTGCAGCCTCAAGTAGGTCGGCTTGCCAGAAGCAATTCTCGCGCTCGTTCGTAGGCTCGCCCATCATTCCGCTGTCACGGTATTTGCCATCGGCACCTAGGAACTGCCAATCGGTGACACCAAGGGCGTCCATGGCGTCGCGGAGCTCGCCGATTCGGTACGGACCGAGTTCGTCATCGTTAGCTGCAGCAAGATGCTCTAACTCAGGTACCAACACCTCTCCCTCTTCGCCGAGTGTGCATGTAACGAGTGACACCTGGGCACCTTCAGCGGCGTACTTGGCCATGAGCGCGCCTTGGCCGATCGTCTCGTCATCAGGATGGGCGTGCACCAGCAAGAGTCTGCGGTCCGCACTCGACATGTTTTCTCCTTGAAACTGGGTTTCGGCTGCGAGCAACAACAATCCAAAACGTAATTGCATTCCGCCTTGGGTAGGCTCTAAGCCATCCTCTTAGCTTAAGCCCACCAGGAGTCGCGACCTATGTCCACCTCACAGATTGCCGACGAGACGTCTGGCGACCTCGAGTTTCCGAGCCTCCAGGCACGAACTGGCCGATTCCGCTATGGGATGCCGCAATCCTTTGTGGGGAGTAAAGATGGTCGGCGGATCGCGTTCATCCGGTCTCGGTCGGGCACCGATTCTCGCGGCTGTATTTGGGTCGCCAACCTGGATGAGTCAGGCGAGGTTGTTGAGCGGGTAATCGTGGATGTTGCGCACCCTGGCGGAGCTGCCGTGGATGACGTGCCAGAGGCCGAGAAGGCGCGGCGCGAGCGGCTTCGGGAGTCTGGCTCGGGAGTGACGGCGTTTAGTGCGAATGCTGAACTGACGCTATTTTGTTTTGCTTTTGGTGGGTCATTATTTGTTGCTGAAACGCTGGCCGGGACCAACGAGTTTGCAATTCGCATGCTGGAGGTTCCAGGTCCGGTCGTCGACCCACGTTTGAGTCCGGATGGTCGACAAGTCGCATGGGTGGCCGGCGACTCGTTGTATGTGGCACCGATCGTTGGCGGCGGTTCTCGTTTGGTAGCCCAAGCCGACGGACCAGACCAGACAGTCGGCTTAGCGAACTTCTTAGCAGCCGAAGAGTTCAACCGCTTCCGCGGATTCTGGTGGTCACCTGATAGTTCTCAGTTACTGGTCGAGGAGGTTGATTCCTCGAACGTTGAGTTGTGGGAGATACCGACCGGCTCAAGTGAAGGCGAGGGTCGCAAGGTTCGCTACCCGGCGACCGGTACTGCAAACCCCACGGTAACGCTGGCAATTTATGACTTGGCAGATACGAACGCTGGCGCTACCTCCGAACTCGCCTCATCGGCTCGGCGAGTTGAGGTAGACACCAGAGTGACCCACTATTCCGGGTCTGGTTTTCTTTTTGATTCCAAGTACGTGGTGACAGCATCGTGGCCTGCCGGAGCAGGGCCAGTAGTCACTCTCATGAATCGCAGCCAAACCGATTGCGCCACACTCGTAGTGAACCCGACTACTGGCAAGCCAGAAGAAACGCACTATTACGTTCACGACAAACGATGGCTGGAACTTGTCGGCGGCACACCCTTGGCATTGGCCGACGGGGAGTTTGTGCTGACTGTGTCCGGCTCAGCTTCCGGCACCGTCGCTGTCGGTAATGATGACGGATACGAAGAAGTTGATCTTGGCGACTATCTGTTGCGCGCAGTCTATGGCAAAGTTGAAATCGAGGGTAAACAGGCGTTATTGCTTGGAGTCCATAAAGATTCAAGCGAGAATCATTTAGCCGTAGTTACTCTCGGATCGATTGGGGACGAGCTTGGCGAACTCAGACTACTAACATCCGGTGAAGCTTGGTATTCAGCATCGACTGTCGGAGCGAATCGTCTCGTAGTTAGCCGATCCACCATCGACTCGTTCGTTACCGAGTTCACTTGGATGGAACTCGGCGCTAATGGACTCACCCCGCTGGGCACCATCTCCACCGCCGCGGTAGCGCCCGAATTAACGCTCAACCTGGAACGCCATCTGGTTGGTCCGAACGAACTCAACACAACCGTCCAATGGCCGATGGGCCATGTGCCCGGGTCGAGTCGCCTACCAGTGATCATGAACCCCTATGGCGGGCCACACGCTCAGCGAGTAGTGCAGTCGGGCCGCGCATTCGCCGAGACCCAATGGCTAGCCGATCAGGGCTTCTGCGTCATCGTGTCGGATGTTCGCGGCGCTACTGGAAGAAGCGTTGAGGATCAACATTCGTTCTATCGCGATCTGGCTGATGGGCCGTTGAGCGACCAGGTCACTGTCATCGAATGGGCCGCAGCCAAATGGCCTGACGACATCGACTCGGATCGAGTCGGAATTATGGGTTGGTCATTCGGCGGCTACCTCGCAGCCCTTGCTGTGCTTCGTCGACCGGACGTATTCGCTGCCGCGATTGCAGGAGCGCCGGTCACTGATTGGCGGCTCTATGACACCGCCTACACCGAACGCTATCTGGGCCACCCCGAACAGGAACCCGAGGTTTACGAGAAAGCCAGCCTGATCCCCCTTGCGCCAGACCTCGAACGCCCGCTGTTGATCATCCACGGCCTATCCGATGACAACGTATTCTTCGAGCATTCACGGCTACTGTCCGAAGCACTCACCCAGGCCGACAAACCACACACTCTGTTGCCACTGGAAGACGTCACCCACATGGCATCAAACACCGATATAGCGACAAATTTGCTAATTCAGCAACTTAACTTCTTCTACAACAATCTCTAGCAATTACTTCAGAATTGAAGTTGAGGTGAACTACCCCTTATTAGCTTTGGAGCGTGCTTTGGCGCGGGTGTTCGCATCCAAGTGCACCTTGCGAATGCGCACAGCATCTGGCACTACCTCGATGCACTCATCTTCGCGGCAAAACTCCAGCGCCTGCTCGAGACCCATCTGACGTGGCGGTGCTAGTCGCTCCAACTCGTCACCGGTAGCCGAGCGAACGTTGGTTAGCTTCTTCTCACGCACGATGTTGACATCCATGTCATCTGCGCGCGCATTCTCGCCAATGATCATGCCCTCATAGACCTCAGCACCAGGAGCAACGAACAGCGTGCCGCGCTCTTGGATCGCAAAGCTTGCGTAGGTCGTGACGGCACCAGAACGGTCGCTAACGAGCGAGCCGGACTGACGAGTACGCAACTCCCCGAACCATGGCTCGTAACCTTCAAATACTTGGTGCGCCATGCCGGTACCGCGAGTGTCGGTGAGGAACTCGGTACGGAATCCGATCAGTCCACGGGCAGGCACCAGGTACTCCATGCGAACCCAGCCGGTGCCATGGTTGATCATCTGCTCAAGCTTGCCCTTGCGCGTGCCGAGCATCGAAGTGACTGCACCGACGTGTTCCTCAGGTGCATCAACGGTCAGACGCTCAACCGGCTCATACAGCTTCCCGTCGATCTCTTTGGTCACCACTTGAGGTTTACCAACGTTGAGTTCGAAGCCTTCACGGCGCATCATCTCGACCAGCACAGCTAGCTGCAGCTCACCACGGCCTTGAACCTCCCAGGTGTCGGGACGATCTGTTGGCAGCACACGAATCGAGACGTTACCAATCAGTTCTTGGTCCAGGCGGCCTTTAAGTAGACGCGCGGTCAGTTTGTCACCAGACTTACCTGCCAGCGGCGAGGTGTTGATGCCGACAGTCATCGAGATGCTCGGCTCATCCACCGAGAACACCTCTAACGGCTGCGGATCGTTAATGTCAGCCAAGGTTTCGCCAATGGTGATCTCATCAATTCCTGCGACTGCGACGATGTCACCCGGGCCAGCAGACTCAGTTGGCTCACGGTCAAGGTTCACTGTCTTGAGTAGCTCTACGATTTTGACGTTCTGCACCGAGCCATCCCGACGACACCATGCAACCTGGGAACCTTTGCGCAGGGTTCCGTTGTGCACACGACAAAGCGCCAGGCGACCCAGATATGGCGAGGCATCGAGGTTAGTGACGTGCGCCTGAAGCGGCATCTCGTCGTCGTATTCGGGTGCCGGAATCGTGTCGAGGATCGTCTTGAATAACGGTTCCAAGTCAGGATTGTCTGGAGCGCTTCCATCAGCTGGTCGGTCTTCAGAGGCCGCACCAACCTTGGCTGCCGCGTAAACGATTGGGAACTCGATCTGCGACTCGTCAGCGTCAAGATCAAAGAACAGTTCGTAAGTCTCGTCTACAACCTCGGCGATCCGGGCATCCGAACGGTCGGTCTTGTTGACAACGAGGATCACCGGCAGCTTCTTCTCAAGCGCCTTGCGCAGCACGAAACGCGTCTGCGGCAGTGGACCTTCGCTGGCATCCACCAGCAGAATCACGCCATCGACCATCTCGAGCCCGCGCTCGACTTCACCACCAAAATCGGCGTGGCCTGGGGTGTCGATCACGTTGATGGTGACGGTTTCGCCGCCAGCAGCCGGACCTGAGTAGGCGACGGCCGTGTTCTTGGCGAGGATCGTGATGCCCTTTTCGCGCTCTAAGTCCATGGAATCCATGACACGGTCTTCAAGCTCGGCATGGGCGGCAAAAGCGCCGGTCTGCCTGAGCATTGCATCCACCATTGTGGTCTTGCCGTGATCAACGTGCGCCACAATTGCGATATTGCGGATGTCATTTCGAAGCTGAATAGTCACCATAAGAGTGTGTCATGCAAGGTGGGGATGATCTTGGGTGGCCGGAGAAAACTCCTCACTGGGTTGAGGAACAGAAGACTGGTCTCCATAGCTAATACTCAAACAACCCTCGGCTGCTAGGTCGGCATAAAGCCGAGCCAGCGCGTCTTCGTACGCCTCACCTAACTCTTTATCGATATCCGCCCTTAGTAAGGGCAGATGCCCAGGCAGGTCACTAACCTCACCAAAATAAAAGCCTTGATCTGTTTCAAAGAAATCCAGGCGAACAAAAGGTCTCCGAACTGCTGCCGACAGATTCTCCGAAGCCGCCACAATCTCTGGAAGGAATCGCGGATAGGGCAACTGAAGTCCGTGTTTAACTAACGGTCGCACCCCCAGCAACTCGGTACCATCAGGCTTGAATCCTCTAACAGATACAGGGGTCTTGGCGCGCGAGCCATCGTCTGAGCGGACTTCGACATAGAAGACTTTGCCGTAGAAGCAAAACGTCTTAACATCGTAGGGAACTAGCGACGAACCGCCTTCAGGCGCCAAAAGATATTCTTCAGCAAAATAGCTCGCGATGGGCTTATGGCGAGCTTCAAGGCTCTCAACTATTTCTTTGCTACTTACGACATTGCCGGTAAGTCCGTCAATGAAATCTGCTCCAGAGCGAGTGAGTGGATACACACTGATCCCACCGCCACCCACCGTGCTCTTGACCACGAATCGCTCAGGTAGCGAATCCCAATCTATCTTCGCAGGTATGCTCCAGGTTCCCAAAATCGCCGGCACCGAAACTCCATGGAGCCGAGCGAATTCTGCAGCATCATTTTTGAGATACAAATCGCGAGTCGGGTCACGGTATCCAGTCGAACTCCTCCCACGAAACTCGTCATAGTGATACTGAAACTCCGTCCGGAACGACGGGCGAAGATGCCGGAGTTCAGCGGACGTTTCCCCAGAATCATTCAGTCGATCACGTACATCTTGGAGTTCACTTGCAAGCGCATCGTTCACTGTGAACGGCGGGTTACTTTTCCTCCTGCCGAACCTCATACTCGCTCCAACTCTTTGACAAAAACTCCACCCGGAATGCGCGGAGTCAATGCTCCTTGTTCAGCGATCGGAACCATCATGCGTGCGCGAGCTTCGTAAAAGAGCTTGCCAAGTCGTGCGTCTTCATCGGGCGTGAAATACGGCAGTCTTTCGGGAGCCACATCTAGTGCAACAAGAGTTGGTTGTTGGCCATTGGTCCATGTCAGCTGAACGTAGGGGCGAGGGATGCCTAACGAAAGTTTGGCTGAGTCAGACAGCAAGACAGCCAAGACATCCTTGTCAACATCCAGCATCGCATTAGGGTCACCTGACGTGTGGGGCCGAATCGGCCCCAAGTTGTCTCCATCCAGGTCAAACTGCGCCGTTATTAAATTCGAATTGTCAATCTTCTCAATCAAGCCCACGTCACCATAAAAACAATGAGTGACGTAGGTGACCTTCTCGTCGGCTAGTTCACCAGATTCGCCGGGACAACAAGTCACTCCGTGCGATTCAGCGAAGCTGATCAGCTCGTCGGAATCGTGCACGAGGATGCCAGCGCCATCGAATCCGTTGCCGCCAGGAGCCTTGGCATGAACTCGAGCCATTGCTCGTTGACTTTGATAGAAGCTGGGGATTCCTCGTAGCTTTTCAACATTCTTGACTTTAAGCTTAGGCAAATTATTGTGAGCCGCAAGCCGAGTGAGGAGTTCAGCTTTTTGTTCCTGGTTCCGTCGTGGGGCCGGCCTGACCAGGCTCACACACAACCGCTTGATTCGGTGCGATAAGACGGGTCTATGCAATTGACTGTTCCCCGGAATCATCCGGCGATGATATCAACGGACTTCACCAAATCTCACTATTGAAAATAACAAGATCGAGACAGAACTACATAACGTCTCACGAGAGTGCATCATTCAATACGACTACGGGATATCGTGGCTGCCATGGTTACGGGCGACAGATGGAGTGCAGATTCCCCAGATATGGTCGTCCACGGCGACAACCTTGAGCTACTAGCTAGTCTGCCCAACGAGTCTTTCCAATTGGTTTACATCGACCCCCCGTTCAATACAGGAAAGAAACAAACTCGACAGAGTTTGCGAACCGTACGCACTGAGGGTGGCTCGCGCATCGGGTTCCAAGGCAAGTCCTACAACACTGTCAAAGGGACTGTGTTCGGCTACAACGACGTTTTTGAGAACTACTGGGAATTCTTGGAGCCACGACTTGAAGAGGCCTGGCGGTTGCTCTCACCTACCGGAACCCTGTACCTACACCTGGACTTCCGCGAATCTCACTACGCCAAAGTATTGCTCGATGCTCTGTTCGGACGCGAATGCTTCTTAAATGAGATCATCTGGGCCTACGACTACGGCGCCCGCTCCAAGAAGAAGTGGCCTGCCAAACATGACACGATTCTGGTTTACGTCAAAGATCCGTCGGCCTACTACTTCGACTCCCAGTCGGTAGATCGCGAGCCGTATATGGCACCTGGTCTCGTAACACCCGAAAAGGCTGAGCGAGGCAAACTACCCACCGACGTCTGGTGGCACACCATTGTCTCGCCGACGGGTAAAGAGAAGACCGGCTACGCAACCCAGAAGCCATTGGGAATACTGCGGCGAATCATCCAAGCCAGCAGTCAACCCGGAGATTGGGTGCTGGACTTTTTTGGTGGATCGGGAACCACAGGTGCTGCCGCCGCGGAGTTAGATCGACGTTTTTTGCTTGTCGACCAAAACCCGGAAGCCATTGAGATAATGCGTAAACGATTCAGCACACTCCCCGCTGTGAAGTTTGTTGAAAGCTAGTTCGCCTTCTTGACTACGCTGGATTTGAGCTGCATCTTGCCGAATCCGGGAACTTTGGCATCGATGTCGTGACCGTTGCCGTTGTCGTCGATCAGGCGGATTCCAGTGACCTTTGTCCCGACTTTGATCGTTCCACCTCCGCCACCTGAGACTTTGACACTCTTGACCAGCGTGACGGCATCTCCGTCGTTTAGGACATTGCCAACCGCATCGCGGACCTGACCATCATCCTCTTTAGCCGAGTCATCATCTGCTTGGTGCGCTGCGGTCCATTCATGACCACACATCGGGCAAGCCAGGACAGGACCCGATTCGTAGCTGAACTCGCTCGCACATTCTGGACACGGCGGCAAAGAAACTTCTTGGTTCGAATTGTCATCAGTCATTCCAACAGCGTACCGAGTCACCCGGCAATAGCTCCTCGTCACATTTTGGCTTGGCCACCAAGCGACTGTTGTTCTAGGTTTAAGTCATGGCGTGGACTTTCGAGAGTGAGATCTACCTGTGGCATGCCGGCGAATCGTGGCATCTGTTGAATGTTCCGGAAGATGTTGCCGACGACATCGACGAGCAAGTACCTGACAAACGCGGATTCGGCTCCGTTCGGGTAAAGGTCACAATCGGATCCTTTGAATGGCAAACTTCGGTATTCCCGTCGAAGGAGCAAAGGACCTATGTGTTGCCCATCAAGAAGGCAGTTCGAACCGCAGAAGACTTAGCGGTAGGTGACCGAGCCCAGGTCACCTTGGAGATCGCGCAGTAGCTTAATTGGGCCGCCAACTGGTCATGCTCGAGTTTTGGCTACTTAGTTACCGGAATCTGCCTGGGAATGTCCGACCCTCGTGACATGCTTGGCGCATGCCTGAAATCGTCGCAATTCTCATCGGTCTAGTTGTCGGTGTCGGCCTGGGTGCCATTGCTGGAGTTCTGTTCTCCCGCAGTAAATCCGCCGCCGCAGAGACACAGTCCGCCCAGACAATCGCACGGCTGGAAACGTCGCTGGACACCCAGCAGCAAGCGTTCGCTGAGCGTCTGGAATCTCAAGAACAATCATTCACTGAGCGCGAAGCTCTAATCCGCCAGAACAACGAAGAGGCACAAGACCGAATCCGTAAAGATCAGGCTGCCCTGCGTGAGCAGTTTGAGGCGTTGGCAACCGATGCCCTCGACAGAAACAACAAGCGGTTCTTAAACGTGGCCAATGAGCAACTCAAAAACCAACAGAATGAATCCAAAGCCGAACTCGAGAAGCGCGAGACCGCGTTTCGCAATCTTGTGGAGCCAATGAAGGAGACCTTGAGCAAAGTCGAGAAGCAAGCCACCGAGGCAGAGAAGCAACGCGCTCTTACGCAGGAGTCACTCACACAGCAGATCCGCCAAATGATGGAGAAGTCCGACGAACTGGGCAAGTCAACCGAGTCACTTCGCAGCGCACTTCGCCGACCCGAAGTTCGAGGTCGATGGGGCGAGCTGCACTTGCGCCGCGTTGTGGAAGTCTCTGGTCTGGTCAACGGTGTTGATTTCGTAGAACAAAGTTCAAACACAGACGAAGAAGGCAAACGACTACAACCCGACATGATCGTCACGCTCTCTGGAGGCCGCAAGATTGTGGTCGATGCCAAAGCGCCACTCGATGCCATCCTTGATATTGATACTGATCCCGCTAACGCCGAGCATCACGCTCAACGTCATGTCAGCAACGTCCGGAATCGCGTCAAAGAGTTGAAGTCCAAGAAGTACCGTGAACAGTTCGATTCCTCCATTGACTTCTCGGTGCTGTTCTTGCCTGCCGAATCGTTCTTGCAAGTAGCAACTGAACAAGATCCACATCTGCTCACCGATGCCTACGACGACGGCATCATCATCGCGACCCCTACCGTTTTGGTAGCCATGCTCCGAACCGTGGCTCACACGTGGAAGGCAGAGTCGCTGGCTCAGAATGCTCAAGAAGTCCTCGATACCGGCAAGCAGTTGTACGACAGCCTGTCGACGATGGGAAGCCACTTGGAAAGTCTGGGCAAGCGGATCGATTCAGCCAGTGACGCATACAACAAGACTTTGGGTTCGCTAGAACGAAATGTCCTACCGAAGGCACGCAAGCTCTCTACCCTGCAAGAGCTTGAGGATCCGATTGAACTGTCGAGAACAGAGAAGAACGTTCGAGAGATCAATGCCCCAGAACTTGTGGTCTCGGAACCTGAACTAGCCGAGCTTGAGAAGCCTGAAGAATTAGACGTCCGCTGATCAAATAGCCTAAGTACCACCTAGACGTTGAAGCGGAACTCCACGACGTCGCCGTCAACCATCACGTAGTCTTTGCCTTCCATACGGACCTTGCCCGCAGACTTGGCATCGTTCATGGAACCAGCAGCTACCAGGTCATCGAACGAGACGATCTCTGCCTTGATGAATCCCTTTTGGAAGTCAGTGTGAATCACGCCCGCTGCCTCGGGTGCCGTCGCACCAACAGGAATTGTCCAAGCGCGGGCTTCCTTGGGACCGGCGGTCAGGTACGTCTGTAATCCGAGGGTTGCGAATCCGGCTCGCGCCAAAATATCCAGACCCGGCTCGTCTTGACCCGCATCCGCTAGAAGCTCAGCAGCATCGTCGGCATCCAACTCAACGAGTTCGGACTCTAGCTGTGCGTCCAAGAACACAGCCTGCGCCGGAGCAACCAAAGCGGTGAGTTCGTCACGCATGGCTTGGTTCTGTAACGAGTCGGTATCGACGTTGAATACGTACAAGAACGGCTTCGCCGTCAGAAGGAACAGCTCTCGCACAAGCTCGCGATCAACATCCGAGGAGAAGATCGTCTTGCCTGCATCAAGCGCTTCTTTGGCTTTGTTCGCGGCGTCGAGTACCTCGGCACGCTCTTTGTCTAAGCGCGCCTCCTTCTCAAGCCTGGGAATAGCCTTCTCGAGAGTCTGCAAATCGGCCAAGATCAGCTCGGTGTTGATCGTGTCGATATCGTCCTGCGGCGAAACCTTGCCATCTACGTGAGTGACATCGTCATCAACGAACACACGAACGACTTGGCAGATCGCGTCTGATTCGCGGATATTTGCCAGGAACTTATTACCAAGGCCTTGGCCTTCACTGGCACCGCGCACGATTCCGGCGATGTCAACAAAACTCACGGCAGCAGGTAACTGCTCAGCGCTACCGAAGATCTCGGCTAACTTCTCAAGCCGTGGGTCAGGAACGCCAACAACGCCAACATTGGGCTCGATAGTGGCGAACGGGTAGTTAGCCGCAAGCACGTCGTTTCGCGTCAGCGCGTTAAAAAGGGTGGACTTTCCGACATTTGGCAGTCCCACGATTCCGATAGTCAAACTCACACCACGAGATTACGCGACGGAAACCTCTCGGCCTTCCGACCCCCGGGTTGTTGTGCTGGTTTTACGGCACCTCGACGACGAGACCAAATTAACTCTGCTCAAATAATTATTAACTCTGCTCAAATAATTTGAGGGCGAGTCGCTACAGACACGGAGACTTGTGCGCGTATTCTTAACCCATGAGCTACGTCACACCTCAAGCGCCTGCTGCGCCTGTGCAGGTAGTTCAGAAAAGCACTAAAGGCCTCCAGACTTTTGGTGTGGTCCTCATCCTCGTCATCGGCACAACGATCGCCGCATTCGTGGATGTATACCTCAACAACCATCTGACCTACATAACAGGTGCGGCTTTCGTTGTCTTGTGCGCGATTTGTGCCCTCACCGTTTGCCAGCGAGACCTGTGGACGGCAGTTATCACGGCGCCCATTGCGTTCCTGATAGCGCTAATTGCCTCAGGTCAGATTGAGATCTTCCAAAACCAAGGCGATATTTTCCTCAAACAAGGATCTTTGGTAGCCACAGGGCTCGCGTTCAATGCGCCCTACATTTTTGGTGGAACGATCTTGGCGCTGATCATCGTTCTTGTGCGCCGCAAGAAATAGTCCTACGAAGGTAACCCAGCGGCTTTAAGATCGCGCCGTAGTTCTGGCGGCAAAGCAAAAGTCAGTTTTTCGTCGGCAGAGCTTACTTCGACAACATCAGCGAATCCGCGTTCCGCCAACCACTCGAGCACACCAACAACCAGCTCTTCTGGAACAGACGCGCCCGAAGTCAATCCGACTGTCGTCACGTCCTCGAACCACTCTTCGTGAAGTTCAGTCGCGTTATCGATTCGGTAAGAAGCATTTGCACCAGCTTCAACAGCAACTTCACCCAAACGCACCGAGTTCGAAGAATTACCAGAACCCACCACGATGACAACACCGCACTCCGGTGCGATCTCTTTCACCGCAAGTTGGCGATTCTGAGTGGCGTAGCAAATGTCATCACTAGGAGGATCAATCAATAGCGGCAGTCGCTCACGAAGTCGGTCAACCGTCTCCATAGTCTCGTCCACCGAGAGTGTGGTCTGCGACAGCCAAGCAACCGGCTTGTCATCGGGAAGCTCAAGACTCTCAGCCTGTTCTGGGTTCTCCACCACAATGATGTTGTCTGGCGCCTCGCCTGCTGTTCCCTCGACTTCTTCATGACCAAGGTGACCGATGAGAACGATCTGATTGCCCTCAGCATCGAAACGCTTAGCCTCGTTATGGACCTTGGTCACCAGCGGACAAGTCGCATCAATTGTCTGCAGATTCCGGGCCTTGGCCTCTTCGTGGACGATGGGTGCCACACCGTGTGCACTGAAAATCACGCGGGCACCCTCGGGGACATCGTCGGTCTCCTCAACGAAGATCGCACCTCGCTCTTCAAGACCGCGCACAACATGAATGTTGTGGACGATCTCTTTACGAACATAAATCGGCGGCCCGTAGAGGTCTAAAGCCTTCTCAACCGTGATCACGGCACGATCCACACCAGCGCAATACCCACGAGGTGCCGCTAACAATACTTTCTTGCGAGGCTCACTAGCAGTGTCTACAGAATCTGAGGCCATAGTTCTATCGTACGGGCACGCTGGGCAATTGCAATGGTCGCGACCTTCGCAGTGAATATCCAAGTCCCACATGGATCGATTTGGATACTCATAGTTCACCTCGGAATCACCGCAATTGACATAGGCTAAATCAATCATGGCCATGACAACCTCACCCGAGAATCCGGCGCCACTGCACGTAATCAGCGAGCAAGTTGGTGACTGGATCAAACGTCTGGGTCCAGTGTGGGTCGAGGGCCAGATCACTCAACTCAATCGCCGCGGCGGCCACAGCCAGGTCTACCTCAATGTGAGAGACGTCGACGAGAATGTCTCGGTATCCGTAGTCACCGCACCGTCTGTGCTCGATTCGCTGGAATCACCTGTTGACGAGGGCTCGCGAATCATCATGCATGCCAAGCCTGAGTATTGGAAAGGTCAAGGGCGTCTCATGTTCCGCGCCCGCGAAATTCGAGCCGTGGGGCTCGGCGACCTCATCTCGCGAGTCGCCGCATTGCAAGCCTCGCTCGAATCCGAAGGCCTGTTCGATATCAGCCGAAAACGCCCACTGCCATTCCTTCCTCGCAAAGTTGGCCTGATTTGTGGTCGAGCAAGCGCGGCAGAGAAAGACGTGATCGAGAATGCCCAACGCCGCTGGCCAACAGTCGAGTTCGAAGTGCGGGAGGTTGCAGTCCAAGGTGTTGGCGCAGTCGCCGAGGTCACCAAAGCCGTACAAGAACTCGACGCATTACCTGGCGTGGACGTCATCATCATCACGCGCGGAGGAGGCAGCTTTGAGGATCTACTCCCCTTCTCAGATGAAAGCCTCATACGTGCCGTCGCGGCGGCTGGCAAACCCGTGATCAGCGCGATCGGCCACGAACAAGACAATCCAATCCTCGACTTTGTTGCCGACGTTCGAGCCAGCACTCCAACTCATGCAGCCGCGCTTGTAGTTCCTGACCTCGAAGAGCAGCGTCAAATCATTGGCGATTTGCAGTCGCGGTCGCTGCGGGCAGTGGTCAATTTCGTTCAAGATCAAAACCAGTTGATCGATCGTTACCGAACCCACCGCGCACTCTCCGACCCGAGCTCGCTTGTTGCGGATGCGCGGGCACGAATCGAAGACCTACAGACACGCTCCTCCACGAGCCTGCTACACCTGCTTCAGACTTCGACCAATGCCACGGAACACCTGGCACTTCGACTTCGCACTCTTTCGCCTGCCTCAACTCTTGAACGTGGCTACTCTATCGTCACGGATTCGGGCGGCAAAATAGTGACCACAGCCAACCAACTAACCCAAGGTGATTTGCTCAACGTGAGATTGGCGTCGGGCTCCACCAAGGTTGAAGTGAAGGAGACAAACGATGACTGACACACCTGCGAAGAAGAGCGCCAAAGCCAGTTCGACTAACGACGAAAAGTTGAGCTTTGAGGCAGCTCGCGATGAACTCGCGGAGGTAGTTGCCAAACTCGAATCAAGCGGCAACAGCCTAGAAGAATCACTGGCGCTGTGGGAACGCGGTGAAAAGCTCGTAGCGATCTGCCAGCAATGGCTCGACAACGCTAAGGAGCGAATCGAAAAAGTTCGCGCCGCCGATTAGAGCTACTGCAGGATCGTTCGTTCATCAAATAGCTACGCGGCTATGAACTCAACGAGCCAGCCACTCGCCCGAGCTCATCCCAACCAACTGTCCCAGTCACAACGGTCGTCTGTTTGGGGCCGACCAAAACGAGCGAGTCATTGTCGGTGTCAGGCGAGACGTACCTGGTCCATATCTGACCGTTGACGTCCTGTTGACCCTTCTCCTCACCATTGACCGTCATCTGCTGGATGAACTTCTCGGATTCACCATTCCCCTGCCGAACCCCCACAAATTGGCCGTCAGCAGTAACAAAACCCACAGTCCACGTTGCAATCTTGGTCGGGTGAGAAGACACCAGATCATAATTTGCAGAAGTAGCAACCCAGCCTTCTGGCACCGGCTTGGGAACTTGCGCATCGATCACACCAGCAGTCTGCGCAACCTCGAGGCTCATCTTGTAGTCAACGGGTTTCGGATTCTCATTAGCCGGCTTGTTGTTGAGCGCGAAGATAACAAGAACAACGACCACAACGATCGCCAACGAGATGAGCATTCCCATCATGGAACCAGGGCGGCGAGGGGTCGATTGCGAATTAGCCATATTCCATATCTTGGACTACGACAGAGTTTTTCTTGCAACTAGACTCGGCCTATGCCCGAATTTACGTACACCGACATTCTTCCTGCCGGCCCGGACACAACGGAATATCGACTCATCACAACCGAAGGCGTCAAAGTCGTTGAGCTCGGCGACCAGAAGTTTCTGCAAATCAGCCCAGGAGCTCTCCAGGCACTGACCTACGAGGCAATGCACGACATCCAGCACCTGCTGCGCACCGAACATCTGCAACAGTTGGCTTCGATCCTGGATGATCCTGAAGCCTCACCTAACGACCGATTCGTCGCGACCGACCTCCTTAAGAACGCTTGTGAAGCCGCGGGTGGTGTTCTACCTATGTGTCAAGACACTGGAACGGTGATCATTTCGGGGAAGAAAGGCTCGCACGTACTCACCTCTGAGCGTGACGAAGTGTCACTGTCGCGCGGCGCATACGATGCCTTTCAAAATCTCAATTTGCGCTATTCGCAGATGGGCCCAGTGACCATGTGGGACGAGAAGAACACTGGCACCAACCTTCCGGCACAAATCGAGCTCTACGCCGACACCAAACCAGAACATACCCTCGAATACGAATTGATGTTCATGGCCAAAGGTGGCGGAAGTGCCAATAAGTCGTTCCTCTACCAAGAAACCAAGGCACTGCTGAATCCCAAACGATTCGTTGAGTTCCTGGACGAGAAACTGCGCCAGATCGGAACGGCAGCTTGCCCTCCGTATCACCTGGCGATCGTGATCGGCGGTACGAGTGCCGAATACACGCTCAAGACAGCCAAATACGCCTCGACCCACTACTACGACACTTTGCCAACCACAGCCGACGGCTCAGGCCACGGCTTCCGCGACGTCGAGTTGGAACAGGAGATCTTCAAGCTCACTCAGGACTTCGGCATCGGTGCGCAATTCGGAGGCAAATACTTCTGTCACGACATTCGGGTGATTCGACTCCCACGCCACGGAGCCTCGGTTCCGGTAGCGGTTGCTGTGTCATGCTCGGCTGACCGTCAGGCACGAGCCAAGATCACACCCGAAGGCGTCTTCCTCGAACGCCTCGAGACAGATCCCGCACAGTTCTTGCCCGAAGTTACCGATATGCACCTCAAAGAAGACGACGGTAGCGAAACCACGCCTGTAACCGAGATCGACTTGTCACGTCCGATGTCCGAGATCCGTACCGAACTAAGCAAACTCCCCGTCAAATCCCGCGTCTCGCTCAACGGTCCACTGATCGTCGCACGTGATATCGCCCACGCTCGTATCAAAGAGATGCTCGACAACGGCGAAGAGATGCCCCAATACTTACAAAACCACGCCGTCTACTACGCGGGGCCAGCCAAAACCCCAGAAGGCATGCCGTCGGGCTCCTTTGGCCCAACGACAGCCGGACGTATGGACAGTTATGTCGACCAGTTCCAAAAGGCAGGTGGCTCATTCGTCATGCTCGCCAAAGGCAATCGCTCCGAAGCCGTAACTCGCGCCTGCAACGACAACGGTGGCTTCTACTTGGGTTCGATTGGCGGACCTGCTGCTCGTCTGGCAGCCGATTGCATCAAATCAGTCGAGGTCGTCGACTTTGAAGAGCTTGGAATGGAAGCTGTCTGGAAAATTGAAGTGGAAGACTTCCCTGCTTTCGTCGTCGTAGATGACAAAGGTAATGACTTCTTCGCCGAGACACTTCGTCCGATCGCCAACCGAATTCCTGTTGGCGCCCCAAACTAGAGGCTAGCTAAAGCCACAAAATGTCCGCTAGTTGATCGGTTCGCGCGTTCCTGCCACACAAATGGGCACAGGAGCGAACTCGTAGCCCTTCTTGATGAGCACAGGCAGCGCCGCCTTCAAGCCCGCGATAGTTCCGCTTCTATCTCCACCTGCGTCATGCGCGAGGATCACGTCACCTGGTTTTGCCTGGAGAAGCTTGGCTGTGATCGATGCTCCCGTGGAATTTGGCGACCAATCGTCGGTGTCGAGGTTCCACAAGACTGGTTGCATCCCTAACTTCGATGCCACTTGCCTCACTTTGTCGTTGATAGCTCCGTAAGGAGGCCTAAAACACGCTCCGGCTTCAGGACCGATTTTCTCGGCGGCATGTTCAAGTTGATCTTTGATTTGCGCCTTGGATAGCACTGCTAAATCGGCATGATCGTAAGTATGGTTCCCGATCGCATGACCCTCGTCGATGATTCGCTTGACCATCGCTTCACGGGTTCGAATCATTTTGCCGATGAGGAAGAAAGTAGCTTTGACATCGTTTTTCTTGAGCACATCCAGGGCTTCGATCGTGTTCGAACCTGGGCCGTCATCCAAAGTCAGATAGATGTACTTCGAACCTGCTGGTGGCTTCCAATTCTCCATCGGCGCTGGCTTGTACTCGACCTCGCTGGCTTTAGTGACGGCATGAGTCTGTGCCGGGCTGGTTGAGGGCGTAGTGCCCGAAGAAGTTGTCCCGCAAGCAGCCAAGGCGAGTACCGCCACAATGCCGATAACGAGAACGAACGAGGTACGGATTTTCATCGATATCTGGCCTTGCCTCAGCTGACTCATGAGACAAGTTTAGGGCGTTGCTTGACAGACTTTGCGACTAGACAGGCGCGTCTTCGAGCAGGTCGGTAACCAACGCCGCAATCTCGGATCGCTCAGACCTCGTCAACGTGAAGTGAGCAAACAGTGGATGCCCCTTGAGCTTTTCGATCACTGCCACAACGCCGTCGTAACGGCCAACCCGCAGATTGTCACGCTGTGCGATGTCATGAGTGAGAACCACCTTGGAATCGCGACCAATACGCGAGAGCACCGTCAGCAATACATTGCGCTCAAGCGACTGTGCCTCGTCCACGACCACAAAGGCATCATGTAGTGAACGGCCACGAATATGGGTGAGCGGCAGGACCTCAATCAAGTCACGATCTACGATCTCGTCCACGACCTCTTGCGTGGTGATCGCACCCAAAGTGTCGTAGACGGCCTGCGCCCACGGCGTCATTTTGTCGCCCTCACTGCCAGGCAAATATCCCAGCTCTTGACCGCCGACAGCGTACAGCGGACGGAACACAACAACCTTGCGATGCGCATTGCGCTCCATAACCGCCTCAAGGCCAGCACACAAAGCCAATGCCGATTTACCTGTTCCCGCCCGGCCACCTAGCGATACGATCCCCACGCTCGGGTCCATAAGGACATCGAGGGCCAGACGTTGTTCGGCGCTGCGACCGTGGAGTCCAAAAGCCTCTCGATCCCCTCGCACCAGTTGCACTTGCTTACCCGGAGTGACTCGCCCCAGGGCGCTGCCACGATCCGAAACCAAGATCAAACCGGTGTGACAGGGAATGTCTCTGGCAGCATCAAGATCAACTACATCACTTTCGTAGAGACTATCGATGGTCTCAACAGCGACTTCGAGTTCTTCAACACCCGTCCAGCCAGAACTGATAGCTAGCTCAGCCCGGTACTCCTCAGCAGGTAGACCAATCGAGCTGGCTTTGACCCGCATCGGTAGATCCTTGGAAACCAAGACCACCTTGTGGCCTTCGTTAGCTAGTGCCTGCGCAACAGCGAGGATACGTGAGTCGTTGTCGCCTAATTGGAATCCGCTTGGCAAAACGCTCTGGTCCGAGTGGTTGAGTTCGACGAGAAGCTCACCACCGCTCTCCAATGGAATCGGCTGGTCGAGCCGGCCAGCTTCGATCCTCAAATCGTCAAGCATGCGCAATGCTTGACGGGCAAAGTAACCCAACTCCGGATGTGTGCGTTTTGCTTCGAGCTCGGTGATCACCACAAGCGGCAAGACCACCTGATGCTCCTCGAAGCGCAAAATCGCGCGTGGATCTGAGAGCAAGACGCTGGTATCGAGCACGTACGTCAAGCGAGCTCCGGATTCGGTCATATATAGCCTCCTAGTGGGGAAGAGCACTACTTTGCCGAGCTATGTGTGAGGACAATCCGCCAGCGTTTAGTTAGCGAATGCATCACTTGTATAAGTCACGCTAGGTCGTTTGATGGGGTCGATGGCCTACGCCACGCCGGTATTCACCCCGTGTTCAAAAATGGTACGAACGGTTGATACTGCAATTTTGCCGCCCGTTAGCTTGGCTAACTACTTGCCAGCCGGATCAACTAGTCGGTCTAGCTCTTCAGGCGTCGTAACCGGCAAAGAACACGTTGTGCCACGGCATACATAGGCAGCAGCCTTGCCATCCACCATGGGTCTACCAGCGAACGGACTTGCCACGCCGTCAGGTGCTGGCAGTCCGGTCGACACGACAGCGCCGGGACTGGACTGGCCGACTGCCGCAAGCGTTAGCGCTTCACGATCTGGCTCGCCTTCCGCGCCGACCACTACGATCGACAGTGGACCGACGACTTGAGCGGCCGCGACGCCCAATAAGGTGCCAGCAAACCTGGGCACTTGCGGACCAAGTAGCTGGACAATCTGCAGCCCTGCGTCGGCGACCTCCAGGTAGCGCGGGTCAGCGAGTGCCGTTCCATACGCCTGCAAAGCCACTACCGCTTGCGCCCAACCTGAAGGGGACGCGACATCGGTAGCGTCACTAGGGCGAACGATAAGTGATTCAGCCTCACTGGAAGTATCGAAGAATCCGCCCGCCCCGTCGCGGAATTCAGCCAATACGGTCTCAAGGAGTTCGCCCGCAAACTCAAGCCATTCGTCGTTGCCCGTAACCCCCGACAACACGATGAATGCCTCGGCGACGGCTGCATAGTCTTCGAGTACGCCGGGACTCGAGTCACTCACCACTCCAGCTCGCGAGACCCGCGCGATCCGGGCACGGTTGTCCTGCGACTGAATCTCGGAAATGTGCACCCTGGCCAATAACTCGGCGGCTCGAATCGCAGCAGCGATCCATTCGCCATCGCCCAATACAGCGCCAGCCTCAGCTAAGGCGGCAATCGCATATCCGTTCCAAGCAGCCACTATTTTGTCATCACGTTCTGGCTGGGGCCTAGCCATCCGGGCTCTGAGCAGTTCTGCCCTGGCTCTAGCCCACCATTGACCAAAGTCGTCGGGATGACGTTCGCGAACTCGAGCCTCTGACTCGGCAGACAACGTCAATACCGTCGTGGCATCTTCAAAATTTCCGAGCTTGGTCACACCCAACAATTCGCAGACGTCTTGTCCGTCAACTTCACCTAAGACTTCAACAATCTGCCCCGGTGTCCACACATAGGAACGCCCCTCAGCTGCCGGTTCACCGAACGGTCCTTCAGAGTCGGCATCCAGTGCAGAAGAGAATCCGCCCTCAGGGGTCGCCAAGTCTCGGATGAGGAACTCGGCTGTCTGACGGATGACGCGCGCCCACTTGGGATCAAGGTCTAGGCGATACAGATGCACATAGATGCGAAGCAGTAACGCGTTGTCGTAGAGCATCTTCTCGAAGTGCGGGATCGTCCAAGCACCATCAACTGCGTACCGAGCGAAGCCACCGCCTAGCTGGTCGTAGATTCCACCCCTCAACATTGCCTCACAGGTGTGCTGCGCCATGCGCAAGGCTTGCGAATTTCCTAGCGCCCCCATCCGCACGAGAAACTCCAACACAGTTGTCGGAGGGAATTTAGGCGCTCCACCGAATCCGCCGTTTCGTGAGTCGTAGTCTTCGGCCAGTTTGGCGAGGCTAACCGCAGTCAGTTCCTGAGGAGCCATAGCCGGATCATCGGGTGCAGCCATCACCCCGATCCGCTCTTGCAGCGCGGACTTAATTTGTTCGGCACTCGATTCAACCTGGTCACGCTTATTACGCCACGTATCCGTTACGCCAGTGAGCACCTGACCAAAGGACGGTGAGCCTTGACGAGGAGTTGGGGGGAAGTAGGTGCCCGCGTAGAACGGCCTGCGTTCGTGATCGAGAAATACCGACATAGGCCATCCGCCTTGGCCCGTCAGACCCTGGACCGCCGCCATATAAACGGAATCAACATCGGGACGTTCCTCGCGATCAACTTTGATAGAGACGAATCCCTCCGCCAATTGCCTACCAATTACGAAATCCTCAAACGATTCGTGCGCCATCACGTGACACCAATGGCATGAGGCATAGCCAACGCTCAAGAACACTGGCACATCGCGCCTGCGCGCCTCCTCGAATGCCTCGTCACACCATGGCCACCAATCAACCGGGTTGTGCTGATGCTGCAGAAGATACGGCGATCTGGAACCCGCCAGACGATTGGTCATACCCCCATCTTGCCGTAGAGCAGCCAGGTGCAGCACAGAGGTTGTATGACTTTAGTCCCCGACAATGTCGAATCCATACCGACTTTGTCTTGCCATTTAAGTCATACTTAAATGGTGAAGCTTTCTGCCAGAACAGAGTACGCAATCCGCGCCGCACTTGAACTGGCCGCGCACCCCGGCGAATCTCGAACCACCGAATCAATCGCTACTGCTCAGCAAATCCCCCTGAGCTTCCTCGAGAACATCTTGGTTGACCTCCGTCGTCGCGGCCTCGTGAGTTCGACGCGAGGTAGAGACGGTGGCCATGCGTTGGCCAGACCGGCCGACCGAATTGCGATCGCCGACATTATGCGAGCAGAAATCGGAAACCTGGCTGATGTGCGCGGTATGCGACCCGAGAACATCGAGTACGAAGGCAGCGCCCAGAACTTGACTCAAGTATGGGTAGCCGCTCGAGCCTCTTACCGTCTAGTCCTTGAGAACGTCACGCTGGCCGATGTCATTGCTGGCAAGTTCAACTCCAATGTGCGCAAACTCCTCAAGGAACCTGACACCTGGCAGTCACACTGGCCCACAGAACCTGAGTAATAGCTACATCTTCACCCGCAAATTTGTACGACGTCATACTCGAAACAACCGTCCGACCCTCACAACTTGACCCCAATGTTCACTCTTTTAGTGAAGTTATTGTATGGTCATCAAGTTCCACAAAGGAATGATCAATAACTACTAACCGGAGTACACATGAAACACCAACGACAATCGCCAAAGACTTTGATTAAACGGTTCCTTGCGGTTGCAGTTGCTTGCGCAGCGGCAGCCTTCGGGCTCGCAGCCTGCTCCTCCGGATCAAATGCGAGTGGATCGTCCAATGAGCTTCGCCTCGGATACTTCCCGAACATCACACACGCTCTCCCGCTGCTCGGTGTATCGAATGGTGAGTACCAAAAGGCTTTGGGCGACACCAAACTCACGACCCAGACGTTCAACGCTGGTCCCTCGGCTGTCGAAGCAGTGCTATCGGGTGCAATCGATGCCAGTTATATCGGCCCGAACCCAGCGATCAACGCTTATGCCAAGAGCAACGGCTCGGCGGTCCGAATTATCTCGGGCGCCACTAGCCGAGGTGCTCAGTTCATTGTCAATAAAGACGTAACTGAGAACAATCTCAAGGGCAAGACCTTTGCCACTCCGCAGCTCGGCAACACCCAGGATGTCGCCTTGCGTTACTGGCTCAAAGAAAAAGGTCTCAGTGCACCTGCTCAAGGTCAAGGTGATGTGAACATCCTTCCTACTGAGAATGCACAGTCACTTGAGTTGTTCAAGAAGGGCGACATTGACGGAGCATGGGTTCCTGAGCCTTGGGCTTCACGTCTCGTAATTGAGGGCGGCGGAAAGGTCCTGGTCAACGAACCAGATCTATGGCCAAACGGCGAATTCGTTACCACCCACCTACTCGTCTCGACCGAATATCTTGAGAACAACCCAGACAAGGTCAAGGCGCTTCTGCAGGGTGAACTTGCCGTGCTGAATCAGATCGAGAGTGACCCTAAAGCTTCGCGAGAAGCAGTCAATAAGGCACTCGACGATTTGACCAAGCCGCTTCCACCTCAGGTGCTCGAGCGCGCTTGGGACAATCTCAAGGTGACCCTCGACCCAATCGCTTCGTCGCTCAAGACCGACCAAGAGCACGCAGTGGCGGTCGGAATTGCGGACGATGTTGATCTCAAGGGAATCTACGATCTACGAATCCTCAATGGATTACTCAAGGACGCGGGCAAGAAGCCAGTCTCTGCAGGCGGTCTTGGCCAGGAGTAATTCTCTAGCACTGTTTTGAATTAGCGGAGCGGCTCCGGAACCCCATAGAACTGGGTTCTGGAGCCGCTTGCGTTTCTTCTTGTGCGTCTGAGCCGCAACCAGACTAGGCTGCCACCTATGACTCAGAAGAAGAAAGTTGCACTACTGACCGCAGGTGGCCTCGCCCCTTGTCTCTCAAGCGCTGTCGGCGGACTAATTACCCGCTACACCGACATCGCCCCGGATGTCGAAATCATCGCTTATATCGGCGGCTACGACGGTCTCCTTCGCGGCAAATCAGTCAAGATCACCCCAACTATTCGCAAGAATGCAGCAACGCTTCACCAGTTTGGTGGAAGCCCGATCGGAAACTCACGAGTCAAACTCACAAACGTCGAAGACTGCGTAAAGCGCGGCCTGGTCGGCAAAGGACAAGACCCTCTCAAAGTAGCGGCCGAACAGCTCACCAAAGATGGCGTACATATTCTGCATACGATTGGCGGTGACGACACCAACACCACTGCTGCCGACCTAGCGGCATACCTGGCCGAGAACGACTACGGCCTCACAGTTGTTGGACTCCCCAAGACGATCGATAACGACGTATACCCAATTCGCCAGTCGCTAGGCGCAGTCACCGCCGCCGAGCAGGGCGCGTTGTTCGCTCGCAATGTGATCGCCGAGCACAATGCAGTTCCCAACGCACTCGTAATTCACGAGATCATGGGCCGCCACTGCGGATGGCTTACAGCTGCCACTGCCCGGGAATACCGACGTCAGCTCGCTGGCCTGGATTGGGTACCCGGAATCGGGCTCGACAAGCGCAAATGGGACGTACACGCGGTGTTCATTCCCGAATCAAACATCAACATCAAGGCCGAAGCTCGTCGCCTGACCAAAGTCATGAAGGAAGTCGGTAACGTCAATATCTTCCTGTCTGAAGGTGCCGGGGTCGACGCAATCGTCAAGGAGATCGAAGCCGAAGGCGGCGAGGTTCTCAAAGATGCATTCGGTCACGTCAAGCTTGACTTCATCAATCCGGGCCAATGGTTTGGCAAGCAATTTGGTGAAGCAATCGGGGCCGAGAAGACCCAAGTATTCAAGAGCGGCTACTTCGCGCGCTCGGCTGCCGCAAACCAAGAAGATCTGCGCTTGATTCAATACTGCACAGACCTGGCAGTTGAGTCAGCACTTGCCGGAGTCGGCGGCGTGATTGGTCACGACGAAGATCACGGGAACGTCTTGCGCGCTATCGAGTTCAATCGGATCGCAGGCGGAAAGCCATTCGATCCCAAGCAAGACTGGTACAAGAAGATGCTCAAAGACATCGGTCAAGCCAAATAGGTTCTACCTAAGTAGTTTTCGGCTGTAGCTTGCCTGAGGCCTTAACTTTTTTGGTTACCCAATGGTCGGCGAAGAAGCTGGCGAATGGGATCGTACCTGCGATTAGTACGCCAAGAGTTGCCCATAATGACCAGCGCATGCGGAACGTCAAGTCGACTGCTGTAATCAAGTAGATGAAGTAGAACCAGCCGTGCATGGTCCACAGCAGCACGTAAATGTGGGGCTTGTCAGCGACATCGGAGTAGTTCCACATCGTGTAGCCAAGGATCAACCAACCGGTCAAGACAAGTAACACAACACCTGTCACCCAGGCCATGATCCGGTACCGAATTAATGCGCCTCTCATGAGCCGCTCACACTCCCTTTGTCGTCGTCATCCTTATTCTGCTTGTCCGCGTCTCCACCTTCATCGCTACCCTCGTCATTCACGGGGCTCGCGCCGAAAATTTGCTTACGTCTCTCATCCGCGGATGCATCCAGCGAGATCGGTTCGCTTGACGCCGCATCGCCATCAGTCGATCCAGCTACCGATCCAGCCGCTCCAGTCTGTACGGCCGTTCCTCGCGCTCTGGCGATAGCCTCATCTTCTGCCACCACACCCAACTCGGATTCGCGCTGGTCGCGCATATACCGGTACCAAAACCAAATAGCGAACGCCGCAAACACCCACCACTGGATCGCATAGACAAAATTGCGGATGCTCAACTCTTCGCCATGCCACTCACCTGGGTTGAAAGCTACTTGCATCTGCCAGTAGCCCAGAAACACCAGCGCGGCGAACACACAGGCACACAATAGGTGCCAGGGCCACCACCGAGACTGGAACATGTAACTAAACACACTTACACGGTACGACGCGGACCCCATCTTGTGTGCTGCGGTTCGACAAAACTAGGGCAAAACATGACAGGCTAGGTCTATGGCAGAGAGGTCATTGGCATTAGCGCGACCCTCTAATTTGCCGAGCCGTTGGGTCTGGGTCTTAGCCGTCACTGTGGCAAGCATTGTTGCCTTGATCGGCAAGGCACTTGGCGTCAACGTGATCTGGATTCAGGTTCTCATCGGGCTTATAACCGCGGGGCTCATCTTGTACCGCGCATTGCGCCACCGACTGTGGGCAACAACAAACTGGATCATAATTGGTGCCGGCGTAGCGTTCTACTGCATTGGTTCCGAATTTTGGAACAGCAGCCAAAATTTCAGTGACAGCGGAGCGTTTCACAACAGCTTTGCTTCGATCCTCTACACAATCGGGCTGTTGCTGTTCATCACGGCGATGATCGGCATCATTATCAAAGCTCGCAGAAACTCGACGGATTCGACATCCTCACTAGATGCCACAATCGTGTTTGTCGCGGTATCGCTGATAGCAATCCAAGCTCTCATCTATCCCACCTGGATGGACCCGACTCTCAGTACCAGCGTCAAAGTCGGGATCTTTACCTACACATTCCTATTCGTGATCTTGCTATCGGTCACTATCAGACTTTGGTACACGACTGAGGCTCAAGTCAACCGTGCGATTCGCACATTCGCCTCAGGCATGATCATTATGCTGCTCACGGATATCGCATTCATTGCGACACGCGTGCCGGCTATCGGAGGCGAATACTCGCTACCCTCGGTTTGGCCTCTGATCTCATCAATGGTCTTCTACGGGATCATGGGAGCGGCGGCACTGGACCCGACAGCTGCCCGCCCACCGGCTGGTGACAGCGACTCTGGGCTCACAGACCGCTCCCGCTTGCTCGTCACGCTGTCGATGAGCATCCTTGTTCCACCGCTAATCCTGTTAATCAACCGGGATCGTACCGGCGGCTTCTCCAATCACACGGGCTTTGTCTTACTCACCTTGCTCTTGGCAGCCCTGTTTGCATACCGCGTAAGTTACCTAATCAAGAACTATCGAGAAGCGCTCCGACGAGAGCACACTCTTCGTGAAATTAACGCCGATCTCATGCGCTGCACGGATGCGCGAGAGATCCTCCATAAGCTCCCACCTTGGGCAACTCAACTTGTGGAGCAACCAGGAGTTACTGCCACGATCGGTACCTTGGACGATTTGGCGGCTCGAGGTATCGGACCGTTTGGTTCGCGGTTCCGAAACCAACGTGGTGAGATCAAATACCGTACGGTGATCGCGGTTCCTGGTGTTCGACCACAACGCCGAATCGTTATCGAAACTAGCGAGGTCATCACCTCAGCCGAGCAGACTTCGTTGTCGGTGCTTGGCCAGAGCATCGGCATGGTGCTTGAACGATTGGCACTCGCCAGATCAGATGCCGAACGTGCCGCCGCCGAACGACTCGAGCTCCTACTCCATAACGCATCTGATGTGATCGCCCTCGTCGACATGTCGGGACAAATCCGCTATGCCACTGAGGCTATGCGAGAGGTGATCGGACGCGAACCAGTCTCTGTCGTGGGCTTGCGATGGGTTCGACTATTTGAAGATCCGGCAATCGCTATGGGCTTGCTTGAGCGAGCGCGAGTGGACGGTGAATCTCACGGCGATCTGGTGTTGGACCCCAAAACAATCTCATTCGAGAACGACCTACTAGAAACCATGGCCCCGGAAGCCGCCGTCGATGCCGACTTCGATGACGCTGCGCGCCGCCTCGATGTGACTATTGTTTGGATCGAGAATGACGAACAGTACGTGGTTACCCACCATGACGTGACCGACAGGTACAACCTGGAACAGCAACTGGCTTATCAGGCGTTCCACGATGAACTCACCGGGCTCAATAACCGTGCGGTGTTCCGCGAGCAACTAGCGGGCGCTACCGAACGGGCCACTAGGCTCAAGCGTTCATTTGCGGTGCTCATGATCGACCTCGACGATTTCAAGATGGTCAACGATTCGTTGGGGCACCCTACGGGCGACAAGCTGCTTCGAGTCGTAGCGGAGCGTCTGACTGACTGCATGCGCGAAGGTGACACCCCAGTGCGTTTGGGTGGTGACGAGTTTGCGGCCGTGCTTGAGAGCGCCGGGAATGAGAAAGACGCGATCCACGTGGCCGAGCGGATCTTGTCCAAGATCACCGAACCGATGGAACTCTTCGGCGACGAGGTGGCTGTTGGAGCCAGTATCGGAATCGCGATTAGTGACGGTTCGCATAGCCCATCCGAAGTCGAGCGAGATGCGGATATCGCCCTGTACGAGGCCAAGTTCTCCGGGAAGAACCGGATCACCTCATTCCGCGAGAAGATGCATGACACAGCAGTACGCAGACTCGCCTTGTCGAACGAGATCCGTGGAGCGCTTGAAGACGGCAGTTTGTTCCTTCGATACCAGCCGATCGTTGAGCTCAACACTGGCGGCATCGTAGGTGCTGAAGCTTTGATCCGTTGGAATCATCCTCGCCTAGGCGAGATCCTTCCCGGTGACTTCATCCCATTGGTTGAGAACACCGACATCATTATCGAAGTCGGAAAATTCGTCATGGCCAATGCGATCGCCGACCTCGCTGAGTGGACCAGGAGATACCCGAAACATTCGAACTCCAGAGTCACGATCAACTTCTCGGGGCGCCAACTCACCGATAGCGATGCTGCGGGAGATCTCGCCAGACTGATCAAGCAATACGATGTTGATCCCTCACGAGTGGTCGCAGAAGTAACCGAAAGCATCCTGTTGCCCGACGACAGTCAAGCTATTGACCAACTCGCAGCTATCCGCGATATCGGATCAGGTGTCTATATCGATGACTTCGGAACTGGTTACTCTTCACTTCACTATTTGCGCTCACTTCCCGTGACGGGAGTGAAGCTCGCTCAAGAGTTCGTGTCAGACCTGCCCAATGTGCGCGATGAGGAACTAATTCGCTTGGTGCAGCAACTCAGCGAATCCATGCAGATGAATGAGGTAATCGCCGAGGGTATCGAGACCAAAGCGCAGAAGAATGCACTCATTGAGATGAATTACCACCTGGGTCAAGGCTTCCTTATGCACCGACCGCTGGCTAAAAAGGACTTCTTCAAAGTGCTGCAGTCCACCAAACCTGGAGTCTGGTCAGCGGACCAAGGTGCTGATCCAATTCAAAGGTCGACTTAGTAGTCGTCGGCTGGGGGTCGGTAGTCGTCAAGTGGCTTGGATTCATCGAGAGTGTCGTCTTCGTTGAAATCGACCTTACTCAGGCTTCCACGCAGAAAAACATAGATCAGTGCGGCGGCCGCTGCCAGCACGAGCACAGCCAATAAGCCCAGCATTCCTGGCGACACCCGGTTTGGATCGATCGGCTCAGGCACAGGCACAGGCTCTGGAATCGGTGTTGCGTCAGCCACAAAAACCGTAGCTCGATCAACTACGCCTCGAACTGCTAGTTCGAGGTTCACAACAGACTCAAGAAAACTGGGAATCACGTAACCCATGACATCATGTACCAACCGGCATGGCACACAATGGGGGTATATGTCTAGCCATCAAATCTCCGACTTACCCCCGCGCCTCGTCGACAGGTACGGGGGTAGCGGTTCGCGCCGAACGGTCCTGGTCTTGGGCGTGCTTGCTGCCGTCCTAATCATCGGCCTGGGAGTACTCACACAATGGACCCTTGCCCGTTCGGACGTCTACTCCAAACTCCTCGCCTGGAGCGCGCCAGTTGACGATCATGTCAACATTACTTTCGAGATCCGACGCAACCCCAAGAACACGGTGGAGTGCGTCGTTCGCGCCCAAAACAAGTTGCACCATGACGTGGGTTATGCAACGGTAGTGATTCCGCCCGGCAACGACTACGTCCAAACGACGTATCCACTGGCGACAACTGAAAAGGCGTATGCGGGAGAACTGCTCGGCTGTTCTGAGAACGGCCCGCCGGCAGTTCAACCACCTGACTTCCCGCCCAACGCACCAAATCCACAGCAACCCTGGAGTCCGAACAATGACCGAAGCCAATGAGACTTGGTTAACCCAAGAGGCGTTTGACGCTCTTCAACAAGAGCTGGACGAACGCTCAGGCCCGATCGCAGCTGACATCACAGCGAAAATTCAAGCTGCTCGCGACGAAGGTGACCTCAAAGAGAACGGCGGCTACCACGCTGCTCGTGAAGAACAAGGCAAAAATGAAGCTCGGATCCGCGTTCTCAAGCATCTACTTGAGAACGCTCAAATCGGAACTCCGCCAGGAGTCGAAGAGGGTGTCGCCTCACACGGTTCAGTTGTGACTATCGACTTTGGTGATGGCGATACTGAGGAGTTCCGGATCGGCTCGCGCGAAGAAACCGCCGTTTCCGATATCGAAGTGTACTCGCCGACCTCGCCACTAGGTGCCGCCGTCATGGGCGCCAAGAAGGGTGACGAAGTTAGCTACGAGCTGCCCAACGGCCGCTCTGCTTCAGTCACAGTGGTTGAAGTTAAAAGCGCCTAGGCAATAATTCGGTCGCCTTGTTCTCCTGGTGGAGACCAGTAGTTCTCCCCTTGGAGAACTAGCGAGGCAGCGCCAACAATCCCCGCTTCTTGTTCGAGTCCGACCGTCACGATCTTCATCCGACGCGCAAAACCAAGACCTGCGTGCCGGTCAAATGCCTCTTGCATGGGGACCATGAGGAGGTCGCCGGACTGGACCATTCCCCCACCGATGATCGCGATATCGAGGTCAAGCAAAGCAGCGCAACTAGCGAGTGCAATACCTACTGCCTCACCAGCCCTAGTGAATGCCGCAATGGCAACCTCATCTCCGGCATTCGCGTCCTCGGCCAACGATCGGCCATCTGCGGGACGATCACCTGGTAACCAGCCTTGATTGACTGCCCACTGAACCGTTCCCGGACCGCGAGCGATTGCCTCGAGACATCCACGACCTCCGCAACGACATTCAGGGCCGTTCGGGTCCACAACGATGTGACCGATGTGGCCAGCATTACCTAGGCCGCCATTGATTAGGTGATTGTCTGCGACTAACCCACCGCCAACACCAGTTGAAACCACCATCCCCAAAACGTTGGCGTAGCCACGTCCGGCACCGACCCAATGCTCGGCAGCGGTCATAGCAATAGCGTCATTGTGGATCCGCACATCAAGATCGGGAAACTTCTCTTGAACTTGAGTTCGCAAAGGAAACCCACGCCAGGCGGGAATGTTTACTGGTGAAACCTCTCCAGCGGGCCACACCATCGGGCCAGCCGAACCAATCCCGACACCAGCGAGCTCTGGGTGGCCCGCTTTGTCCAGGGTTTGGTCACATGCGCTTGTCAGTGCTTGCCACATGTCGTCTGCGGTTCCTTGAGCCGGAGTTGGAACGATAGATGAATGTGTCACTTCGCCGGAGTCATCGACGATCCCCACTGCCATCTTGGTTCCGCCAACATCGATTCCCAATACTTGAGTCATGTGCCCATCTTGCCGATTTTGACGTCGGATGGCTCACTGACATCATCCTGATCGGGCTTGGTTTCTGGCATTACGACGGCGAAGAGCAGTGCCAACAGTGCAACGACGACACCAGACCCGAGTGCCCAGTGGTAGCCAATGTAGTCGGCCATGACCCCGGCCAGAAGTGGACCAATGATGGCTCCGAAGTCAGAGATCATCTGGAAGCCTGCAACCACGTTCCCGCCTTTGCGACCGTGAGTAATGTCACCCACTACCGCTGCCGGTGCAGAACCTAAGAATGCGGTGCCCACTCCCACCACGCCCATGCCAACCAAGAACAAGATCGGCTCCACAGAGAGAGCAATGGCGAGCATTCCAATACCTGTCAATAAGCAACCGAGGATCACTGCCGGACGTCTACCTCGGAAATCTGCCAGTTTCCCGGCTGGCCACAAAAACAGGCCTTGAGCGACAGCTGCAACTAAGAAACCAACACCAGAGAGACCCGCACCTCGATGAAGCGATTCGACAACGAATAAAGGAACCAGTGACATGCGAATACCGAAAGCCACGAATCCATTCGTGAAGTTGGCCATCAACACAGCACGGTAGGCACCATTTTTGAGTGCGCGCAGGAACGAATTTGAGATATCTGATTCTGCAGGTGAGTCCGACGAGGTGGCCTGCGGATTTTCCTGTTCGATTTCTTGGACTTCGCTACTGTCTTCTGGCTGAATGCCTTCCTCGTCAAAACCGGCGGCTTCAAGCTCAGCTTCATACGCACTCGGCTTGGTCAAGAAAATCAAGGTCACCGCTGTAGCTAGCGCCAACGTTCCTGCATAGATGAAGAACGGCGCACGAATCGACCAGCCCACCACGATGCCACCAACGGCCGGCCCAGCGATACCACCAAGCAAGAACCCTGCACTGAACACACCAGCCGCACGACCCCTTAGTTCTGGTGGTGCAGTGCGCAACATCAGTGCCATTGCCGAGACAGTAAACATGGCCGAACCGACTCCGCCGATTCCGCGCAAGATCAACAACTGCACATAGCTCTGCGAGAGTCCCGCGATAAGAGAGGAGACCGCCACAATGATCAGTCCACTTGCCAGCACAATTCGCTCACCGATTCGATTGATCAGTGCTCCTGCTAGTGGCGAACCCACGAATCGCATAACCGCAAATAGACTGATGATCGCCGATGCCAGAAACGCTGAGACTCCGAAGAGACGGGCAAATACTGGGAGCGCAGGTGCCAGAATTCCGTAACCAAGCGCCACACAAAAAGCGATACCCGCCAACACCACGATTTCACGTGGCATTCCTTTTAACATAGGGATCCGGTCGGTAGCAGGCACGAAAACTAGTGTCCCACTGCCGACTGCTCTTCTGCGAATCAGCTAGGTGCCGACACTAGTGAGACCAGTCAGTCTCAATCAGTAGGCGCCAAATTTTGCGGCGGCCTCACGCAATTCCTCACGCGCATCAGGGTGCGCTGCTTTGTTGATGATGTGGTGTGCCTGTTCACGCTCGTCATAGCCAAACAACCATGCCATACCTTGTTCCGTGACCACTGCGTTCTGCTGAAAACTCGTAGCCGGAACGTCGAGCTGAGGAACGATAGTCGAGACGTTCGCCTTCTTTCGCCAGCTTGGCAGAGCCATATAGGCGCGACCGCCCTTCGAGTGGATCGCACCAACAATAAAGTCTGTGGATCCGCCGAAGCCCGAGAAAATTCTCCCCCGCAATTGACTCGCATTTGCCTGACCGTGCAAGTCAAATTGCAAAGCGGCGTTGATGCTGGTCATTGCGTTGTTCTTAGAAATTTGCGCCGGGTTATTTGTCGTTTCGGTTCGCAACATTCTGATGCGCGGATTCTGGTCGGCCCATCCATACAATTCATGCGACCCAATCAAAAAACTCGAATGAATCAGATGATCTTGATCGAGCACTCGTTTACGCTCAAGTTCGAGCACCCCATCGCTAAACGTTTCAGTCCAAATCCGCAGACCCTTAGCTTTGACTTGACTCAACACAGCATCTGGAATCGCACCGATCCCCAATTGCAAGGTAGAACCATCGTCAATCCGCTTGGCGATTCGTTTGCCGATCCTTTTTGCTGCCTGACCTTGTTTGTGTTCGGGGAGTTCCATGAGTGACTCATCGATCTCAACCAGATAGTCAAATGTGTCGAGTTCGATCTCGCTGTCGCCGTAGGTGTAAGGCATATTGGGATTCGTAAAGGCGATCACCAAACCGTTATTGCTCTTGGCCGCTTCAATCGCCCCGGGGAGCACATTGACCTCGATCCCCAAACTGACCTTGCCTTTACGCGGGAGCGATGTGTGCACCATGACGATGTCAGGAACCATCTCGGTGCGAAACAATACTGGCACCATCGAGAGTCGACACGGCGCGTATCGGAGCGTGGGCTTATCACGCATGGCAGACCCAACGAAGGCAGTCTCCAAAGTGAGGCCGTTTCGGATCGGCAGTTCACGCACCGCATTGAGCATATTGAGCTTGGCAGTGGCGAATGCTTCATCTACTAGCGTGACAGCTATTGCAGGCGTAGCAAGGTTCCCAGACAAGACAATTCGCGGATTTTCATGATGCCGATTGAGGATCTCTCGCAGCTGATCGACACTGACCTCTTGCGCCTTTTCGCTCACCGTGTCAGGCTAACAAAATGGAGCTATTTGGTCGCCCCAAACCGACGATGGTTAGTCCTGCCGAGGCTTTGCCAGGACGAGATGACTATTCCTACCCACTGGCGACGACCCACGAGGTTCTTGGAACCCCCTTATTGGGGCCGTGGCCGGATGGCATTGAGTTGATCTACTTTGGGATGGGTTGCTTCTGGGGTGCCGAGAAGAAGTTTTGGCAGGTACCAGGTGTGTACTCCACGGCAGTTGGCTATCAAGGCGGCATCACACCGTTCCCAACTTATGAGGAGACGTGCACTGGGTTGACCGGTCACACCGAGTCGGTTCTGGTTGCCCACGACCCTGCCGCGGTGTCGACGTTCGAATTACTCAAGACATTTTGGGAGAACCACGATCCAACGACTGAGTACCGACAAGGCAACGACATCGGGACTCAATACCGGTCGGCTGTGTATTGGACTACTCAGGAGCAGCGCGAGTTAGTTGAGGCGACACGAGACGCATACGCCGGGGCATTGGCCGAGCGCGGTTTGGGCCCGATCACGACTGAGTTGGCTGCCGCTGACGGTCGCAAGTTCTATTACGCTGAGGACTATCACCAGCAATACTTAGCGAAGAACCCACACGGTTACGACTGCCACGCCAACACGGGAATTGCGCTGCCCAGCATGCACTGACAGGATTCGCACTCTCGGCGTTCATGTTGATTAGCTAGCAGCCAAACTGAGATTTCTGACTGTCACAAACAAGTATCAAATAGCCACCTAGAGGTGTATCGTTGAGCCGATGGAAAAACGCAGCACCATTAAAAAGGCGGGGCTGCCGATCATGTCACTCGGCGCACTTGGCGTCGTTTTCGGTGACATCGGCACGAGCCCGTTATACGCGTTTGAAGACATTTTTCGGGCACCACATGCTATTCCCATAACTGAGCCTCGGGTACTCGGTGCCGCTTCACTTGTGTTCTGGACTCTCACTCTCATCGTCTCGGTAAAGTATGTGCTCGTCGTTATGCGGGCCGACAACGACGGCGAAGGCGGAATCATGTCGCTGTCGTCACTGGCGGCAGGCAAGCGGATCCGTAACAAGCGCAATAAGACGGTAATTTTGACGGCCGGAATCTTAGGGGCTGCGCTCTTTTACGGTGATGGAATGATCACTCCGGCGATCTCAGTACTTTCAGCAGTTGAAGGTCTTGAGGTCGTCAATCCTGGATTTGACCAATGGGTTACACCAATCGCCTTAGTAATCGTGATCGCTTTATTCAGCGTTCAACGATTCGGAATCCATAGGATCGGTCGCCTTTTTGGGCCCGTGATGCTGCTCTGGTTTATTAGCATCGGCATCCTCGGCTTGTTGAGCGTTATCTCGTCCCCCGCCGTTCTCACAGCCATAAATCCTGCGCATGCCATCGACTTCTTCGCTGGAGACACGGGTATCGCATTCCTCGCTCTGGGCTCTGTTGTCTTGTGCGTTACCGGAGCCGAGGCTCTTTACGCCGATATGGGTCAATTCGGTAGAACACCTATTCGGATTTCATGGTTTGCAATCACAGTTCCAGCTCTCTACCTCAACTATTTTGGGCAAGCAGCCCTCGTGCTTCGAGATCCAGACGCCATCAACAACACCTTTTACCTACTAGTACCAGCTGCACTTCAAATCGTCATGGTCATTTTGGCTACGGTTGCCACAGTGATTGCCTCCCAATCCATGATCTCGGGCGTCTTTTCGATGACGAGACAGGCGATCCATCTGGGGTACTTACCACCACTCAAAATCCGTCACTCTTCAGATTCAGAACGCGGCCAGGTATACATTCCAGCTGTGAACTGGGGACTTCTCGTGTGCGTCGTTGGCTTGATCGTTGCCTTTAAGAGTTCAGCGAATCTCTCGTCTGCCTACGGAATCGCTGTCACTGGCACTTTCGTCGTAACAACCGTCCTCATCACCATCGTTGCCATCAAACGTTGGAAGCTGAACAAATTCATCGCTTTCCCTTTGGCAGCAATCTTCCTCTTTGTTGATATCACCTTCTTTACGTCAAGCTTGACGAAATTTGATCACGGTGGATGGTTCCCGCTTGCCGTTGGCGCCATCATCTTTATCATCTTGACGACGTGGGCTGTGGGATCCAAACTTCAACGGCGAGCTATCTCGGCAAAGACTCCGCTACTCAAGAAATTCGCCAAAAAATACGACCTTGACAACATCTCGACTTCGCCCGGAACCGCCGTCTACATAACAACTCTTGAGCGACATGCACCACCGGCGCTTATCGAATACATGCGCGGCTTCAATAGCATCGCCGAGAACACCATCATTTTGTCAATGGTCACGACAAACGA
>CAUJDH010000006.1 GCA_963169225.1 Actinomycetota bacterium
AGTGGGAACTAAGCCATTTGAGCAACCAAGCGATTGCGGCATAGCCAACAACGAAGGCCACAATCGTGGCGAGGATCGTCGGACCCCAAGCAGGCGAACCCTCCGAGCCGATGTCTTTGGCTTCGTACAAACCCGAAAGGACTACCGCAGGTACCGAGAGCAAGAACGAGAACCGCGCTGCTGATCCCCTGTCAAAGCCCATGGCACGACCAGCGGTAATGGTGGAACCTGACCGACTAACACCCGGGATCAAGGCGAGCGTCTGTGCGAGACCGAAGCCGAGAGCAGTCTTGAGCGTCAAGTCCTTCTCGCCCCTATCTGACTTGCCGTAACGGTCAGCCAAGTAGAGCAAGATGCCAAAGAAGATCAACATGAATGCTGTCAGTCGAAGATCGCGAGCAATCGTCTTGATCTCGGTCGAGAAGATGATGCCCGCCAAGCCGATCGGAATGGTGGCTGCGATCAGATACCAACCCATACGAGACTCGTGGGTTTTGCGAACATCAGCGTTGACTAGGCCGACGAACCACGCCTTGGCGATCTGCCAAAGGTCGCGCCAAAAGTACAACAGGACGGCTGCCATGGTTCCGAGTTGGACCACAGCCGTGAACGAAGCGCCAGGATCGTCCCAACCGAAAAGCTCGGGCGCAATCAGCAAGTGTCCCGACGACGAAATCGGCAGGAACTCGGTAAGCCCCTGGAGAATTCCCAGGACTATGGCTTCAAGCCAACTCACTTAAGCAAGTCCCGACTCGTCGAGGATCTCGGCCATAGTCCGCACAGTGTTCATGCGCGTCTCGAGGTCACCGGCAAAGGTCGACACCGACAGCGTCGTCACGCCGGAGTCTGCATAGGCCTGAAGCCGGTCCTTGACTCGATCGCGGGGACCGATGAGCGAAGTTTTGTCGATGAACTCCAACGGGATCGCTGCCATGGCCTCGGCCTGCTTACGACTCAAGTAGAGATCCTGCACCTCAGCTGCGGCTTCGTCGTAGCCCATACGAGTCATCAGCTGGTTGTAGAAGTTCTTATCTCGAGAACCCATGCCACCCACGTACAGCGCCGAGTAAGCCCGGATCGGAGCAGCACACTCCTCCACCGAGTCACCGAACACAACCGGAACAGTCGGCACGATATCGAATCCGTCAAGCGTCTTACCTGCCTTTTCGCGACCGGTAGCGATGCTTGCCTTAAGTTCGTCAGCGAACTCGGGGCTGTAGAAGATCGCGAGCCAACCGTCGAATAGCTCGCCTGCAAGTTCCAGGTTCTTGGGACCAATCGCGGCCAAGTAGGTAGGAATCTCGTCACGTACCGGATGCACAGTCAACGTGAGTGCCTTGCCAGGACCGTCAGGCAAAGGCAGGGTAAAAAATTCACCTTCGTACTGCACTTTCTGACGTGAAAGTGCCAACTTGACGACCTCTAGGTATTCACGGGTGCGAGCCAAAGGCTTAGCAAATTTGACGCCGTGCCAACCCTCCGAAACTTGAGGGCCAGACACACCAAGACCGAGTCGGAAGCGACCTCCGGACAATGTATCCAGGGTGGCAGCTGTCATAGCTGTCATAGCCGGGGTACGGGCTGGGATCTGAAATACCGCGCTACCGACATCGATCTGTTCGGTTTGAGCGGCGATCCATGACAACACTGTTGCCGTGTCAGAACCGTACGCCTCGGCAGCCCAAACAACCGAGTATCCGAGTTTGTCGGCCTCGCGTGCGAGAGCCAAATTGTCCGCGTCGTTACCGGCACCCCAGTAACCAAGATTTAATCCAAGTTGCATAACGACGAGCCTAAATCATTACCGGCTCATCTTGGTGACCGGCGGTAGCGTGGCGATGTGGAACAAAGACCATTGGGCAACTCAGGTTTACGTGTAGGCAGGCTAGCTCTGGGCACCATGACCTGGGGTCGCGACACCGACGAGATCGATGCGCGTGAGCAATTGAGCATGTTCTTGGAAGCCGGCGGCAATCTGGTCGATACCGCCGACGTCTATACCGATGGATCCTCAGAACGCGTGCTTGGTCGTCTGCTTCACGAGGACAACCGACGCGAGAACGTGGTTTTGGCAACCAAATCTGTTTCACGCCCAGGTACGGAACGTCGTTTCGATGCCTCTAGGAAGCACCTGATCGGTTCGCTTGAAGGTTCATTGCGCAGACTTGGCACCGACCATGTAGACCTGTGGCAAATGCACGCTTGGGATCCTTGGACTCCCCTTGATGAGACTCTTGCAACTATCGATGAGGCCATAGCTTCCGGTAAAGCGCGTTATGTAGGCATCTCAAACTATGCCGGATGGCAACTGAGCCAAGCAGCAACCACTCAACAGGTACGTGACGGCGCTCCGATCGTCTCGGCGCAAATGGAGTACTCGTTCCTCCAGCGTGGAGTCGAGCGTGAGGTCGTGCCAGCAGCAAAAGCCTTGGGCGTAGGTATTCTCCCCTGGTCGCCACTAGGGCGCGGTGTACTCACCGGCAAGTACCGTCACTCGACACCAACCGATTCACGCGGAGCAAGCCCAACGTTCTCAAGCTTTGTGGAGCCATACCTCGATGACAGGTCCGCGGCAATTGTGGATGCAGTGACCACTGCAGCCGAGGGACTCAACGTGTCTCCAGCCCAGGTCGCATTGGCTTGGGTCCGTGATCAAGCCGGAGTCGTCGCGCCAATCCTCGGGGCGAGAACAGCTGCCCAGCTAGAGGTCGGTTTGGCTTCGGAAGAACTGACGATTCCACCGGCACTGGCATCTGCCCTCGATGAAGTATCCGCACCGCCTAAGGGATACCCCGAGTCGGGCTGGAACCAGCGCTAGCAGGACCGTAGGAACCGGTCGAGAGTCCTCACACCGAATTGCAGAGAACTGACCGGCACGCGCTCGTTAACAGCGTGGAACATGCCGAAGAAGTCAAGTTCACTAGGTAATTGGAGTGGTGAGAATCCGTAGCAGTTGATCCCTAAGCTGCTAAACGCCTTCGCGTCAGTACCACCAGACATGAGGTACGGCACGGTGATTGCTTGTGGGTCTTCACCCCTGAGAACGCTCGCCATCAAATCGACCGTTGGCCCGTCAAAACTCGTCTCTACGGCGATGTCTTCATGAATGTATTCCCACGAAATTCCGTCACCCAAAATCTCTTCCACCTGGGCAATGAATTGATCTTGATGTCCTGGCAGGAATCGGCCGTCAATAACTGCTGAGGCTTCCGAGGGAACAACATTCTCTTTGTACCCCGCATCGACCATCGTTAGGTTTGCCGTATTGCGCACCGTCGCCCCAATGACTCGACCAATTGAACCGAGCTTCTGAACCGCATCGTTCGGGTCGTCGAGGTCGATCGGAATGCCCGTAAGTTCCTCGACTTGTTCGATGAACTGTTTTGCAGCCGGGGTGAGTTGAACCGGGAACCTATGCGTGCCAAGGCGCGCGGCCGCCTCACATAACCTGGCAACAGCATTGTCGTCTTGGAGCAAAGAACCGTGCCCAGCGAGACCCTCGGCCTTAAGACGCAGCCAGGCCATTCCTTTCTCCGCAATTTGGATCGGATAGATCCGCAAGTCATCGGTCAAGTTGTAAGAGAAGGCGCCAACCTCGCCGATCGCTTCAGTGACACCTTCAAAAATGTCGGGACGGTTCTCAACCAACCAGTGGGAGCCATGCGTGCCGCCGGCCTCTTCGTCTGGCACGAACAACAGCACGATGTCGCGATCGGGCTGAATCCCTTGGCGAGCCCAATTTCGGACTGTGGAGAGCATCATGCCGTCCATGTCCTTCATATCGACTGCGCCACGTCCCCACACAACGTCGTCTTCGATCACTCCGCCAAAAGCGGGTTGTTCCCACGTTGTCTCATTAGCTGGGACCACATCTATGTGACCATGTACCAAGAGCTTGGGGCGGCTCGAATTGCGGCCTGGGATGCGGGCAAACACTCCCTCGCGGTGACTGTCAGTTGTGGTGAACCTTTCGGACTCGATTCCGACTTCAGCAAGCTGCGCAGCGCAGTATTCCGCGACGGCCCCTTCACCCCGCGACTCGTTGTTACCGAAGTTGCTTGAATCGATCTGAATAAGTTGCGACACAAGCTCAGCTACTTCAGATTCAGCCGCCGAGGTATCGATCGCCTCAACCATTTCACGGGTTTCACTCATGGCGTCCACACTATTTGCTCGAGGCCGAGTACGCCACCATTGGTCGAGTGGCACCACGATTTATAGCGGTCATGGATCGGTTGGTAAGGTGGTCTCGCACCTGTCCGGGTGGCGGAATTGGTAGACGCGCTAGCTTGAGGGGCTAGTGGCCGCAAGGCTGTAGGGGTTCAAGTCCCCTCTCGGACACTTTGGGAATGTCGGCTCACGGAGTGAGTCGGCATTTTCGTGCGAGAGGGCACTTCCGTTGCCAATTCTGCGAACGATCTCTGGGTTGCCGAGTATGTCGTTTACAACAGGTTCTAGGTCATCTTTAATTCATCAAATCGAGGAACAGTGGTCGATAAGGTTCTTGCACCACAGCGCACGAGACAGGCAATTGCAGCTGCCGAATCGGGTGAAATCAATGACGCTCGCGAGCTCCTCAGCGAAGCCCTCACCCTCGATCCCGCATACGAACCAGCGTGGCTTTGGTTCGCCGCGATCACCGAAGACCCCGCAGAGAAGAAATACTGCCTCGACCGTGCCAAGAACATCAATCCGATGGGTAAGGCGTCCAGAGCCCTGGAGCAGCTCAAAGGGGTCAAGAAGAAGTCTCCAGTTGAGCTTCGCAAGATCATCGATCCTGATCCTCCAGAGTTTGAAGAGAG
>CAUJDH010000007.1 GCA_963169225.1 Actinomycetota bacterium
GGGTTACGGACCACGAATGCATTGAGCGAGACACCATGTGTGCCGACCACGATCGACACCGTTGTCTTGAGACGATGCTCTCCAGGAACCGTCACCGCGAAGGTGCCAGGAGCTGGCTCTTCGAACTCCAGCTCGGTCGCCTTTAAATAGTTACGCAAGTCGGCACTGGCTTGGTTAACAGCAGCGGTTTGAGGTTTGGAATCAGGGCTCATAGGCCCAGTCTATGCCGAGTGAAGGTTGCCGAAGCGGCGTAAGCGGATCGCTTGCTCATATACGTCGATGAGTGCGTCGGCTGTGGCAGACCAGCCGAAGTCTGAGGCGTAGAGGCGGGCGCCGTGGCTCAAATGTTCGCGCAATCTGGGTTGGCGTTCGAGTTCGTCGAGGTGTTGAGCCCATATATACGGATCGTGCGAATCAACCAACTGTCCCGAAACCCCATGAGACACGGCGGTTTTGAGTCCTCCAACATTCGCTGCCAGTACGGGGGTAGCTGTCGCCTGTGACTCGAGCGCCACGAGGCCGAAGGATTCCGAATAGGACGGTACACAGGTGACGTCTGCAGCTTGGAACCACCTAGCGAGTTCGGGGCGTGTGCTCGGTGGTTCAAATCGAATCAGATGTGAGATGCCCAGATCGTCACTCAATCGGCGCAGTTCGGCCATGCGCTCTGGGCCCGCTCCAGAGGGTCCTCCGCAAATCGCTACAACAAGACGGTCCTCAAGGTCCGGACGTAGCTTGATCAACTCGGCGGCGGCCCGGATCAGCACATCCGGCCCCTTGAGTGGTTGTATTCGGCCCACAAACAAAGCAAGGTAAGCGTCTGGTCGAATACCCAGCGCCTCGCGTGCTGCGGACTTGTCTCCCGGAGCGAACTGGGCAAGGTCAACGCCAGGGTGCGCAACTTTTACGTGTTCTGGGTCAGCCCCGTAGAGGTTGACTAAATCGGTGGCTTCGGACTTGGTGTTCGCAAGAAGAATGTCTGCGTCACGCACCACTTGTTGTTCGCCTTGAACTCGAAGAGTCGGCTCAGGCTTATCGCCGCTTGCAAGATTCGCATTCTTGACTTCGGCAAGTGTGTGCATGGTGTGAACTAGCGGGATATTCCAGCGGTCAGATGCAACAGAACCAACCTGACCCGAGAGCCAGTAGTGCGAGTGGATCACGTCAAAGTAACCAGCCGGGTTCCGTGCTCCGACTCGAAGCATTTCGGATGCCAGCGAGCATAAATACACCGGAAGCTCATCTTTGCGCACAGAATCCAGTGGTCCGGCTGGCAAGTGATGAACGCGAACACCGTCGACGATTTGTTCAGTCGGAGGCTGGTGTGGTGTCGTAGCTCGAGTGAAGACATCGACTTCGATCCCACGTTGTGCGAGCTGACGAGATGTCTCGTCTACGTACACATTGAGGCCGCCAGCATCCCCAGTGCCAGGTTGTTCTAGTGGGGAAGTATGGACGGACAGCAACGCCAAGTGCATAGTTCTAGCATAAGGCTTCACTAATTGGGCTGCTTGACGTCATAGTTCGAAAGACCACTGCTGACGAAGCTAGTCGTTTTCGTGAGAGCAGCTAGTCAATGCTGGTGGCCGCATAAGGCTCACCAGTGGCAATGTGTACGACTCGTTTTCCAATTGTGACCGCATGGTCGGCATAACGCTCGTAGTAGCGAGACAGCAAGGTGACGTCGATTGCGGCCTCGATGCTGACGTCACGATCCGGCGAAAGGATCGCGATGAACAGCGACCGATGCAGCTCGTCCATATCGTCATCGATTTCGGCCAGTTCGAATGCACCTTGAACATCACCGTCCTTAACAACTTCAGCTGTTTTGGCCGAAATGAGCTCGGCGATCGCTCCCATTTGTTCAATGGTGAATCGCAGTTCCGGTGGTACTGCTGTGCGTGGGTAGCGCATCCGTGCAGCTCGGGCTACGTGTACGGCGAGGTCACCCATGCGCTCCAGAGACTGAGCGATCCGCATGCCCGAGATCAAGACGCGCAGGTCAGTTGCCACGGGTGCCTGCAGTGTGATCAATTCGAGGGCGCGATCTTCGACATCCGCATTGAGAGAATCAATAGCGGTGTCGTTCTCAATCACCTGGTCAGCGAGTTCGATGTTCGCTTCGAGGAGCGCTTGGGTGGCCGATGACATTGCCTTGCGAACGAGCTCGGTCATGTCGACGAGTTGGTCGCGCAAGGATTCCAGTTCTTGGAAATACTCTTTTCGCATGCGTTCGACACTAAGTGGCATAGAAGACGACTAAGTATGCGCAAAGTGAACAGCAGGTGCTGCTTAGGTGAAGCCTTGGGATTGGAGTTTGACCTTTCCGCTACCTGCTTTACGCTTGAAGTGTGTCCCGGTTAAGTCGACTTGCAGGATTGGTATCTTCACAAGAGGTAGTGTCAATTGGTCTGACTCCAGACGTACTTGATGTTTTGCCCATGATCGCTTTTGTGGTGAACCCGTCAACTGAGGTAGTCACCAGCGCTTCTCAATCTGCTTATCAGTCGGGATTGGTTTACCGCGATCGTGTCAACGCTCCTAAATTGCGAGAGCTCATCGCTAAAGCCCGGATGGCTTCGAATCCGATCGATAAAGAAATCGTGATTGACCGCTCGCCGTTGGATGGTGGTAGTCAGGTTCTGCAGGCGCGAGCTGCAGCAGTCGATCCGCATGCGGTGCTGGTCTTGGTGACTGACCTGACCATGGAACGCAATGTGGAGGCCATGCGCCGTGATTTCGTGGTCAACGTGAGTCACGAGCTCAAAACCCCTGTGGGTGCGCTAGGGCTACTAGCCGAGGCGATTTTGGCTGATGTTGACGACTCCGAGCAGGTTCAGCATTTTGCAACCAGGATTGAGCTTGAGAGTCATCGTCTGTCGAACTTGATCGGCGACATTGTTGAACTATCCAAACTGCAAGGCGAAGAAATCCAGACCGTATTCGAACCCGTTCGTCTAAACGAGGTTGTGAACCTGGCTGTGGATGCAGTGGCGTCGGCAGCGGAAGCAAAAAACATCGCTATCGTTCAAGCCGAACCGATCGATGTCGTGGTGGAGGGATCCAAGAGCCAGCTGGTGACAGCGTTGAGGAACCTCGTGGCGAACGCCGTGACTTACAGCCCCGAGAACACTCGTGTGGCTATCGGTGTCGAGCCGGATAACGGTTCAGTCTCAATTATTGTCGCGGACCAAGGACGCGGAATCCCGGGCCAAGAACTGGATCGAATCTTCGAACGTTTTTACCGCGTCGATCAAGCCCGATCACGTTCCACGGGTGGCACTGGGTTGGGGTTGTCGATCGTTAAACACATTTGTCTGAACCATGGGGGTGATATCTCGGTGCGCTCGAAAGAAGGAGTTGGCAGCACGTTCACCATGCGAATCAATCGCCACCAAGATTCCCCTGAAGGCGTTTAATCCGAAAGCAACAAGGAAGGTACTGATGACGAAAATCTTGTTAGTCGAGGACGAAGAGTCGTTTAGCGACGCCTTGAGTTTCATGCTGAAAAAAGAAGGTTTCGAGGTCGTTACTGTCGATGATGGCAACACTGCGCTGGAGTTGTTCGCTCGTGAGAACGTTGATTTGATCTTGCTTGATGTCATGTTGCCCGGGCGATCCGGTATCGAAGTGTGTACTGAGATCCGCAAGACATCGACAGTTCCGATAGTCATGGTCTCAGCTAAGGATGGCGAGATTGATCGTGTGCTTGGTCTTGAGATCGGTGCCGACGATTACGTCACAAAACCTTTTTCGTCACGCGAGCTGATCGCGAGGATCCGTGCAGTTTTGCGTCGCCAAAATGGTGGGGGAGAATCGGACGAGCCGGAGAATCTACTTGTTACCGGACCGATTCGTATGGATGTCGACCGGCACGAAGTCACCGTCGACGGCGAGACAGTAAATCTTCCGTTACGTGAGTTCGAACTGCTGGAACTGTTCATGCGTAATCCAGGACGAGTACTTACTCGCGCCCAGCTGATTGATCGGATCTGGGGTTCCGATTATGTGGGTGACACCAAGACTCTCGATGTTCACGTTAAGCGGATTCGCGGCAAGATCGAAGAAGATCCAGCGGAACCGAAGTACATCGTTACTCTGCGCGGTCTTGGCTACAAACTTGACCTGTAGTTAGTTCGTTCGCATTAGGCCGTTCGGTAGCTATGCGCCTTATGTCGCTAGGGCATCGTAACTTGCGGATAGTGCTACTTGGACTTGACGTCAGCGTAGTCGCCAGTGGGTGGAACAACCAGGATCGACAGTGTCTCGCTACCAGCGTTTGTGAACTTGAAAGTAGTGGCGACATAACCTGACTCAACTACGTCTACGCCATTGACATCAATGTACTTGTCGGCGTTGTAGCCAACACGCACTGAGCTTCCTGTGCCGTCAGAGACGCCCGGAATCTCAAGCTTTCCACCGGTGATAGTGACTGCACCCTTGGGGTTGGTGACAACTTCTGTAAGGGTCTCGGTGTTCTTCGAGACGTTGTTGAATGCACCTGAAAGGGTGAGGTTCTTAGGGTTGTTCTTGTCGCGAACCCAGACCATATTGCGCACCTGAAGTGTCGCGTCAGACCCGATATCGGCATTGACGCCGTCGCCTGATGCACCAACCTGCTGAGTGCCCGCGTTCATGCCGTTGAAGCAGCCCGCTAGCGAAAGGGTGAGCGCAGTGGCTACGAGACCAAGTAGTAGCGCCTTGAGGGTGCGTCGACCACCTGCCTGAGCAGGGGAATCGGCGGCTTCTGAACCGGTGTGATCAGTGCTGTCACTCAAAACTGTCTGCATGGCTCAACAGACTAACGTGTTTGGCTCCCAGAATGCGCTTTGCCTACCACTTAGATGTCGCGCGTCCCAGTGTTTATAAGGCTGCAGAGCATTCATGTGCCCCGTGGCTTGGGGCTTGAGCGCCTCCAGGCGTGAATATTTGCTAAGTCACAAGCATGGTAAGATGGAGTATCTGAATGGGGAACTGGACTCAGTTTTCAAGGCACTTCGAACAGGTGCCGCAAAACGTTTCAGACTAAATGCCAAAGGGGGCATTGAGCTTTATGTCTTTTGTTGTTGGTGACACCGTCGTCTATCCGCACCACGGTGCAGCACTGATCGAGTCCATCGAAGAGCGCATCATCAAGGGTGAAAAGCGTGAGTACTTGGTACTTCGCGTTGCGCAGGGTGATCTCACTGTACGTGTACCTGCCGACAATGTTGATCTCGTTGGCGTTCGCGACGTTGTGAACCAAGAGGGACTTGACCGCGTATTCGACGTTCTGCGTCAGCCCTACACCGAAGAGCCAACCAACTGGTCCCGCCGCTACAAGGCCAACCTCGAGAAGTTGGCTTCCGGTGACGTTATTCGTGTCGCAGAGGTCGTCCGCGACCTGTGGCGCCGCGATAAGGATCGTGGCCTCTCGGCGGGCGAGAAGCGTATGCTGGTCAAGGCACGCCAGATTCTCGTTAGCGAACTCGCTCTTGCTGAGGACTGCAACGAAGAGCAGGCAGAGACCATGCTCGATGAGGTACTCGCTTCCTAGCAAAGGTTCTACTTGACTGCGACCGAACAAGCTTCAAACGGCAACCTCCCAGATGGGACGGTTGCCGTTGTTGTTGTCGCTGCCGGATTAGGTGAACGACTGGGAGCAGGTGTCCCCAAAGCATTCGTCGAGCTTGGTGGCCAGAACCTTCTCGAATTGTCAGAGGCGATTGCCCTCAGCCTTGAGCATCCGATCTGGCTTGTCAGAGTCGTTCCAAACAATTACACCGGTGAACGAGAGCGTTCCTGGGAGAACGGTGAGGTTGTCGGTCAGGCAGTGGTTGCGGGCGGCTCCACTCGGCAAGAATCAGTCGCTGCAGGGTTGGCTGTGATTCCAACTGGGATCGATCACGTACTTATTCACGATGCTGCCCGAGCCTTGACCCCTTCTGATGTATTCGCTCGAGTGCTCGCAGCATTGGAAGCAGGTGCCCAAGCGGTAGTCCCTGCACTACCGGTAACAGACACGATTAAACAAGTTGAGCTCCAAGGTGACCGAGAAGTTGTCGTGGACACTCCTGACCGTGCTTCTCTGCGCGCGATCCAAACTCCGCAGGGGTTCAAGCTCGAGACCTTGCGCGACTTGCACGCTAATGCAGTCAATGCTGATGCGACTGACGATGCCGGGTTAGCCGAGCAAGCAGGGGTGGTCGTCGAAGTCGTTGAGGGAAGCCCGGACGCTTTCAAAGTCACGACGCCGCAAGATCTTAAGTACGCTCGATACGTGTTGAGCACTCGAGGTCAAACCTCATGACCAGGATCCCTCGCGTCGGAGTTGGCGTTGACGTTCATCCGTTCGCGCCGGAAGGCTCTGACAGGGCGCTCCACCTTGCCGGCCTCGAATGGCCCGATGAGCTTGGTCTTGATGGACATTCGGATGCCGATGTTGCGATCCACGCCGCATGTGATGCGCTGTTGTCGGCTGCAAGACTTGGAGACCTCGGTCAAGTGTTCGGGACTGACAAGCCAGAATGGGCAGGCGCATCTGGTGACAAGATGCTTAGCCACGTCGTCGAGCTCGTGAGTCAGGCAGGCTTCCAGGTTGGCAACATCTCGATCCAAGTGATCGGTAATCGTCCCAAATTTTCCCCGCGCCGGGACGAGGCTCAGCAAGTCTTGAGTGAGATCGTCGGTGCGCCCGTATCGGTGTCGGCGACTACAACAGACGGCCTCGGCCTCACCGGTCGAGGCGAAGGCATCGCCGCAGTAGCCAACGCACTGATCGTTCAAAACTAGCGCTTGCCGCTTTTGGGTCGAGGCAATAGGCTTGAGCTATGACTACTGAAATCACCGATGCCCAACAAGCCCTGATCGCCGCTCCCAACTTTGCCACTGTTGCCACAGTAGACCCAGATGGTCGTCCACAGCTTTCCGTCGTCTGGATCTCGTTCCAAGACGGCGAGCCTGTGTTCTCGACCGTGGTGGGTCGTAAGAAGCATCGCAATCTTGAGCGTGACCCTCGTTGCACAGTTCTTGTTCAGTCGTTGGCTAACCCGTACCAGTATGTGGAGATTCGTGGCACTGCCTATTTCACGACTGAGGGTTCCCGCGAATTGATCGACGGGCTGGCCCAGGCTTACGTAGGTGCGGATCGCTACGAAGGTGACGATGGAACCGATAACGAGCGTGTGATCGTTCACGTGAAGCCAGAACATGTCACATCTATGGGCTTCTAGCTCTGCTCTAGTTTCACCCAACCGATAAGCTCTACCTTGTGACTTTGCACCTATATGACACTCTTTCTCGTTCGGTAAGACCGTTCGAGCCGATCACTCCTGGCAAGGTCACGATGTACCAATGTGGGCCGACGGTTCAGGCGGCCCCTCACGTTGGTCACATTCGTTCGGGAATGGTGTTTGATGTCCTCTCCAGGTGGTTGCGTGCCACTGGTTACGACGTCACCCTGTGCCGCAACGTTACTGACATCGACGACAAGATTCTGAACAAGGCCACTGAGGAAGGACGCGAGTGGTGGGCGGTTGCCTATGACTACGAGCGCCAGTTCCAGGATGCTTACGCGACTCTCGGATGTGCGCCCCCGACTGTTGAACCCCGTGCGACCGGTCATGTAACTCAGATGATCGACTTGATTCAGCGACTGATCGACCGTGGTCACGCTTATGAGTCCGAAGGTGATGTCTACTTCGACATCCGATCCTATGAAGAGTACGGTGCCCTGTCTGGGCAGAAGCTGGATGACTTGCTGCCGGCCGCCGACTCTGAGTTTGAGTCACGCAAGAAGGATGTGCGCGACTTCACGCTGTGGAAGGGTGCCAAACCGGGCGAGCCGCAATGGCCAACCCCGTGGGGGTCGGGCCGCCCAGGATGGCATTTGGAGTGCTCAGCTATGGCCTGCACCTACCTCGGGGAGGCGTTCGATATTCACGGTGGTGGACGCGATTTGGTTTTCCCACACCACGAGAACGAGATCGCACAGTCGCGTGCGGCAGGCTACGAGTTCGCTCACTACTGGTTGCACAACGCCTGGGTCACGACGGCTGGCGAGAAAATGTCGAAGTCGCTGGGTAATTCGCTGGTCGTCTCTGAGGTACTTAAAAAAGTTCGCCCAGTTGAGCTGCGCTGGTATTTGATCGGTGCGCACTATCGCAGCAATTTGGAGTTCTCGGACGAAGCGTTGGAGGAGTCAGCAGCGAGCTATCGCCGTGTCGAGAACTTTGTCCTGCGTGCAGTAGAGGCCCTGCCCGCTGAGGCTGCTGGCGCCGAGCTCCTACCCGTTTCAGATCTACCTGAATTTGTTGCTGCTATGGATGATGATCTTGGCGTTCCAGCTGCGCTTGCGATCTTGCACGATGCTGTGACCGCAGGCAATACAGCAAAGGCGGCTGGCGACCTGAATGAGGTCGGTCTACGTCTACGCCAAGTGCGCACGATCCTCGATGTGCTGGGTGTTGATCCGCTAAGCGCAACCTGGTCGGGCGGCGCGAGTAGCGACGAGAGTGACGTTCTGCGCGGTGCGCTCGATGTGTTCGTTCAAGCTTCGTTGGCGGAGCGTGAGGCCGCCCGTGCTGCTAAAGACTTTGAGACTGCTGATGCGATCCGCGACCGTATCGCTGCTGCTGGACTTCACGTAGAAGACTCAGCAGACGGTGCCCGCTGGTCAGTTCAGGGGAAAAGCTGATGGCCGGGAATTCACGTCGTAAAGGCGCAGTACGCACAGGGGCTTCTCGCAAGGGCAGTTCGGTTGGTTCAGGCGGTCAACGACGCAAGCAACTCAAAGGTAAAGGTCCGACGCCAAAGGCTGTCGACCGTGAGGGTCACATCACCAAAAAGCGCGCGGACCGGGCCGCTAGAGCCGAAGCCAAATCTAGTGGTAAGTCAGGCGTCAATTCGACGAACTCAACTGCACCAAAGTCTCGCATCAAATCGTCGGTGGCCGCACCTAATGGCAACGAGTTTGTTTTGGGGCGCAATCCCGTCGTTGAGGCTTTGAGCGTCGCGGTGCCTGCTCGCATGCTCTACGTGCAAACCAAGATCGATCCGGATTCACGAGTCGATGAGGCCGTTGCCAAAGCAGTCGCTAACAATGTGGAGATCCGCGAGCTTGCCAAGGGTTCCATGGATGACATGGCGCAAGGAATCATCCACCAAGGTTTGATCTTGGAGGCCTTGCCTTATGAGTATGTTGATCTTGAGGATGTTTTAGAGCGTCGATCCAAGACCCATAAGGGGATGGTGGTCGCTCTCGACAGCATCACAGACCCGCATAATTTGGGCGCAATAGTTCGTTCGACAGCCGCGTTCGACGGCACAGGTATTGTGCTTCCTGAGCGTCGTTCGGCTGGTGTTACTGCGGCAGCCTGGCGAACATCTGCAGGTGCATTGGCACACCTCGAAGTCGCCCAGGTTAAGAACCTCACGCGGGCTATCGAGAAGGCACAAGAGTCAGGCTTCTTTGTCATTGGTCTTGCGGGTGAAGCTTCTGACTCAATTGACGAGACAGATATTGGTGATCTCCCGGTCATGCTTGTTGTTGGCAGCGAGGGCGCGGGCTTGAGCCGTCTGGTGGCCGACTCCTGTGACATGCTCGTCAACATCCCGATCTCATCGAATATCGAGTCACTCAATGCTTCTGTAGCAACCGGCGTTGCCTTGTACGAACTGTCTAAGCAGCGCGAATCCGCCAAATAGTGGAGGGGACTCAAGTGACTGACTTTGTGCCCGAGTTCAACGATGCCAGCAAAGCAACCATGCTCAAATCTGGTCGCTGGGTGTGGGAGCCACACGAAGGTTGGCTGCAAGGCAGGACTGTCTTTGGGGGATTGACTGTTGCAGCCATTGCAAACGCAATGACTGTTGAAGTCTTAGCAGGGTTAGAGGCAGGCAGTGCACAACCAATCCTGCGTACGATCCAGTATTCGTTTCCGGCACCGCTCTTGCCGCAAGAGGCAATCATCGAGGTTATTGTCGACCGTCGTGGTTCCTCGGCGACATTCGTCTCTGCCGTCGTCAATCAAAACGGCCAGGTAGTTGGCCGGGCGAACGCAGTGTTCGGAGCCAGCAGAGACTCAGATGTCAACAAGTCGCTCGCAGCCCCAGTGCTTGATATGACCCTGGATGAGGCAACGACGTTCCCATATATCGAGGGAGTGACTCCAGAGTTCACTCGCAATTTCGATATGAAATGGGCGGTGAGCGAGTATCCGTTCGGTCAGGGCGCAGAGGGAATTGTCGGTGGGTATGCGCGTCATAAGAGCGAGGCCCAAGGAGTGCCCGCGATCTTGGCCCTGCTCGACACTTGGCCACCGTCAGTGTTGCCAATGTTCAAAGAGCCAGCGGCAGCAAGTTCAGTAGCTCTCACCATGCATATTGTCGAGGATGTTCCGGTGGTTGGTCCGGATGACTGGTTTGAGTTCAAGTACACGACTCAGTCTGCCGCGTATGGTTACACAACTGAGATCGGTCAGTTGTCATATGAAGGCAAAGTCATTGCCTGGGTCGAACAGTTGGTTGCAGTCTTTGACAAGAGGTGAATGGAGAAATACTTGTATCCTGAACTTCAAGCTTGACACTTGATTGTTCGAACGGAGTGAGGTTCCCATGTCAGATTCAACAGGAGGGCTAGGTGGTTACCAGCCACACGGACTGCCCATCAGCACTACTTTCAACGCACCAAATGGTCAAGTGATAGAAGAGGAACTTGGCTTAGTCTGGGGTTTAACCGTGCGTAGTCTCGGATTCGGCAAAGGATTCACTAGCGGGTTCAAGTCGCTGCAGCGTGGCGAGGTTCCCAATATGACTCAGAACTTTGATGAAGGACGCCAAGAGGCAGTTGACCGCATGGTCGCATTTGCTCAGCAACTCGGAGCTACCGCGATTATTGGAGCGCGATTCGATTCGAATAGCGTTGGCGAAAATCAGAACCTGCAAGAGGTTTTGGCTTATGGAACTGCAATTCGAACCAAGCCTGCATCCTGATCTACCCCACCTTTGACGAGCGGCGTTCCATCAGAACAACGTCACGCCATTTGCCTTCGTGCGGCCCAAACTTCATGAGTGCGTAGCGTTCGCGGACACCAACAGTTCGGAACCCATACATCTCATGGATCGCCAGACTTGCTTCGTTCTCAGGGAAGATTCCGGCCTGTAAAGTCCAGATTCCATCAGCCTCGCTGCTAGTAATCAGCGTATCCATCAAGATTCGACCAATGCCTCTACGTGCGAAGTCAGGGTGAATGTAGATCGACTGCTCGACAACCCCACTCAGGATCTCCCGTTGAGAAACCGGAAGTCCCCACGTGCAACCGACTACCAATTCGCTGTCGGGCGGCTCATCGGCGACGACTGCCACGAGATTGCAGCTTGCAACGGTTCGGTCTGAGAAAGTGGCCCAGTCCGACGGCTCAGGATCAAAAGTGGCATTACCGGTATCGATTCCTGCTTGATAGATCGATGCGCACGCAGGCCAGTCAGCCTCGGTCATGGGCCGGACTCGGATGGCAGCTTCGTTTGCGAGGTCTGGGCTTGGCATGGAGCCTCCCGGTATAAGAAGGTGGCTGTCAGTAGGTCGATGTACTAGATCAGCGTACTCCGATGCCAGGCCCAGGTCGACTCGCTAGTTGGAGCTGATTACTGAGGGATTGGGTTTGTGGTGTTCAAGCTCGGCTATTGCGTAACTAGCCACGAACAGTGAAAGTGGTTGCTCGCGCCTTGCCAAGTGCGTTTCCATTCTTGGCTTGGACGTATGCGACATACCTGATGTTGCCTCTAACCTCACCGCGAGATCGGAAGGTCTTCTTCAGTAGATAAGACCGGCTGACGGTCACTTTCTTGACCGAGGCTTTCACATTCTTGAGGTACACCTTCTTGCCTGAGTGCTTCACTTTGATTGTGACTCGGTAGCCAGTTGGTTTGAAGCCAGATTTCGGTGCCTTCCATGAAACTGTTCGCTTGGCTGCCGACGCTTTGCCTGAAACGCTTACCTTTGCAGGCTGTTTCGGTTTGGACTTTCCCGAGTTGCCCCAGGTGATGACAACCGATCCATGGGAGCCCGCTCCTGATCTTGTTCCGCCATTGGTTCCTGGGGCGTAGACAACTTTGGCTTGCTTGGCTACTCCGAACACTCCGGAACCACCGGCGGCACCGCCAACTCCAGTGTTAACGGGGTTGCCTCGTGCTACGCCACCTGCGCCGCCGCCGTAACCGCCACCACCGCCTCCGCCGTAGTAGCCATTGTGTTCACCGCCTGCTCCACCTGTGGCAGTCCCAGTTTCGTCCAAGCTGCCGCCGTTGTTGGCGCCACCACCTGCGCCACCGTTACCAAACAAGCCATCGCCACCTGTGGCAGTTGCTTGGGTAACGCATGACCGTGGATCGGCGACTATGCCTCCCTGGCCGGCAGAGCCACCCTGAGATCCGCCGCAACCACCATCAATTGGCCCAGGATTGCCAGTGGTGCTGCCACCAGCCGCGGTTCC
>CAUJDH010000008.1 GCA_963169225.1 Actinomycetota bacterium
GTATTCGTGCCAAGGTTGAGAACCTTAGCGTCGGCGCAACCGTTAGCAGGTAGACTTGCCGATCGCATCGGGCCAAATGAAATGAACTGCACACCAATTCCCGACACAACCATCGGATTAAGACCGGTATCCACACACCAACGCCAGTGCACAGCAATGTCCCGGACGTAAGCCTTCACGGTGTTCTCAGCACGCCTTGTGGCACCCAAATACGCTAGCCAGTCCGAAGGATAGTCCACGCAGACAAGCCCAGCTCCATCATTACGCGCAACCAGAACCTCGGGCGTGACACCAGAACTCAACACAAACGGCGCAGCAACTACAGACTGAACGGATCTCATCGCCTGATCGTATAGCTGAACGTCCTCTAATTCTTCACATTATCCACAGCTATATATAACTCCGATAATCAACATTATGTCATTTTGGAAAAGACGGAACCACTACTCCTACGGAGCTACTGCACCTTGATCGGCGAATGTCACCACGCGACCACCGGCAGCGCCTGCAGATGCTTCCATCTTTGAACCGATCTGCTGAGATTCACTTCCACGAAGAATCCAGTTAGACCCGAGCACGATCGAAATCGTCTCGCCAGTTTCCTTCACTGAGTTCTCAAGCTTCTTGAATTGCGCGTTCAATTTGCCCTTGGAGCCATAGACCGTAATAACGTAACCCCGCTCCCCATCCGTGCAATAAACAGTCGATGCCGTTGCCAGCGAAGCACCCTCCGCACGCGCGTCCCCACAGCCGACTTTGTTGGCGATCGTGGCCGCAGGACCGAGGGTTTCTGGCTGGGTGGAATTCTGCTGCGATGACCCTGAGTTGCTAGCCTCAGTTGACTCAACGCTGGTCCCAGTTTCACTGGGAGTTTCTGGCAGCGGTGAAGTCGATACCGTTGGCGTCGACGCACACGCGGCCAGAACGAAAACAGTTGGAGCGGCTACTGCGGCAATCCTGAGAGTCATACGCATAAGTCAAAACTACCGCAGAAAAGGCCCAAGCTAGCTGTAAATTGTGGTGCGCGGCCCCTGAATTGTCACCGGTTTTTTGGACGGATCCAACCATCTGGTGAAGGTCTTCATATTTGGCCTGCTCATCGATACACAGCCACGCGTCGGGAATGCTCGACGAACGTGGAACCAGTATCCGGAAGCCTTCTTCCTGGTCAGAACCTTGTTCGCTCGAGGTGTCGTACCGGCTTTACGGTTGTAATTGACCGCTACTACGTAATCAAATATCTGAAGCTTGGCTCGGCTCATGGCATATCCACCGGCGCCATATGCTTGCGGTCCATAGTGATACCGCATCTTCGTTCCGGGGTTCGCAAGGCGTCCTCCCGCATCTGTGAGGCGATAAGTTCCGATCGGACTGCGCTGTCCACCTGTCCATGGCACGATCGCCCAGCCGCGATAGCCGTTATAGGCGTCGAACGTTGACAATTTGAACCAGCATTTGCCGCGCTTCTCCCAACGAACCACCTTGGAGCTATAGGACTTCATACTGCGGCCTTCAACCAAGACAACCTGCTTGGTACCCGTTGGCACCTTTGACCAGTACTTCTTCCGGACCTTGGGTACGGAAGTCAAACAAGGTTCTACTGGCGGAGTCGAAGGCGTGCTTGTGGGTTCTTCAGTTGGGACTTCGTCAGCAAAAACGGGAGCCCCAACCATGACCACCCCAACTGTGGCGATGGACGCTACCGAGGCAACGAGCCTCACAGACTTTCGACGAGTAGAAAGGTGCATTCCTCGATTATCCAGCACTGTGTGCCGTGTATGCGACTACACAAGGTTGAGCCGCGGAATTTATTCGACTACTTTCGGTTGGGCTTAAGCGTCCAACTGATAGCCATTTTGCCGGTCTCCGTGCCGTCCGCTGTAGCAATTGATACGTCGATATCAAACTCTGGGCGCTTGCCTTCTTCGAGCTCGGCCAAGATTTGCTCAACCGGAGTACCCATCGTGGCGGTGGCAGTAACCTCACCCATCGCCAATTTGAGATAACGGATCGTTGCCGTCACAGCCAATGGCGTTGCTTTATCGAGTAGGTCACCAAAATTGTGAAAGATCAATACACCACTTGCAGTCTCTGCCAGCGTGAACATCGCGCCAGCATGAGGTCCACCAACGTGATTGTGATATGGCTGCTGGTCTGGCATCGACACGACGGCGGTCTCGCTATTGAGTTCACCGAAGGTCAAGTTGAGGGTGCCTGCCATCGGCACAGCCTTAGGGAAGTTTTCTTTTACTAGTTCTGCATCTAGAGCCATATCGCTACCCTACCCGAGGGTCTCTTGGCTGTGATCAAGCTCTGCCGACAACTGTTTTGCAATATCTCCTGGCAATCCTTCGGACACCTGAAGTCGACCAAGCTCGTTGTACTGCGCCTTGAGAACCTCACGTGCGACCTCTTTGCGTTGATGCTCCCGATTGAGGGAGTCCGCATTGCCCTTCCGGACTTCTTGTGCAGTTTGTAACCGTCGGTTAATCAACTGGCGCGACCGCTCGATCACCTCAGGGTCGATCTCATCGTCACGTTCGATTCCGTCAGCTTGAATCTCATCGAGCCTGATCAAGGCAGCGTTATTCAACGCAGTTCGCGCCTTAGCCAAAATCTTCACGTCGGACTCCGGAACGAACTTGAGCAATTTGACGATTGGCCCGGCAAAGGTTGCCGCTATCAAAGAGATGATGACGCAAACGAATGTCACTGCTAGCACAATGTTGCGATCCGGGAAGGGGCTTCCATCAGCGATGACGAACGGGATCGAAAACGCCGCCAACACAGACACCGGTCCACGAACGCCGAGAATAGTGATCGCGAAAGCACCTTTGAGAATCTCGCTCTTGGTATCTGCGGCGTCGTCATTTCGCTTGTACACATAGAGCGCCATTGAGCTGATGAATGCCCACCGAATCAAGAACATCACCACCGTAATGCCTAGAGCCGCGTAAACAATCACAATCGGATTCGGGTGCTTGATCGACTCCCACACGGTTACGAATTCGGCGCCTACGAGGAAGAACGCAACCGATTCCAAAACGAATGTAACGGTGCCCCATATAGCCTTGGCCTGGATACGAAACGTGTGCGATGTTCCTTTGACAGATGTCACCTGCGCAATGAAGACACCAGCGATCACCACGGTTAACAGTCCCGAACCACCGATCTGCTCAGAGAACTCGTAGAGCACAAATGGCACTAGCAGGCCGATCACATTGCCCACCACCGGATCGCCGAACCAACTGATCAATTTGGTAACTAGCCAACCACCAATAAGACCAACTGCTATACCCCCCAGAACGGCGGCCGCAGCAATCTGTGTGGCCTGCATGACAGATACTCCACCGGCAACGACGATCACCGTCGCGATGCGCAAAACTGTCAGCGCTGTTCCGTCATTGGCCAGACTCTCGCCCTCAATAATCAGAAGGACTCGCCTGGGTAGTCTGACCTTTTTTGCCACAGCACTGGCGGCTACGGCATCCGTTGGCGAGAGAATCGCTCCCAAGCAAAAGGCGACACCGAAGCTAAGTCCGGCAATCATGAAGGTCGCGGCGAACCCTACAACCACAGCAGAAACCACTACTAGCACCACTGCGAGTACGACCACTGTGCGTCTGACTTTGCGCAAATCCATGGCGGAACTATTGAGGCCTGCAGCGAAGACAATCGGCGCCAACAAATAGGTCATGACAGTCTCAGGATGAATCGATGAACCTAAATCGGGGTGTATCGCGTCAACGACGAATCCGGTAATAATCAGTGGTAACGCCGGATTGATTCCCCGGACTCGACAGATCGCTCCGACAGTTAGAGCGATCAGAAAGAACACAGCAAGTTCAATGCCCACTGGCTCTCCCCTGTGCTTCTTAGTCGTGCATTAGTTGGTCTATTGGTGGACACGAGCATACGAGGTTCCGATCCCCGTATGCACCGTCAATCCTGCCAACCGGCGGCCAATATTTGTGCTTGGCACCTACGCCCGGTGGATACGCCGCTTCAGACGGACTGTAGACGCGATCTGACGCCGTTAGGAGACTATGTGCAGTATGTGGCGCGTAATGCAGCATCGAGTCTTCATAAGCCACTGAACCGCCTTCAATCGCATCGATTTCTGCCTTGATCGCAATCATGGCGTCACAGAATCTGTCGAGCTCGGACAAATCTTCGCTCTCGGTCGGCTCAACCATGAGAGTTCCGGCAACCGGGAAGGACATTGTGGGCGCGTGAAACCCGTAGTCGATCAGTCGCTTGGCAATATCGTCAACTGTGACTCCGGTTTGTTTGGTGATCTCGCGAATATCGAGGATGCATTCGTGCGCCACCCGATTATTAGCACCGGTAAACAAGATCGGATAGGAATCCCCTAACTTGCCCGCTATGTAGTTAGCGGCAAGTACAGCAGCAAGCGTTGCTTCTTTGAGGCCTTCTGCACCCATCATCTTGATGTAGGCATAGGGAATCGGAAGGATGCCCGCACTACCTTGGGGTGCTCCACTGACTTGTCCAACGTGACCACGTTCACTGGTCTGTGTTCCCAGTACGGGTGCCTGCTGGTTGACTGTCTTAGATGGCAAAAACGGTGTCAGATGAGAGCGAACACCGATCGGTCCCACCCCAGGCCCTCCTCCACCGTGCGGGATGCAGAAAGTCTTGTGCAAGTTCAGGTGTGAGACATCAGCACCGAACTCGCCAGGAGCGGACAGCCCGAGTAGCGCGTTGAGATTGGCTCCGTCGACGTAAACCTGACCGCCTGCTTCGTGAACGACTCGGCATACCTCGCCAATGGTGTCTTCGTAGACGCCGTAGGTCGAGGGGTACGTCACCATGACAGCAGCCAGATCGTCAGCGTGCTCTGCGACCTTTGCTCGAAGGTCTTCGAGTTGAACTCCACCGGTGTCATCGCATTGCACAGCTACAACCTTCATGCCGGCCATCACTGCACTTGCCGCATTCGTTCCGTGAGCGGAAACAGGAATGAGGCAAATATTCCTATGCCCCTCTCCCCTGCTGAGGTGATATTCGCGGATTGCCAAGAGACCCGCAAACTCCCCTTGTGAACCAGCGTTGGGTTGAATGGAAACTGCATCGTAGCCGGTGACTCGTGCAAGATCATCTTCTAGCGCTTCGATTAGCTCGAGATAGCCCTCGGTTGTCTCCTTGGGTGCGAAGGGGTGAATCTCGGCAAACTCTGGCCACGTGATCGGCTCCATGGCAGTAGCGGCGTTAAGTTTCATAGTGCACGATCCGAGCGGAATCATGGTGCGATCCAGGGCCAGGTCAGCGTCTGCGAGCTTGCGCATCCAACGCATCATCGAGGTTTCTGAATGGCACTTGTCGAACCATGGATGCGTCATGAATTCACTGGTGCGTTGCAGCTCACTTGGTATTGACACTGTCGCCGTGTCATTGGCGGAGTTTGGCGCAACTTGCCCTAAGGCTTCGGCCAGCACCTCGAGCACCCGATTGCAATCGTTAACCACAGTCGTCTCATTGAGAGAGATTCCTAGTTGATCTTCATCGGGCAAACGTACGTCAATCCCCTGCGCAGCAAGAGTGGTGTGCAGTTGGGAGGCGTGGCCGGGCGCATTCACGGTCAAGGTGTCGAACCACGTGTCATTGGCCAATTCGAGTCCGAGTTCCTCGATTCCTGCCGCCAACACACTTGTTAGCCCGTGCACTCGACTCGCAATTGTGCGCAGACCCTCGGCGCCGTGATACGCGGCGTAGAAGGCTGCAACCACAGCTAGCAGAACTTGAGAAGTGCAGATATTGCTCGTCGCCTTCTCGCGGCGGATGTGCTGCTCTCGAGTTTGTAATGCCAAGCGGTAGGCGGTGTTGCCATGTTCGTCTTGGCTAACCCCGACAAGACGTCCGGGCAGACCGCGGGTCAGATCCTCGGATACAGCCATAAAGCCAGCATGAGGTCCACCGAACCCCATCGGTACACCAAAACGTTGAGCAGAACCCACGACGATATCTGCGCCGAATTCGCCCGGCGGCTTAAGTAATGCACAGGCCAACAGATCGGTGGCAACTATGAACTTGACGCCAAGTTCATGTGCTTGGCTGGCCGTCGCAGTCCAGTTCGCTAGAGCACCCCCACTACCTGGATACGAGACGAGCACGCCGAAGCAATCCTCTGGAACGGCATTCGCTTGCAGATCCAGAACTTTGACTGCCCACCCCATCGGCTCGGCTCGAGTCTGCAGGATCGAAACGGTCTGCGGGTGAGTGTCTTGGTCAACAACGAAGACGTCAGATTTGGATTTGGATGTTCGTTTGGCCAGTGCCATCGCCTCGGCAGCCGCCGTTGGTTCGTCCAGCAATGATGCGTTAGCCAACTGCATTCCGGTCAGGTCTGCGACCATGGTTTGAAATACGAGCAAAGCCTCAAGTCGGCCTTGCGATATCTCGGGTTGATAGGGCGTGTAAGCGGTGTACCAGGCTGGGTTCTCGATCACATTTCGACGAATCACCGAGGGCGTAATGGTCGGATAGTAGCCCTGTCCGATCAAGCTCGTACGAATCTTATTCTTGGCTGCCAGATTTTGTAATTGCCTCAGCAACTGCGCCTCTGTGAGCGGTGCATCCAGTTTGAGTTCTTCACTTAGGCGAACCGATTTAGGTAGTGCGGCATCAGCAAGTTCGCCAAGCGAATTGAGCCCCAAAGTTTGGAGCATAGTTGTCTGAGCTTGGTCGGTTAGGCCTATGTGGCGACTGGCATATTCACGCACCCGGCAAGTGTACGCCGGGTCATTCGTTAGCTTGCGTTAGCTGCGCGGCGCGCTGCCAATTCATCCGTGACACTAGCAGGCATCGTGACTTCACCACTCTGGGCATCCTCTACCGGCAGGTGTACCAATTGAGATTCGGTATCACGCCATACTGGGCCTAGAGCGATCGCGAAGACGCCTTGGCCGCCACGAGCCAGATCGACGACCTCTTCCACCGAGGTGCATTCGTAGACGCTAGCACCATCACTCATCAAGGTGATTTCAGAGAGTTCATGAACTCCGATGTCACGAAGATGTCCAATGGCTGCTCGGATGTTCTGAAGCGAAACACCGGTATCAAGCAAACGCTTGACGACCTTGAGGATCAGGATGTCACGAAAGCTGTAGAGACGACGTGAACCTGAGCCTTGGGCAACGTCGATGCTGGGCTCAACAAGCTCAGAGCGTGCCCAGTAGTCCAGCTGGCGGTAAGTAATACCCACCAGATCGGCAACCGACTTGGCACGGTAGCCCTGCTCTAGCGAGAGAGAGTCTCCAGGCGTGTCAAAAAGGGTTTCTTGCACTCCGTCAGCTTCTGCCGATACTGCGTGTGCAGCACTGCTGTTGTCGACACCGCTCATATGACTTCCCCATCTCCGACTACCCCTGCTCCTCAGCGTTTAGCTAGAAGCGATGAAACTTGTCGCGTAACCGATTGATCCAAACTACCGCAATCGAATTACGTTGTTGTAGTTGAAACTAGAGAACTTCGGCAGCCCGGTCAACTCAAACCGCTAATCTCTAAGGATTAATTTCAGATTGAGACTTCTCTAACCCTCAACTTAAGGCTTAGAGTTTGCGTCATTTGTGCCTAAAGTTTCGCGTAATTGCGCGGAAAGTAGCTCTCGCTCTAGACCTAGACTCAGTGCTGCAAGTGAATTAACATTTTCGATTGTTTCCGACATATCTGTCGGGGCTTTTCCCATACCTAGCCCCATAGTCGACTCGATTAAGTCTGCTTGGCGACTTGCTGCATTCTTGATCGGGTTCAGATGCCTGCTGTCCAAGCCACGGGCTTTTAGCTGCGCCACATACTTGACCACAGCCAGAGCATCGGAGCCGAAGCTCTCACTCCCCGGCCGAAAAGTAATGAACTTCTGATTCTGGAGCTCAACGATCTCCTTGACACTCATCCCGCCGACATTCGCCAGTTCTTCGTGTGACAGTTCGACCGCGTCAAGTGAATCACCAGACAAAGCTAATGGATCAACCGTCGCAGGGTGACCGATTACTGTTGGCACTTGCGGCTCTGGATCTGTGTTCACCTGCGGAACGAATCCGCGGTCGATCTTCTCTAGATGCTCGCGAATCACCTTGATCGGAAGGAAGTTCTCGCTTTGCATTTTGATGCAGTAGCGCAGCCGCTCAATATCCTCGGAACCGAATTGTCGATATCCACTAGCTGTGCGAGCTGGTTCGACTATCCCTTGATCTTCCAGGAAGCGGATTTTGGAAATTGAGATGTCGACGTCAGGAAATTCGCGCTTAAGAAGGGTGACTACGGCACCGATCGACATACCGATCTTCTCTTGTGTGGTCACCTTGCCTTTACCGCCCTACGCGTCGTCTTGAGTCGAGCTCAAGTACTTGAAGCGATATTTACCAACCTGGATCTCGTCACCTGGTTCCAGAACGTGTGAATCGACCGGGCTTCGGTTGACATAAGTACCGTTGAGGCTGCCCTTGTCAGAGATTTCCCAAGTGTCACCTGAACGAATGAAAGCGGCGTGGATTCGAGACACGGTGATGTCGTCCAAAAAGATTCCTGCCTCAGGCGAGCGACCTACTGTCACCTCGTCACCGATTAGCTCAACGCGAGTTCCGGATCCAGGACCACGAACCGTGTAGAGGACGTGCTGACCAGGTTCCACCGACTCCGAATGCTCGCCACCAACCGGATCAAGTGGCCCGGTATCACTGGGGGTCGTACCCAACGCGTGGATCGTTCCAGTGATGTCTGTCGCCTTGGAGAAGGCAGGGTTCACATCACCGGCTGTTTCGCTCTGGTCTCCCGGAACTGCTGTAGTCATTTTTCCAACCTAAGAGTCTCGTGGGAACTAGTCAATAATCTGGAGCGAACTATTGGCCCTCGGTATGAGCCTTATATGCGGCAGCATCCATGAGTGCTTCGAGCGCGGACTCATCTTCAACACTGAGCTCGATGAGCCAGCCATTGCCGTACGGCTCATCATTGATTGCCTCAGGGGAAGTCTCAACAACGTCATTGCGAGCAGTAACGGTACCGGCGATTGGAGCGTAGACATCGGCCACACTCTTGGTTGATTCAACCTCTCCGCATGCATCGCCTTGACCCACCGCTGTTCCCTCTTCGGGTAGCGAGACGAACACGATATCGCCAAGCGAATCTTGCGCAAAGTGGGTAATACCGAACCGAACCACTCCTGGGCTTACTAGCTGAACCCATTCGTGGGCTTCTGTGTACTTCAGGTCCTCTGGAATCATGGGGCTACTTTATCGGACGTCGTGACGCTAAGAGAGAGGTTCTAGGCAATCTGGACACGGTCGGCACGCAAAATCCGCCTCGCTTGCCCTAAATACAACACGGCTGACCACCAGTAGAGGTACGTTCCCCAAATCGCAAACGCCCAACCAATGATTTCGCAGAACCCTGCCACTGGGTTGATACCAGCTCCAACGAGAATCAGTGGAAAAGCGAACATTAGACAGAAGGTGGCGGCTTTACCCACAAAATGCACCGGAAGTCCGGTGTATCCCCTGCGCTTAAGCGGAAGCAGCATAATCAGCAGAATCACTTCGCGAGCCAGTAACACGATCACTAGCCAGAGCGGAATGATGTCCCGGATAACCAGACCAACAAGCATGGCCAGGATGTACAAGCGGTCAGCTGCCGGGTCGAGTAACTGACCTAGACGACTAATCTGATTGAACTTACGGGCGATTATCCCATCAAGGTAATCACTCAGGCCTGCAAAGAACAGAACGATGAGCGCCCAACCGTCCGCCTTCGGAACCAAGATCAACCACAAGAAAAGCGGAACACCCAGCAGGCGCAAGAAACTAAGGACGTTCGGAACCGTCAGGATCCGATCCGTCTGTACGTTAGTTTCTTGAACCTTCATTAGGCACCCGGCGCCGGAGGTGTCGGCGGCTGTGGTGGTTGACCTTGCTGCGGTCCGTTTTGTGGGGGCACAGGTGGCTGCTGTTGAGGAGCCGGAGATGTCGGCGGCACTTGTGGTGCGACTGGTGGTGCAGCTTGAGTTCCTGGCGCCGCAGGTGTTTGAGGTGCTTGAGCTGGAACTTGGCCCGGTGCTGGTTGCTGTGCCGCAGCAGCCTGAGCTTGCGCCTGGGCCAGCTTAGCCGCCTTCTTTTGGCGCTTGAGCTTACCCGCCTTACGGAATAGCAGAATCGCGATGATGATCAGGATGATGCCAATAACGGCCAGAGCAACAGAAGCATAGAACACGCGAGGTGAATCGACGCCCACAGTCAAATCCATACTCACATTTGGCGAGCCGTCCACATTCATCACAACCAGAGTCGAACCGGCGGTTGCGCTCGGCAAGATGATTGACGGCTCCATACCTTGAGCAGAATTAGTCCAGATGGTCTCCTCAGCCGGTGGCCTCGCTGTAGCACTTCCCGGGATCGGCGTCACAGTGGCGTGGTCTGTCGAAATACCTGTCACGGCATCGCGCGGAACATCATTAAGATAAGTGATTACATCGCTAGTCGAGGCTAGACCAATGAACAACTCTTTACCGTTGAGCGATTTGGCACCGACTGCCATATCAGCCAGCTTGCCAGTGTCGATTCCGCCGGTATCGACAGCAAAGTCATTGAAAAGTAGGGCACTTCCACTACCAGCTGCTGACCCTGCAGGATTCATGATCTTGCCTTGGGTTCCACCAGTAGCAGCAAGGTACGTTCCCGAGGCCGTCAAAAGCAGGCCAATAAGCAGAAACAAAATGCCAAAAATGACTGAGAAAAAGCGCTTCATAGCAACCAAACGTATACCGAATTGAATGGGATGTCAGCCAGGCGCGACAACACAGACTCAAAGGAAGCAAGTGACTAGAGTGAGCTTGTGACTACTTCCGTTTCTACCTCCGACATCGTCGCAATGCGCATGCGTGCACTTCTACTAACTGACAATTCGTTCACCAATCCCGTCGACGTTGTCCGCCACCTCTTTGCGATGCAAGGTCAGGATTTCGATGCCGCTAGATGGGCAACAGCAATACGCGCTGGTACATCTCAAAAGCCAACGACGCCCTCAAATATCGCCGACGCGTTCAACTCTGGCGCGATCGTCCGATCCTGGCCAATGCGCGGGACCGTTCACTTGATGTGCGCTGAGGACATCGGTTGGATGCAAGAACTAACGAATCCCGGTGTTCTCAAAGACTGGAACAAGCGGTTGGACTATCTGGGACTCACTATGAGTACTTACGAACAGGTTCGCGAACTCACTCAAGCGGCGCTTGCAGATGGTAAATCACTGGACCGCAAAGACTTGATCACCCACTTTGAAGATAACGGCATAGAGATGGTTCAAGGTGCGTCATATCACCTGGTGTGGGCGTTGTGTCAAAACGGAGTGACGGTCTTCGGCCCGATGAACGAAGCTGGCGATCTCGAGCTCGTGTTGACAGAGGAATGGATCAAAGCCCCCAACCAATACGAGCTTGACGAAGCACAGGCCGAGTTCTGCATCCGTTATTTCAATGGTCATGGACCGGCAACTGTGCAAGACCTCATGTGGTGGAGCAAGCTCCCGGCTCGGGCGATCAAGGCCGGCATCAAACTGGCAGGTGACCGACTTGTCGAGTTAGAGGCTAACGGCACTACCTACTACGTACTAGCTGAACAACTGGACGCCCCTCCCCCAACCAAGTCTCAACTTGCACTCGCAGCATTCGATGAACATCTGCTCGGTTACAAGGACCGGTCGCTGCTGGTTGACCCTAGCAATGCTCGCAAAGTCATGACGATCAACGGAATTGCTCAACCGACGATCGTGCGGGATGGACGCGTCGTTGCCACTTGGAAAGTCCGCGACGGTTCATTCGAGGTACTTGAGGGCGAGAAGTTGACCAAGACCCAATTGTCGGCGGCCGAGAATCAGATCCAGGCAGCCCGCACTTGGCTAGGTCGTGGCTAATCGAATGCTGGGCTAAATACCAACTATTCCGGTCGCTGCGGGGATTGGAACCCAAAGACCGCGATCCCTACGATCGGGATGGCGAGAAAGAAAATCCAGCTCCAAGCCCATCCACCCAAGAATCCAAAAATCAGAAAAAGGATGAGGGCGATCAAAGGAGTAATCGAAGCAACTGCAACCCCAGTTCGACCACCAAGAGGACTTTTGCGCTCTAGCGGGTTTTCCCAATCTTCGGGATTCTCATGCTGATTTTCACTCATTTGCAATCTCCTCCGTAACTATCAACGTTCCGCTCAGTATCGAGGTTCTCTATGCAGCGTTAGCTTGAGCCTTTTGTAGCTTGGCATTCTCACGACGAAGATCGAACCTCCAGTAGAAGATCGATATAAGGCCGATAATGATCTGTGGGATGTAGGACGAGGCACGCCATACAAGGGCCGCCGCGGTTGCGGTGCCGTCGTCTATGCCCATGCTGATCATCAAGCCAATCATTGCCGCATCGACTGTGCCCAGACCACCGGGCGTGATGGGGATCATGATTCCTAGCTGAGAGATAGCCCAGCATCCGTAAGCCACAAGTACCGGTGGTGCACCCATATCGCCTGCCACACCGTGAAGCGCCCAATAGAGGATGCCGAACTGTGACCAGGACACAGCAATCTGCGTGATGGTAATCCAGATCCACCGTCTACGAACAAGCTCGACGATGTCGCCACGCAATTTGATGATCTGCGAAGTGACATCTAGGTTCTTGTCCTTCTTGACTAAGTGAACTGCCCAGTTAGCCACTTTGTCGGCCAAGTGACCAACCCGGATGGCGTTCTTCTCCGACCGCAAGATCAGCGCGAAGAGCCCAACCACCACGATGAGAATGGCCACACCGATGACAGCTGCCAGCACGTAGTTACCAGCTTGGTCGCCACTCAACGTCAGAGCCAGTACGCCTGTAACCGGCAAGAACAGAGTAATGAAGACACTCCAGATACCGGTTGCACCAATCGATGCGGTAGCTGCAGTAGGTGTAGTCCGGTAAGACGTGAGCTGAGCGTACTGAAGTCCCAGACCAATAGCACCGCCACCTGGAACACCATTAGAAACAGCGAAAGCCGACTGGTTGACGATAAAGCCCGATTTGTACTTCAACCCTGGGGTCGAGGCCACGAACGGCCAGCCATACACCCACAAGTAGAAGATAACTGCTGCGACGATAGCGACGATTGACCACATCGTCATATTTTCTAGCGCTTCGGCAGCCTCAGAGTAGCTACCGATCTGCGGGATCACTCGGAAGAAGACAATGATGAGGAATACAACCGCAATAATGCCCAGGATGATCGACTTCTTCTTATCGATTCCTGTGTTGGTGATACCAAGTTGCTCACGCGCCTGCGCGTCATCAAGCTGTTGGCTATCTGCCTGGGATGACTCTGGAGTCTCGTGCTTCTCGGTCTCGTGATCTTCACTCACTCAACAGATACTAGTGCACAGATCGAGCTTGTACCTAGTAGTGCGATAGCGGTTTAAGAGTATTGTTCAACAACACAAAGTACTTCAAAGGAGAACCTCATGGCCGCTACCTACACTTGGGATGTCTTTGCCACTCTCGATGGCTTTGGATCCTTCACCGAAGACGGCGATTGGGGTGGCTACTGGGGTAAAGAGGGCCCAGAGTTCATCAGTCATCGAGCAGCCCAATACCAGGAGAACCGGCGACTGGTTTTGGGTCGAAATACGTTTATCTCGTTTCAACGATTTCTTGGCGACATCACTCCTGAGTCAGATGCTGATGATCCGGTGAATACGCGAATGAAGTACATCCCGACCACAGTGATTTCCTCCACTCTGGAGGCACCACTCGATTGGCCCGATGCAACGTTGATTAGCGGCGATATCGTCGATATCGTTGCCAACCTCAAGGCTGAGTCCGATATTCCTTTGGTGTCGCACGGCAGTATGACTTTGAACAAAGCCCTATTAGATGCTGGGCTTATTGATCGAATCCAGGTAGCGATCTTCCCCGTCATCAGTGGCCAAGTCGGATGTGACTCCCTCTTCACAGGAGTCGCAGATTTCGATCTTGATCTGCTCAGCAGCAAGCTATTCGACGGTCGAATCCAGGAACTCACCTACCGACCAACACTGCACGGCTGAAGATCCGACGAAAAGAAAAGTCGGGCTAGCGGGATTTGAACCCACGACCCCTTGTCCCCCAGACAAGTGCGCTACCAAGCTGCGCTATAGCCCGTTCTTGTTCTCCGAAGCTACGATTCAGTGAACATAGTGAGATTACCTGATGGCGCTCACCGTCTAACTCAATGGGCATTCTGATAATGAATCTTGACGCAACTGACTTCAGCAAGACTCGCTAGCCCATGTACCGCATCATAAAATCGTGATTTGTATTCCGGCCCATTTCTGGATCTTGAGCTTCGGTAGCAGGCCGTTCGATCACCATATCCTCGAATGGAAGGGCCGTCAAAACTAAACTCTTCTCACAATACCTAGCGTTAGAAACTCAGCAAGCGAGATTCGCGGAACGTAGTACCCCAGTAGCTCGTGGGATGCTGGTAGGGACATGTTGAATGAACCGCGTATGGTTCCGCAACTTCCGGTCTGGGTTTTTATTTCACTCGGTGGTTTGTCAGCTTGACCCGTGCAATGCATTTGGCGACTAATCGACTTTATCGTTGCGACCAGGCACGTACCGTACGCTTCCTGTCATAATAGATTTCTATGGAAGCTCTCAACGTGTCGTGAAGTCTTGGCTATCGATCCGACAATGAAATTCGAGGTGATCGGCACGACCCATTCGGCAGTGGCTGGGTTAGTCACTTTGTTCTGTTTGGCCAG
>CAUJDH010000009.1 GCA_963169225.1 Actinomycetota bacterium
GCTAGCTGATTGAGCAAACTGCTCTTGCCCACATTCGGCCGGCCAAGGAGCGCGATTCTTCCCGGACCTTCAATCACGGGAGCACCCTTGGGCTCCTTAGGCAGCGCCTCCTTAAGCACATCGAGGAAGTCACCACTACCACGTCCGTGCAGTGCGGATACCGGATACGGCTCCCCCAAGCCCAGTGACCATAGTCCAGCTGCATCAGATTCGAGCGCAGTACTATCCACTTTGTTGGCGACCAGAAGGATCGGCACATTCGCCTTGCGCAACATTGTTACCGTCTCTTCGTCAGCATCCGTGACACCTACCGTCGCATCTACAACGAGAACAACTAGATCGGCTTCCTCAGCTGCTACCACGGATTGGGCGGCAACATCAGCTGCGAGCCCTTTGCCTCGCAGATCCCAGCCACCTGTATCGACGATCCAGAAGCGGGTATCGTTCCATTCGGCCAGATAGCGCACGCGGTCACGCGTTACACCTGGACGATCCTCGACTACTGCTTCACGTCGGCCTAGTACACGGTTGACGAATGTTGACTTGCCCACATTCGGACGACCGACAATGGCGACTACAGGAAGCAGCTCGTCAGTGTGGTCACCAGCCTTGCGGGCCTCAAAATCGTCAGAGAAGACTTCAACACCAAACTCTGCTTGTGCTGCAGCTTGAGCAGCACTTAACTCATCGACATCGTCATCTACTGCGAACTCTTCGACTTGGGCGTCATCTACCTCGGGTTCTAAATCAGACATTAGTTACACCCGTCCTGCATCTAGTTGAGCTTGCACCAACGAATCTGCTGCCGCAACGACCTCGTCTAGCGTCATAAACGTGGCGTCGATTTCGACAGCACCGTCAACTTGTCTGAGCGGAGATGCCGCCCTAGACGAGTCGGCCTGGTCGCGTGCGGCAAGGCGTTGTTCGGTCGAGCCGACATCTCCACCACCGTTTCGACCAGCCTCGGCATCCTCGGCTGCACGCCTAGCAGCACGAGCTTCGACATCCGCTGTAAGAAAGATCTTGACAGGCGCTTCGGTTAGCACGGCTGAACCAATATCGCGACCCTCCATGATCACGCCGCCTCTTTCGTTTTGGAGCTGGTCGGCCAGGGCGCGCTGCACCGCGACCATGCGTGTCCGAACCTCGGGCACTGCACTCACACTACTCACGGCATCAGTCACCTCGACTTCGCGGATCGCTGACGACACATCGACATCGCCAACCGAGATAGTCGGATGAGCAGGATCGGTACCGAGCGACAAGTCGACCTCGTCGATTCGCGCGGCGACGGCACCGTGGTCAGCCACATCAACCCCGTTGTTAACCATGAACCATGCACAGGCGCGATACATGGCACCAGTATCGACATATCCCCAACCGTGTTTGGTTGCGAGCGCTTTAGAAACGCTCGACTTACCCGAACCAGAAGGACCGTCAACTGCGACTCTCATCTGCTACTCCTCACTGGCCGACTGTGATTCATAAGTTGACGCTGGCAGGATCGTCGCCTCATCTGTGTCAGTCACTACGCGCTGCACCCGCCAGCCACCGTCGGCGAGCACCTGTTCGAAATGTCCGACCGAGGCAGCGTTGACAGCCAACTCGACAGTTGCAGTCAAACGACCCAGCGTGTGCTCGATCCGGACATCCTCCAAGTTGACGCCCGCCTCACCAGCAACTGCAAACAGTCTGCCAAGCTCACCTGGTCGGTCATCCACTACGACGGTGACGAGTGCGTATTCGGGAGCCGACCCACCGTGCTTATCAGGCAAGGAGGCGCGGCCAGAGTTGCCTTGTTGGATCAATTCGTGAATTGGGCCGTCACTAGTTTGGGAATTGGTGTCCGGATCTCCAAGAGCCGCAATCAGACCTAACACCTGGTCGCTAATACTCTCAAGAATCGGCCGGATCTCGGTGGCATTGCCAGCCACGATCCCAGTCCACAGATCAGCATCCGACGCCGCCAGTCTGGTGACATCCCGAAGACCCTGGCCGCTGATCGCAAGTTCATCTCCTTGGACCGACAACAGTTCGGCTGCCATGATCGTGGACAGCAACTGAGGAGTATGCGAGGTAAGCGCAACTGCACGGTCGTGAGCTTGCGGAGTCGAGCGTAACGGAATTGCACCGCAAGCAGAGACCAGCCATTTGACCTGGCTCTTTGCTTCTTCACTCGCTTGCGGGGATTCCATGATCACCCACGTACGGTCAATAAACAGATCATGTTTGGCCGCGAACGCTCCGGAAAACTCTCTACCAGCCATCGGGTGACTTCCCACGTAACGTGCAGCTGCGGCCTCATCACCAAGTGCCTCGACCGCCTCACTTGGCCCCACCTTGACGCTGGCAACATCCGTCACCGTGGCATGAGGGAAATCTCTGAGAGCATCCTCGAGTGCTCCCGCAACTTCTTGCGGCGGCACTGCAACCACAACGAGGTCCGGCTCACCATGAATTGCTGGATTGAATGCCTCACCCGCACCCCGGGAAACCGCAGTCTCAACAGCCGATTCAGTGATGTCTTGCAAGAACACCTGAATGTCGTGATGCTTCAAAGCGAGGGCCACCGACGTGCCCATCAGTCCGGAACCAATGATCAGTACCTTCTCAATGCCAATTTCGCGAGCTTTGTCCTTCATCGAACTCAAGCCCCCGAGTTGCTGGCAGCGGGGCCATCTGGCCGTAGAACTTCAGCACCACGCAAGAACACGTGCTTGACCTCAGCCCTGGACAGGTTCGACTCAGCGTGGATCATGACGCGAACTATTCGCTCCGGTGCGCCAGGTACTGGAATTTCAGTCGCGCACATAAGTGGCACATCATCAAATCCGACGGTACGAAGTGCCGTCGCTGGGAAGCCTGACACCAAGTCTTCGGTAGACGTAAATAAGATCGAGATCAAGTCGGAATCGTGGATTGAATTGCCTGTGAGAACCTCGTTGACCAACTCGACAACGGCCTCGGTCATCTCATCGAAGCTGTCCGCTTGTAGCTGTGTGGCACCACGAAACGCGCGAACGCTCATCGGTGCCACCTCATTTCTTCGATTTGCCAGACCTCTGGCGCTTCCTGCCCGCACCGGGCACTTTTTGACCTTGATCCACTGTATCGACAAGAGCCGCTACCTCGTCGGGCGACAGGTGCCTAGTTCGCCCGGGCGCTATACCATCGATTGACACAGAACCAAAGCGCGTTCGCGTCAGTTCGATCACAGGATGCCCAATTTCTTCTAGGAGTTTGCGGACGATCCGATTACGGCCCTCATGAATCTCGAGTTCAATCACGGATTGTCGTGGTTTGGCAGACAGCAAACGTGTGTGAGACACCTCGACAGTTCGACCCTCAACCTCCACGCCCGCTTTGAGTCGCTTCAGATCGTTGGTCGTGAGTTCTCCCTCAACAGTGGCAACGTAACGCTTTTTCACACCGAACGATGGATGTGTCAGCACGTGGGCAAGATCTCCATCATTGCTTAGCAATAGCAATCCAGTCGTATCGCTATCTAGCCGCCCGATGTGGAACAGACGAGGCTTCTTAGGAACCAACTCCCCCACGTGTGGCCGACCGCGATCATCCTCCATGGCCGTCAACACATTTTTGGGCTTGTTGAGAGCAATCACTGTGACCCCAGCTGGTGCCTGAATTCGTTTACCGTCTACCCGAATTACTTGGCTAGCAGGGTTTGCTCGGCGGCCTTGTTCCAGAACAATGTCGCCATCGATTGACACACGACCTTGGTCGATCAA
>CAUJDH010000010.1 GCA_963169225.1 Actinomycetota bacterium
CTTCACCCCGAGATTCGTTATTGCCAAAGTTGCTTGAATCAATCTGAATAAGTTGCGATACAAGCTCAGCTACTTCAGATTCAGCTGCCGAGGTGTCGATTACTTCAACTACTTCACGGGTTTCGCTCATAGCGTCCACACTATTTGCTCTAGGCCGAGCACGCCAACATTGGTCGAGTGGCACCACGATTTATAGCGGTCGTGGATCGGTTGGTAAGGTGGTCTCGCACCTGTCCGGGTGGCGGAATTGGTAGACGCGCTAGCTTGAGGGGCTAGTGGCCGCAAGGCTGTAGGGGTTCAAGTCCCCTCTCGGACACTCTGTGATGTCGCAGGACATCCCGGACAAGTGAACCCCCACGGGGCAAACCCTCATTAGCCGAGGTGACTTCAGTTGCTGGGTTTCTGTCGACCTCAAAATCTGCATCAACCGTCAATTCGGGAGCTAGATCACCGGTCTTGCCTGCGCCATCAACGCTAAGGTCTGCACGTAAGTGAGTTCCAGTTGCAACAATCGTTGAGGTGCATGTTTTGGTGATCACATCACTTGGCACCAATTTGTCTGTAGATGGATCGAAGGCAACGCCTTGTGGATCCTATTCGCTGTCTATGACCCAACCTGAGCCACAATTTGGCGTACCAAGCGTTAGATTGCCTGCGGTAACTGTGGCACCGGGAGCGGTTGTGTCAGCAGTCCAGTATGCAACCGACCCAATTTCGCCTAGGAGCAGAAATGCTGCCCCCTGCTACAGCGGCCTTAATTTTATTTTTCGTTTTGGTTTCCATCAGCCCAGTCCCCTTCGAAAGGAAATCTTGACCTGCGGTTTTCCCGAGGTGCCATTAAGGCTATATGTCTAGTTTTTATCATGTCTATTCGAAAGGTCTGCAGAATTTGACCGAATGGGTAACACGATTGGAGTTAACCGATCAGTTTGTGCCCAATTCACCCCTACACCAACCAAACCTTCCATCTGGCCAATAGCTACCATTCAAGGGTGAACACTTCGCTTCCATCCAAGCCGCTCTTGCGAGGATGGCAGCATCTGATCATGGCTCCAGTCGCAGCCATCGCCGGCGTTGTCTTATTGATCATCAGCCCGCCCAATCTGCGACTCCCAGTGGCTATTTACGCGCTAAGCACGGTTACCTTGTTTACGATCTCGGCCACCTATCACCGCGTCAACTGGAGCCAAGCGGTTCAACCTTGGATGCAGCGCGTTGATCATTCAGCGATTTTTGTTCTCATCGCAGGGTCGTACACAGCGGTCACGTTCACGATCATCGGTGGACAATTTGCCTTGATCGCCTCATTAGCAGCCTGGATCGCGGCCGCTATCGGCATCTCCGTGCGACTCCTTTGGCATGGTGCTCCCCGCTGGCTCTTCGTACCTTGCTACCTAATCTTTGGCGTTTCCGGTGCCGTGTTCATCCCTGTCGTCTTGGAACGTGGTGGCCCATGGGCCTTAACTCTCGTCGCAATGGGAGGCGCCTTCTATATTGTTGGTGCGCTCATATTCGCCAGCCAATACCCGAATCCGAGCCAAAAATGGTTTGGATTCCATGAGGTATTTCACTCCTTTACCCTCGGCGGTTACCTATCTCACTTCGCTGCGGTGGTGCTTGGAGTTGTCACCGTAGGTGGTACTTCTCTAGGCTGACTGCGAACCGTTGACTAAGGGTTGCCTAACCTTGCGTTTGAACTCTAGCAACATGGGCTAGAACATAGTCATAGCAAGACCCAAGGCATTACCTATCTACCGAAACGAGATGAGGAAAAATGATCGAAATCAATACTGATATTGCCCAGAAGCTCAACGAGCAAGTTACATCCGAAGCGAATGCTTCGAACATCTACCTACAGATGAGCCTGTGGTGCGAAGATCGTGGACTCGAGGGTTCCGCTAAGTTCTTCCGTCAGCACGTTGCTGAGGAACTCGACCACCGCGACCGGATCGTCAACTACATGATCGAGTCCGGCATTCCGGTTACTCTGTCTGACCTTCCCGCCCCCAAGAACGACTACAACAACCTAGTTGAGGTCGTAGATGCCGCCTACAAGCACGAAGTACTAGTTACTGAAGAGATTCACACCCTTGCTTCGATGGCTCTCGATGTACGCGACTTCAACACCTTCAATATGCTCCAGTGGTTCATCGCTGAGCAGCGCGAAGAGCTCATGTTGTTCCGCAGTGTCCAGGACTTCCTCGAGAAGGCCGCCTTCACTGGCGAGCCAGGCGACCAGCTGGTCAACGTGGACGCCTACCTAGGTTCACTTGAGCACGAATAATCCTCAATGGGCAATGTTATTGCCCTCCGCTAAAAGGCCTCAGAGCAACAGCTCCTGGGGCCTTTTGGTTTAACGCTGCTAGTACCCGTACAAGCCGGTGAGGAATGCACGAGCCAGAGTGTGACGCGAGAGCACTGACGATGCGCGGGTGGCACTAAAGTCAGGCGTTACGCCAAGATCATCGGTATCTAGTGCGTACACCGTAAAGATGTAACGATGAGGGAAGCAATCGCCCTTTGGCGGGGCTGCCCCCATATAGCCGAAAGTGCCTGCGTCATTTCGAACGTGAAAAGCGTTACCTGGCAAACGGTCCTCTGAAACGGAACCAGCTCCTAGATCAATCGAAGTGATGTACTTATCGAGATCTATAACGATCCAGTGCCAGAACCCTGACACTGTGGGTGCATCTGGGTCGAAACACGTAAGCGCAAATCCTTTTGTCTCAGACGGAAAAGACGACCAGCTGAGATCCGGCGAGACGTTATCGCCGCCGACTTCTTTGGAGTTGAAGCGCTGAGCAGCCGGAAGTACCTCACCATTACCGAAGGCCATCGAATGCACACCGAATTCTGGCCTAGCTGGCAAAAAGTCAAAAGGGTTAGGGCTCTGGGTACGAGTGAGATCCATGATTTAAAAGCGTACTCCTGCTATCCGAGTGATCACACACCATGACCCCTGATTCAGATCGACGACTTAGTCACAAATCAACAACGGTCTAAGATTGATCCGTGTCTAGCTCCGTTAGCGATTCTGGGATCCGCACCTTTCAAGCCCGTGGCGGACGCATGTCCAAAGGCTCAAGGGAAGGCCTCACTCGTCTATGGCCCACTTATGGAATTGGACTGCAGGACACTCCCCTAGATTTTGGCGAGATTCATGACCTTGAAGGAGTAACTCCCCCATCGAATGTGATCCTCGAAGTCGGCTTTGGGATGGGGCATGCGACAACAGAGATGGCCCAAGCAGACCCAAACAGTCTGATCTTGGCTGTGGATGTTCACTCTGCCGGGATTTCTGCCCTAATGCGAATGTGCGAGCGTGAAGGAATCACGAACGTGCGAGTGATCCAAGCAGACGCAGTCAAGGTGATTGAAAACATGATCCCGACTGATTCGCTATCAGGGTTCAGGCTCTACTTCCCAGATCCTTGGCCAAAAGCCCGTCACCAAAAACGCCGCTTCGTCCGGCCAGATTTGACGGAACTCGTCACTACTCGTCTTCGAACCGGTGGTACGTTCCATGCCGCCACAGATTGGCAAGACTATGCCGACCAAATGCTTGAAGTACTGGAGGCTACACCAGGGCTTAAGAACCAATATGACGGATTCGCTCCCCGCCCTAAGTGGCGCCCAATGACAGCCTTTGAAAGAAGAGGCCTCAAACGAGGTCACAACATCTCAGACCTGATCTTCGTCAAGGAATAGAAATCTTCCACCTGCTACAAATCAGAGTGCAGTTCGACTTAGGGGTAATAAGGTTCAGCCCAACCCAGATATGGCCCGTAGCCATCGAAGTAACTCCATGGCACAAGACCGACACGGTTGTAGTCGGCTCCGGTACTAATGATCATCCCTCCACCGGCGTAAAGCGCAATATGTCGAGCGTCATTATTTGACCACCAAAACACTTGAGCGCCAATGGGCGGATTCCGATCACCAGGATGCGCTTTGCCTGCAGCCTTGGCTCGATACCACTGGTCGATTGCTCGCCCCACTCGACTGCCGGTAGCTCCATAGGCATCGTCAACGAACTTGAGGCAAAGGTTGTCGTAGTAAGCGCCATTGCCCACAAACTGCATAGCCCACGCCACAGCTTCCTTCGGGGAGCGGCTAACGCCCTTACCTCCCTTCGCATAACCACGAGGAGCTCCCAAGCTAGCCATCAACTCGTCATACTGTTCACGAACCTTATTGAGCAGCTTTCGACCATTGGCCAACTCAGATTTCTGCTGAGCCAGAAGGGACTCAACCTCACGTTTGGCAGCCTCCGCCTCAGCCCGCATCACTTGAGCTTGTCTGGCATGTCCGGCAGCTTGGTTGGCTTTTTCTTGAGCTGCACGCTCTAGTTCTTCAAGGGTCTGCATTTGCTTGTCAAGTTCACGCTTAAGCTTCTCTGCTTGATCAAATAGGTTCGCGTTCGATCGAGCCACACGCCGAACAGATTCCATACCAGTGGCAAAGTCTGCCGGGTCTTGCGACTCGAGCAAGATATCTAGCTCTTGGTTTTCTGCTCCAGAGATATAGTTGTGCCTAGCTATCGCGGCGATCCGAAGTTGGATTTTTGCGATTTCAGCCTTCACAGCATCAATTCGTTTTTGTTGAGCGCCTACCTTCTTTAGCGCTGCGTCATGTTGTTCCTCAGCTTCGCGTTGCTTGGCACGGGCGGCCACTTCTTTAGCTTGGGCCTCGCTCACTTTTGCGCGAGCACCTGGGAGCTTCTTCTCTGACGCAGCCACGGCTTCTTTGGATTCCGAAACAGCCTTCGAGGCCGCCTTGATCTTGGCTCGCAACTGGTCAGCTTTTGAGTTTGCAGGTAGCGCAGAGATCGCGTTTAGAGTGCTAGGTGCCGCATTGCCAGGATTCGTTACAACAATTCCACTAGCCAACAACGAGCAGGTTGCAACGCCAGCAACGCTAATCAACCCATACTTACGACGAGCATTGGAAAATGCCACTTGCGTACCTCTCTAGAATTCTGAACCCTCATGCGCGAGCTCAATAATTCGACTGTACCGAGGGATAGACCGTTAGGACTGAAGCCTGCAGGGCGCGTGTCGTGGGTGATTTGTGCTGCTTTGAGACAAAAATAGGGGGCCAGATTAAGCGCTTAAGGCCTCGTACAAGCTGTAGATAGCAAGGCAGAAGAGGAGAATTGAAGCGCCACGGGTGATGATTTTGAGCGGGAGGACTTTGAGCAAGGCTTTGCCGCCAATAATTGCGATGGCAGCTACCGAGCACAACGCCAAGAACGCACCCAACCCGACGGCCAGCGGCGTCTGGTATTTGATCGCCAAGTTTGCTGTCATGATCTGCGTTAGATCGAGAAATTCTGCAACAAACACAATCATGAACGACATGCTCGCTATTTTGAGGAAGCCTTTGGATGCTTTAGCTGAGTCGGCAGACTTGCCTTCGCCACGCTCGTCGAGTTCTGCCTCGACCTCAGCTTCTTCCGCCTCTTCATCCTCAGCAGTGTGTTTCATCGATTCGCGCCAGAGCAAGACTGCCGAAATCAGGAACACTATCGAAACAGCAATCTCTACCGGGCGCTGCGGAAGTTTGGCAATGAATGTGCCTGCTACTACGGCGATAATTACTTGAAAGAAGAAAGCAACTGCAACACCAACGAATACCCACTGACCTCTATAGCGGCTACTTAGTACGAGAGTTGCGATAGCCGTTTTATCAGGAAGTTCGGCCAAGAACACGAGGCCGAACGTCACGAAAAACGGAACCAACTCCACGGCGTCTCCTCAATTTCGAAATCGATGTACAACCTATCAGCAAAGCCAATTCGCCCATGCGTTCCATTCGGGGCACGTATCTAATAATCTAGAGCGCATCCGTCCCATCAGACATGGCAAGGTAACCCTGTGAGTGGATCCAAGAAGCAGTCGAAACGTCAACGCCTCAAGTCAACTGTGACGAAGCCGGTCAGGAAGGTTGGTTCTGCCGCCGGCTCGGCAAGCAAGGGTGCCGTCGGAGCGCTCGATAGCGCAGTTCGCAGTACCGAATTGGCTCGACTTATCGCGATTCTCGAAGATCAGGTCAACGAAGTTCGACGAGACCATAAAATCGGCAAGGGCAGTCTGCGCGCGACTTACATTGAGGCATATCGCGGTTTTGTAGCTGGCGGCGAAATTCGACTTCGCATGCGAGTCATGGAAGAACCCGTGATTCCACCAGAAGCCGACAAAGTCAGCAATGCCGAAATTGTTACAGCCAATATTCGCCGGGTTGCTGCTATCTCGTTTCCTGGGCTTGCCGTCAGCGTGACCGCAGATGGGGAAACCGTTGAAGAGGTCAGTGATCGTCATGGTTACGTCACGGTTCGAGTGCCAGCCACCGACGCCTCCCCCGGCTGGCATGAGTACACGGCAAGCCACCAGGATGACCACGGTCAGACTGCAAAGGCATCAGCCGAATTCTTGGTTCCGGACGCAGAATGTAAAACGGTAATAGTCAGTGACATTGACGACACCATTCTTCAAACCGGATTGAGCGAGGGGTTTACCTCCCTTATAAGGACCTTCACTGGAAACTCCGAAACCCGATCTGCAGTTCCAGGGATGGCTGATCTCTACCGCAAACTCACACACGAGACTGTTGGCAATCGGAAGATTGAGCGCCCATTTCTCTATCTCTCTACCGGCGGATGGGCGCTTTACGAGATGTTGCAGGGTTTCCTCAACTACCAAGGTTTCCCGAAAGGCGTCCTGTTCCTGACTGACTGGTTGCCTCAGGAACGTTTTGTTCTACGCTCAGGAAAAGCTCACAAGCTACAGGTGCTACGCCGAATCCTGCAAGAGTCAGACGCGTTCCAACTTGTCTTGATCGGAGATTCGGGACAGGAAGACGCCTATACCTATACAGAAATCGCCGAAGAACATCCGGGACGTATCAAAGCCATCGTGATCTTGAGTGCCGGAGACCATCTGGAAGAAAAGCACGAAGAATTGCGTGCTGCCAGCAAGGAATGGCATAAGAACAAAATCCCGTTCCATTTGGTCGAAGACTCCAAGGAAGCCGAAGAGGTACTTACTAAATTGGGTGTCATCGAGACTGTGCCTGTTAAAAAGAAGGCACCGACTAAGAAATCTGTTGCGAAGAAGAAAGCACCCGCGAAGAAAGCTCCGACGAAAAAGGCTCCAGCTAAAAAGGCTACGAAGAAATCCGCTACAAAGCGAAAGAGCTAGCTAAGCACGGGTGCTGTGCGCCAAGTGTCTCGAGAGAGCAGTCTTGGCTCAGGATCACCGAAGTCCAGCATGAGAGATGGCTCCGAACTAGTTAGCTGCGCACGAGTTACTGCAAAATCTACTTGTTCGCTACTGAGGTCGTAAATGCGTGGAAACAACTCTGCTGTCGCACGTGCATCGCCTAGAGCAGTATGCGCATTCACTAACGAAAGACCTAGAGCTTCACAGCAGGCATCTAGTCGATAAGGACGAAACCCCAGACTCTTGGCCTGTGTCGCAGTACAAAGCCACGGCTGTTCCAATTGGGGTTTTGAGTTTCTGACGAATTCCTCACGCAACATCGGGCCATCAAAGGCGATGTTGTGAGCTACCAAGACACGGCCAGCTAGCAGCTGCGTCAACGTACTGCTGATCTCTGCGAAAGTCGGAGCGCCAATCACGTCTTCCTGAGCGACTCCGTGCAAATGCGTCGCACCCACGTCTTGTTTGGGATCAAGCAGCGTCG
>CAUJDH010000011.1 GCA_963169225.1 Actinomycetota bacterium
GGCACTCAACGATGCTTGGCGATACTTCCGCGAGAATGTCGCGACTAAGCCTGAGTACGCCGGATTCAGCGACGACCAAGTGATCTTTGTGGTCGTGGATGCGGATGGTCGGCTCGATCCGCTCGCCGCCAATTACCTGGCTGGGCACTTCCTCAAGCCGGAGGTCGGTGGCGTCCAACTCAGCGTGCGGATCTACAACCGTTACAACCCATTGGCCTGGATGCAGGATGTCGAGTTCGGGATCTACGGCGGGCTCTACCAAACTGGGCGAACCTTGACCGGTACCGCAAGCATGGGTGGCAACGGTCAAGCCAACCGACTGACCGCCCTCAACAGCGTGGTCGGCGACCACGACGGCCCGTGGCGTGACTACCTCACCGAGGACCAAGACCTCGGGCTCACTCTGATCGAACACGGATGGGATGGGCACCACGAGTCACGAGTCACCGTCGCCCAACAAGGACTGTCGAACCTTCGGGCCTTGTACCGTCAACGCACCCGCTGGTCGCAAGGCAATATTCAAACTTTGCGCCATGTGCCACTGCTAAGGCACGGGCGTGAGGGGATTCTGGCCAAGATCGACTTGTTGTGGGCAGTATTGCAACCGCCGCTGCAGGCCTTTATCGGTTTTGCGACTTTGCTGGCGATCTACTGTGCGATCTGGCTCGGTACGCCATTCGTCGTTCCCAATAGTCGATGGCTGTGGCTGTGGTTGGCGTTCTTGTTCTTCCTCGGGTTCGGCGGAACAGCGATCGGGTGCATCTCTATTGGTCGCGGGCACGGGCCGCTGGGCTATCTGCGTGGCTTATTGATTGCCATTCCTTACGCGTTTTATTCGTGGATCCTGTGGCCGGTGATCGTGCGCGCGTTCTGGCGACAGGTGCGAGGAGCGACCGGTTGGGCCAAGACAGCCCGCGAACCGATGGAGCCCGACGAAGGTGCTCGCTCATAGTGGAATGGGGAGTGGCGGCGTGCACGAATAACTGTCAGTACGAGTGGCAGTCTGCTTATATGGGCACTGCGAAGATGAGCATGGTTCGCGCTGGCAATCACTGGATGGCTGACATTGGGTGGCGGACTCGAACAATGTGCGTGAAGATTAGCCCATGAGTATTGACGGGGAGACTGCCACAAGTACGCGACTGATTATCGTGCGCCACGCCAAGTCTGATTGGGATGTCGCAGTACCCGACTTCGATCGGCCATTGAACGAACGCGGGCGGGCCAATGCGGTTCTGGCTGGGGAGTACCTTCGGGGACTCGAGGAGCGCGGCATCAAAGTTGATCATGCAGTGGTGTCACCTTCGGTGCGAACTCAAGAGACTTGGCGGCTGGTTGGCCTCAACGTTCCCACCACCACCGTGCCGGAGCTCTATCACGCGAACGCGGCAACGATCCTGTCCTGCGTGATCCAAGGCGCACGTGATGCGAGGCTGGTCGATAGCGGGACGATGCTCGTGCTGTCGCACAATCCAGGCAGTGCCGAACTTGTGGATCGGCTAGTCGACTCAGTGCCAATGCAGTTCGACCGTTGGGATGTCGAACGCTTCCCGACAGCAGCGATCGCCGTGATCGAATTCGACGGGACTTGGGATGACGTTGCGAGAGGTCTAGCAAACGGAACGTTAGAAGGAACCGGCATCTTGACTGACTTCCACGTGCCTCGATAACGGAACTGGATACTTTGGTAAAAAGGCCACCGTTGACTCTCATCCAGAATGCCTCTAGCTTGCGCAAAATTTGGTGCCACTCGGTCGACCGAATCGAGCTTGGACTCTCGACCCGAGCCGCTAAACCAACCAATCAAGGAACCTTGATTGATGCTTGCTCGCAGGTCAAGAAGTCCTCCTACGCTCCGATGATGATGAGCGTAGGTCAGGCAGCCAAAGCCTACAAATTCTCGCGATTCCAGCTACACAAAACGCGAGGCGAAGTATCAAGCCGTCCGCTGATTGGAGCGGTGGCAGCAGGGTCCGGATTCAGCAATGCCAGTAGGTGGTACCAGCGCCTCTACCCCGTTGATTGCCTCGGCTATTGCGCTGCTGAACAGGCAGGAACAACGCAAGGGTGTACCCCCATTAGGATTCGTAAACCCTTGGCTCTACCAAGCTCAATACAAGGGCGGCGCAATTCGTGACGTGACCCGCGGAACCAACGACATCTACAACAACGGCTGCTGCGTTGCTCGCCGTGGCTACGACCGCACTACCGGACTGGGGTCACCAAATCTTGAAGCGTTGGCGCGCAACATTCGGGCACCTCGGTGAGGTGAGTCAACCTCAATAGACCCGTACCAACGCGAAAAGCCGGTGCCACTCGAAGTTCTGAGTGGTACCGGCTCTTTCATGATGCGCGCCCGTAGGGATTCGAACCCCAAACCTTCTGATCCGTAGTCAGATGCTCTATCCGTTGAGCTACGGGCGCATGTTGGTTTTACTTCAGTAAAACCGCCAAAAATTAGTGTACGCGATGCTCGATCAGAAGTTAATGCGAGTATCAGCTAACCCGGCTCAGCTCACGTTGATTCGGATCACCTTAGCCGGTGCTTCCCGAATCCCTAGTAAGCGGACTGGTTAGCTTGGCACGCTTGGGTGATCTGCTGAACCTGAGTTGCCGTACCTTGAGTTTCAGATGAAGTCGGATTCTGATCGTAAGCTACAAAATCGTTATAGCTAATCTGAGACTGGAACCCTCTCCAAACGCACTGGCCTACAGCTTGAACATACTCTGCCGGAACACCTTTCAGCGTCGGTGAATTAGCAAAACCATTGAGAAACTGCTGTTCCTGTTCAGCTGTGTATTCGTTCGAATTAGAGGTAGTAGAACTTGACGAACATCCAGCCATTCCCACCAAAGCCAAAGAAAAGGCCGCTGCAATAACAATCTTCTTCATGGAGTTCCTACTTAGCTAGTTTGATTCAAGTCGATCGAACGGATTGATCAACCTGAGTCAAACTACCGTTGACATACGATCCATGTCTTGTCAGCCGTTCCCACCCACCGCGTAACGTAGAGATATGACGCAGACCCCGGGACTCTTTATCGTGACTCCCGGTAGGCGGGCACTTGTGGCAGCACTGATCGTCAACCTTGTCGCTATCGGCCCGCTATTCCTGACTGGCGCCATGTCTGTGCAGATCGCCCGCGACTTTGGTACCCACGCCACGACCGTCGGTGCCTTGGCCGCAGCCTTCGCTCTCTCCACCACATTGAGCACAGCTTTTGCGGGGCGCAACGTTCGTCGATTCGGTATCCAACGATCGATGCGCGTCAGCTCGGTTGTGGCGATCATCAGTTTGACTGGCGCTGCACTCAGTCCCAACACACTGCTCTTAGCCGTCGCCCTAGTGATCGGCGGTATGGGTAACGCTCTAGCGCAACCGGCGGGCAATGCTCTCGTTGCCTCGCAAGTGAGCCAGCGCCGCTTCGGACTCGGGTTCGCGATCAAACAGTCCGCGATCCCGCTCGCGACAACGTTGAGCGGGCTGGCGGTGCCGCTCATCGCAGTGACGATCGGTTGGCGCTTCGCCTACGCCTCGGCCGCAGTAGTCGCGCTGCTGACCGTGTTCCTCGCACCGAAAGATCAACAACGAAACGTCGGTCGCACCGAGGCGACTGTCCCGCGTAAACAAGTCGTGCCGTTGTGGATCTACGCGCTTGGTATCGGTTTGATCGTGGCCGCCGCCACCTCGATCGGAACGCTAGGAACTGCCGGTGGAGTCGCAGTGGACTTGAGCGAGTCAACAGCCGGCTACTTAGTTGCGGCAGGTGGTTTCGCCGGACTCACAATCCGACTATTCGCGGGTTGGTGCGCCGACCGCTACACCTTCGACGCCATGTACGGGATCGTGGTGTTAGCCGTGCTCGGCGGTCTGGGCTGGATCGCGATGGGCACGCAAGCCGTCACCATGTTCATCATTGGCCTGATCGTGGCCAACGCCTTCGGCTGGGGTTGGCCAGGGCTCCAACATCTTTCGATTGCCAGACGGTTCCCCACTTCAACGGCTGCTGCCAGTGGCATCTCACAGACAGGAGTCTCGGCCGGCCTGCTGATCGGCCCTCTGGTACTCGCTCTGCTCGCCAGAAACTCCGGCTGGGCCAGTGCTTGGTTCACTGCGGCGGGCTGCGCGTTTCTCGGCGCGGCAATCATTTTTTGGGTTTCGTACCGACTGCCACCCGAGGAACCTCGACCGCAAACTGGCTGACAGTCGATGGCCAGTTGCCACACCGACGGCTGTCATGACGATCAGCTATTAACCGACGCGACGAGCAGCTAACTCAGATCATCCCCGACCTCGAAGCGGCAGCCTCGATTCACCACTTGACGAAGACCGGCAAGGTCGCCGTTTCCCCAAACCGGTGCCGAAGCTTCAACTTGCTTATACATAACCTGCGTCACGTATTTAGCGTGACTCAATCCCATGGCATGGCCAACCTCATGCATGATCAACCGACGTAGCGCATTTGAAGGTGCCTGCTCCATTAAATTCAACGAGATATCCGCGCCCGTGTATCGACTCTTGCCCGAGTCGTAGTCCACCCAACCCGGGCCGGCCATACCCGAGAGTTCCCACGCATGTTTGCCAGCCTTCTTGCTGTTGTCTTTGATTGTGAACCCGAAGTAGTTGATGTTCCTGGGATGACTCACATACTCGAACTTGAAGCCAGTCACCTCGGTAACTTTGTCCAGCGCAAACTTCACGTGGCTGGCGAATTTGCCCTGCACATTGCCGCCGTAATAGAGGGTGTTTGAGGAGGTTACCGACGACACGGTATTCGTCCCTGAGGTGACGCGATAACCGCACGCATCCCAGAACGTGGCAGTGGTTCCAAATCGGGTGAAGTCAGTTGCCAGATTTGGGGGTTGAACCGTGAACCTGAAAGTGCGATTGAAACGCTTTGCAGGGACTGTTCGAGTTAGCGGATCAACTCCAGCAGTACGAACTGTCACGAGATACGTGGTGCGTGGCACCGCCAAAGCCCAACTCGCACGTGTGCCAATCTGACGTTGTTTGGTGGCAACTCGAGCAACAGTTCGCTTAGCACCCCGTTTGACCCGGTATCGAGTGGTCACTGTGACACTTCCATCGAGTCCCTTGATCACAAGCCTCGGCGTGGATCGCTTGTTTTTGCGAAACACATTGAGTGTGGGCTTAGGACTGGATGCACGGGTCGTGGGAGATTCGTTGGATGCACCTTGTGCAATTGCACTAGTAGAGCTTGAGGAATCCGGGATCGCAACGGGCACAGCAATCACCAGCCCCGCCACCAAGACCGTGGCGAGAACCGAAACGCGACTGCGCGTTACAATTCCCGTTGCCATAGGCACCTCTCCCGCGCCAAGCAATTGTTATGAACCACAGCCAATTTGAGCGATCAACTGGCAACTGGTTTTAACGTCAGGGTAGGGCGGGTGATTTAGCCGTAGCAAAGCCCAAGATCAAAAGCGTGGCATCTGGGTGACGAAGTTTTAGGCCCTGTAAACTGATGGCTTACGGGTTGTAGCGCAGCTTGGTAGCGCACTTCGTTCGGGACGAAGGGGTCGGGAGTTCAAATCTCCCCAACCCGACTTACTTAGAATTGGTATCTCCGTTGTTGGGGAGATTTGAACTCGCAGATGTCGAATATGTCGAGCTCTAACTGAGCAATCTGCGAACCTCGTCGGCAACAGCTTTGCCATCGGCACGGCCTGCAACTTTAGGCTGAACAAGCTTCATGACCTGGCCCATTGCCTGCATACCATCAGCCTTGACCTCATCGATCGACGCCTTGATGATCCCCTGAAGTTCCTCAGCACTCAGCTGGGCCGGCAGGTATTCCGCAATCACTGCGAGCTCGTCTTCTTCCTTCTGCGCTAGCTCTGGACGCTTAGCATCCACATAAGCCTCGGCTGCTTCACGGCGCTTCTTACCTTCTTTAGTCAGGATCTTAAGCACTTCAGCATCGTCAAGCTCGCGCGCCTCTTTGCCCGATACTTCTTCGTTAGAAATGGCAGTCAGAACCATCCGCAATGTCGAAGACTTGAGTTGGTCGCGCGCCTTCATTGCGGTAGTGAGGTCGTCGCGGAGTTGTTGCTTGAGCGGTGAATCAGTCATGGGCCCAAGCCTAGCCCTGCGCACCAAACGAATGTGCGGCACACTGGACACATGATCCGTGGACTAGCGAAGGTAGCTGGCCTCGGCGCTCTTGCGGGTGCCGGGTTGGCCGCATACGCGTATCACGAGTCCAAGCAATACCAACTTCGCAATGTGGGCGTACCGATCTTGCCACCGGGCAGTGATCCACTGTTGATCTTGCACGTGTCCGACTTACACATGACGCCGAATAATCACGACAGGATTGAATGGATCAAGGGCCTAGGCGCCCTGCAACCCGATTTGGTAATCGCGACAGGCGACTTTCTGTCCAGCCACGAGGGCGTTGAGCCTGTACTCGACGCACTGGGCACACTGCTCGAAGTGCCTGGCTTGTTTGTGTTGGGATCCAACGACTACTTCTCGCCCAAGCTCGGCAATCCACTGAGCTACTTGGCTAAACCGTCCGAGTCGACCAAAGAACGAAAGATTGATCTTCCTTGGGAAGACCTCGTAGCTGGTCTTGGCGCCAAAGGTTGGATTGACTTGTCGAACCGTCGGGCGGAACTCACAGTTGCCGGGCACAAAATCGATGCCCGCGGCGTCGATGACCCCCATATCGGTCGCGATGACTACGCCGCCGTCGCTGGCCCGTTCGACCCGGACAAGCTCGATATTGGTGTCGCGCATGCTCCGTACTTGCGTGTGATCGATGCCATGGCGGACGACGGTGCCGATTTGATCGTCGCCGGTCATACCCACGGCGGACAGGTGTGCGTGCCTGGTGTTGGCGCACTGACCACCAATTGTGACCTCGACGTCAAACGGGCCAAGGGTCTGCACGACCACAAGGGGTCACAGCTACATGTTTCGGCTGGCTTGGGTACGAATCCGTACACACCATTCCGGCTAGCCTGCCCGCCAGAGGCTTCTTTGCTGGTGCTGATGCCACGCGAGTCCGAGTAACCTACCAAACTAGGTGGTGCTCAAGTAACCGGTTGTTTGACTAACCGATTGACTAGCTAGATGAACTCAGCCAACTCGATCAAGCGATCATTGGCTTCAACTTCGCCGATCGTGATACGCAGACCCTCGCCAGCGAAAGTTCGCACGGTCAGACCTTGAGCCTCGAGCGCCTCAGCCACCTCGACCGACCGCTCGCCTAGTGGTAGCCAAATGAAGTTAGCCTGACTCTCGGCTGACGAACCCAGAGCTGCAACCTGAACCCCGAGAGCGGTGAGTTCCCCGGTGACTCGGGCACGCTCAGCCACCAGTTGATCTACCCGCTCGATCAGTTCGACGTCATCCTCAAGCGAAGCAACTGCCGCCGCAGAAGCAATTACGTTGACGCCGAATGGCAACGCAACCTTGCCGAGCGCCTCGATTACTTTGGGGTGTCCAACCGCGAAACCGACGCGTAAACCGGCCAGCCCATAGGCCTTAGAGAAGGTACGCAACACGACCAAGTTCGGGTACTCACGGAACGTCTCAATTCCATGGGCTGCGTCATCACTACGATCAAACTCGGCATAGGCCTCATCCAGCACCACCAACACATTGGACGGCACCTTAGACATAAAGTCGTCGAACTCAGCCTTACTCACGATCGAACCGGTCGGGTTATTGGGTGAACACACAAAGATCAATCTGGTCGCTGAATTAACAGCAGCCGCCATGGCATCCAAGTCGTGTCGTCCGTCAGAGGTCAGGGGCACTTGAACGGCCGCAGCACCTGCAACCTGCGTCACGATCGGATAAGCCTCAAAAGATCGCCAAGCGAAGATGACCTCGGTACCAGGCTCGCTCGTAATCAACGCCAGTTGATAACAAAGCGCAACCGCACCAACCCCGACGGCAACGTTGTCCGGGTCAACCCCGTGGTAGGTAGCAATGGCGGCGACCAACTCGGTATTAGCCGGATCGGGATATCGATTGACATCCCCACCTGCTGTAGCGATAACCTCGCGCACTGCCGGAAGAGGCGGGTACGGATTCTCGTTCGACGACACCTTGTACGCCGTCACTCCGTCGAGTGGGACCGGGCGCTTACCTGCTTTATACGAGGGGATCACCTCAACGGTCGAACGCAACGTCACATCGCAGGATTGCCCAGTCATCAGTCCAGCCTAGAGTGGCTGCCTCGCCCAGCTAGAACGTGACACCCGATACCCCTAATCTTGAGGCGTGAGTCTGCGACTGCGCGTAATCATCGGAGCCGTGGCCGGCGTCGTGATCATCGCGCTCGCTGCCACCGTGATTCTCGTGCGCTATCAACAGACTGTCACTGCCGGTCAAGAGATCCGGAATGCCTTGCAACCGGCTGACGACCGTGCCAATGCGGCGGCTGCCCAGATCTCCCAACTTGACCGAACGCTTCAGGTTTACACCTCAGACCCCAAACCGTCGACACTCTCGAACCTCAATACGACCTACAACAAAACCAATACAGAACTCAAGGCAATCGAGATCACCACGGCTCCTCAACTCGCACAGGCTCGCGCTAATGCCACCACGGTCAGCAATAACCTGACGACTTGGCGCAATCAGGTTGCCGACCCTGTGATTGCAACAGTTCAAATCGGCAATTTGGCCCGAGCGCGAACTCTGATGAATACGGCCAACTCCTTGGCTCTGTTTAGCGCGGTAGAAAAGTCGAGCCAGCAGCTCACCCAAGATTTGTCCGACCAACGACATGGAGCCGTAGATGAGACCGATGACTTCATCCAACAACTCGGGGTGGCCTTGGTAGTCGCTGCGATTCTGGCGATCCTCATGTTTGCCTTGTCGATCTACCTTGTGATCCGTTGGTTTCTGAATCCGCTCAACCAGCTTCGGCGCCAACTTCGAAATGTAGCGAGGCGCGGCCACCAGAACGATCCGATTATCCCGAACGGTCCGCCGGAGATCGCCGCCGCAGGTTCGGACGCCGAACTAATGCGCCGCGAACTGGTCGCACATCAAGACGAGGCTCGGGCTGCTACCGAAGGACTTGCTCAAGAAGGCCCGGTAGTGAGCGATCTTCGCGAACTGTTGGCACCGGCTAACCAAGAGTTCATCACGCCCACTTGGCAGATTGCTGGCAGCTCACATGCTGCCGAAGGGGTTATGGGCGGTGACTGGTGGGACACTTTCACACTTAGCGACGGTCGATTTGCCACCGTTCTCACCGATGTTGCCGGCCACGGTTCCGAGGCTGCAATAACTGCCCTCAACAGCAAGATCACCGTCTCGGACTCGATCAAGGACACCAGCAACCTGACGACGATCGCGACCTATCTGGCTGAATGCTTTGGTGATACCTCATTCGAAGCTACCCAAGGCGACGACAACGAAACCCGATTCGGCACTGGCATCCTGATGGCCTTCAACCCCTCGACCTACGAACTCGAATGGATCAATGCCGGACACCCAGCACCAATCGTGATCGACGCTAACGGCCTAGTAGCGAAGCTCGAGCCGACCGGTCCGATCATGTCGTCACTCGGTGGTTCATGGCCAAGTAACACCGTCACCTTAAGGCCCGGACAGTCGGTCATCACCTGGTCTGACGGATTGTCCGAGACACGTGACAATCAAGGACGGTTCCTCGATGACGAAGGTGTGGCTGCGATCGTGGAGCAAATTAATCAACAACGAGCGAGCTCGGCCAGCAAGCTCGTGCCGCGCATATTGAGCAGTATCCGTAGCCATGCCGAGAATTGGGATCACGACGACACAACGCTGGTAATTGCTCAAGTTCGCTAGCAACTACGCGCCTAACAGGCAAGATCCATAGGGCCCTGACCTATGTAAAACCAGACGTAACGGAGGGTGAAATCCCCAAGTCTACGACTGGCAATCCATTCGACCACTCTGCCATGATCCCGTTTGTAACTTAGGTCACATTTTGAAGCGAGATCGATTTCGCCATCGATCGGCCGGATGGAATGTGACTCCACACTTTGGGTTGCCGAACGCGCAGTCCAACTGACAAACGGAGGACTAGTGTCGACAACAGGTACGGGTGCCGAGCCGGGCACAACTAAGAAAGTTGTGAAAGGTGCGGCTGCGGTCACTATTAGTGCCGTAACGCTGGGTTTGATCTACGGATACGACAACGGCAACATCGGTGGAGCAGCCCTATCGTTCACCAATGACCTTAATCTTGATACCGACCAAGTTGAGAACATTACTGCGGCAATCCTGTGGGGTGAGATCATCGGCGCGATCGTCGGTGGTTGGATCGCCAATAAGGTCGGCCGCAAAAAGGCCATCATCATGGTGGCCGTCGGTTACTTCCTCTTCTGTCTGACTTCCGCTCTCGCTTGGAGCGGTCCATCGCTGGCAGTTTCCCGGTTCTTCCTCGGCCTGACTATTGGTCTCTCGCTTATCGCAGTGCCGCTATTCGTTGCCGAATCTGTACCTGCGGCAGTGCGCGGTCGAACTCTTGTTTTGTACCAAGTGATGGGTGTCATAGGTATCATCTTGGGCAACGTTTTCTCAGCCCTTCTTACCGAGGTAGATGCCAGCTGGAACTGGCGAATCATGCTCGGTCTCGCCTGTATCCCAGCGATCGTGCTACTACCTCTGTTGTTGAAACTTCCAGAGACACCGAACTGGCTCATGCTCAAGGGACGCCGGAAGGAAGCAACCGAGAACCTCGAAGCTATCGATCCTGAGGCCGATACTGAGGCCGCCATCAACGAGATGCAGCAAGTGCTGGATGAAGAGTCCGGCGGTTCGATCAGCGAAATGTTCAAGAAGCCGTACCTACGCGCGACCGTCTTCGTTCTCGTACTCGGTTTCGCCATCCAGATCACTGGTATCAATGCGACCGTTACCTACGGTCCTCACCTGTTCAAGTCAATGGGCGTCAATACCGACGTTCAAGCGATTTGGATGTCTGCTGGTGTTCAGGTCTTCGCACTTATCGCTGTCCTCTGCTCCATGCGATTCATTGATCGTTGGGGACGTCGTCCGATCCTGATGACAGGTATCCTCATCATGACCAGCGGCCTGCTGCTCTCGGCTTTCATCTCGCATCAAGTCGGAACCGGTGACTTCAATACGACTCAGATCATCTTGGGCTTCGCAGGTCTCGCACTTGTCAACATCGGTTTCGTATTCGGTTTTGGTTCGCTTGTTTGGGTATACGCCGCAGAAGCGTTCCCGGGTCGACTACGTGCCTTCGGTACCAGCTTCTTGCTCACCGCTGACCTCGTAGCCAACTGGATTGTTGCCCGCTACACCCTCACGGGAATCGAAGACTACGGCCAAGCAGCTGTCTTCCTGGTCTTTGCGGTACTCGCTGTACTGGCGTTGATCTTCGTGTTCTTCTATGCTCCAGAAACAAAGGGCAAAGATCTCGACGATATTCGCCACTACTGGGAGAACGGTGGCAAGTGGCCAACTGACGTGGCTGGATCTGATTCCGGAACCGTCAAGACAAAGGAGAACTAAATGCATGCCGGCGTAGACCTTGGTGGTACCAAGATCCAAGTTGCAATTGTTGACCGCGACCACAACGTTCGTGGTACCGACCGAAGGCTCACACCGACGGTAGGTACCCCGGACGACGTGGCAGACACGATTGCGGCATCGGTCGAGGCGGCAGCCAAGGACGCCGGCATCACGCTAGATGACATCTGCGCAGCCGGAGTCGGATCCCCTGGGCAGATTGACCTCAACGCAGGCACTGTCAGCAATGCTGGCAACCTGCCTGGCTGGAAGACTGCTACCTACGCGCTTGGGCCACAGTTGTCCAAGCGCCTAGGTGGCATTCCGGTCTCGATCGGTAACGATGTGCAAGTCGCTGTCGATGCTGAGGTTCACCTCGGAGCTGGTCGCCCCTACAAGTCGCTTCTCGGTGTCTTCCTGGGAACCGGTGTCGGTGGCGGTGTTGTCTTTGGTGACGAGCTGTGGGTTGGTCGCGGGGCGGCCGGCGAGATCGGTCACACCGTGGTCGAGGCTAAAGGTGGCGCACCCTGCCCTTGTGGTCGAAGCGGCTGTCTCGAGGCTTATGCCGGTCGCTCGGCGATGGAGATCCAAGCGCGCAAATGGCACGAGGCTGGCAAGAAGACCAAACTCTTCAAGATCATGGAAGAGAAAGGCAAGACCCGCCTAGCCAGTGGCGTCTGGGACAAGGCTCTCAAGAAGAACGACAAGATGGCAAAGAAGCTGATTGACCGTGCCGTCTGGGCATCGGGTGAAGCAATCGGCTCGGCCGTGAACCTGCTTGACGTGGATGCCGTCGTTATCGGTGGCGGTCTAGGTATTCGCCTAGGTCAACCTCTTGCCGACCGGATCACCGAGGCCATGAAGCCGCGCTTGATCAAACCTAACGATGCACCTCCAGTACTCGTCGCAGAACTTGGCGACCTTGGCGGTGCCATTGGTGCCTCATTGCTGGTCTCGCACCTTGACGAACGCGTCGGCCAAAAGACTCCGGGTGCGGCACGCAACCCCCAAGGCACCACTAAGCCCATCAAAGGTCATCACTAGTACTTCTACTTCGCAGGTCTGACTGAACGACAGGTCTAGCGTTAGTCACAATCACAGCTACTAAATTCCACTACCACCACGAGAGATCAACACATGACCGAACAAGAACAGCCCGGCGCAATCATGCAACGCGAAGTCAACGAGCAGCCAGAAGCATTGGCTCGCTTGCTGGATTCCGAGCTCAAAAACATTCATGATGTCGCGGATAAGATCAAAGCCAGGAATCCTCGATTCGTGATGCTCAATGCTCGCGGCACTAGCGATCACGCAGCTCAATACTTCAAGTACCTGGTTGAGATCACGATGGGTATTCCGGTTGGCCTGTCATCGCCATCGGTGTTCACCGCTTATGACGTGACACCCAAATACGACGATGTGGTGTGGGTGTCGGTCAGTCAATCCGGCGGTTCACCAGACCTCGTGGAAGCAACCGAGAAGGCCCGTTCAGCTGGCGCACTCACCATCGCGGTGACCAACGCAACGGACTCCCCACTCGCGAATGCCTCGGAACTCAACATCGACGTTGTTGCCGGACCTGAGAAGGCAGTGGCCGCAACCAAGAGCTTCACCAACCAGCTCCTCGCTCTCTACCTCTTGGGTGATGCGTGGAACGGTGGCGACGGTTCGGCAGCTCAAGCTGTGCCTGGCTTTGCCCAACAGGTCGTCGATGCCAAAGATGCCACCGCTGTCGCCGGTCGCTACCGCTTCGCTGAGAAGATGATCACCACCGGTCGTGGCTACGCCTACCCCATCGCACGCGAAGGTGCCCTCAAGCTCATGGAGACCACCTACTTGGCAGCTCAGCCATTCTCCAGTGCGGATCTCATGCACGGACCTATGGCAATGGTCGATCCTGGTCACCCTGTCGTTGCTGTGGTTCCTGAAGGAATCGGTGGCGAGGCGATCCAGCCCGTTCTCGACCGACTCAAAGAGAATAACGCTGACGTTCTCGTAGTTGGGGACCAAGCTCGTGCCGGAGACGCCGCCGCGTTCATTCCACTTCCCCAAGGAATGCCAGAAGAGATCTCGCCGATCATTCAGATCATTCCGCTGCAACAGCTCGCACACGACATTGCCGTACAGCGCGGCAACAATCCAGATGCTCCTCGCGGCCTCCGCAAAGTGACGGAGACGCGCTAGTCGATCCAAGTGCCGGCTTGCATTACTCGGGTGACGTCTAGCGAAGCGTTTTGGAGAACTAATAGGTCGGCTCGTTTGCCGGGTTCTAGGGTGCCTCGGTCGGTGAGACCTAGGACTCGGGCGGGGTTGGCTGAGAGCATTTGACTGGCATCCTCGATTGAGACGTCGCAGTTGTTGACGACGAATCGTAAGGCCTTGTCTAGGGTGAGCGTGCTGCCGGCAATGTTGCCAGCTTCGGTCAGGCGCGCGACACCGTCCTTGACTGTGACGTCAAGTTCGCCCAGTTTGTATTGGCCGTCGGCAACACCAGTCGCGCTCATGGCATCGGTGATCATGCACGAGCGGTCAACCCCAAGTTCGCGCAAAGCGAGTTTGATTGACGTCGGATGAATGTGAACACCATCGCAGATCAACTCACCAAATACGCGCGGATCCTCAAGCAAGGCACCAGCAGCGTTCGGATCGCGATGCAGCACTGGGCGCATGGCGTTGAACAGATGAGTGATCACGCGGGCACCAGCCTCGACTGCGGCGACACCTGTCTCGTAATCGGCATCAGTGTGACCGACGGCTGCTAAGGCCCCCGAATCAGCAACCGCTTCGATCGCCTCGATTCCACCCTCAAGCTCGGGGGCTATGGTGACCATCCGGATCCGGCCATCGCCTAGCTCCAAAAGTTCGGTGACTTCATTGAGTGCTGGAGCGCGAAGTTGATCTTGCGCATGCGCCCCACAAAAGTGTTGCGAGATCCACGGACCCTCGAGGTGAACACCAATGACGGTTCCGTCATCAACGAGCGGCGACAGAGTCGAGACTTGGGCTTTGAGAGCCTCATTAGAACCACTGACCAAACTGGCCATTATCGAGGTGGTTCCATGCTCAAGATGGAATCGTGCAGCTCGTCTAGCTTCGTCAGCATCTTCGGTGACAAAGCTTGCGCCACCGCCACCATGACAGTGTTGATCAATAAAGCCTGGCAGCACAATCTGGCCAGTCAAATCAACATCAGGTTCGGCAGGAGGCGTGCCCTGACCGATCTCGGAAATCACCTCACCATCAGTGAGAATCCACGCATCATCGAGAAATCCTTCAGGTGTCAAAATCCGGGCACCAGCTAGTAAGGTCATACCCGACAGCCTAACCAAGGAGAACCTCGATGGCCACAAAACGACCACTGCGCAAAGGCCTTCGCGCATCGCTAGTCGTTACCGTGGTCGCGCTGATGACTACCTTGGTTATCGACTTAGGAAGCAACGGATTTTATGCAACCTTCTCCGTCGTCCTGCTTCTGATGCTCGCCGATTTTGGTGGCCCGCCAAAGTCGCGATTCTTAGCAAACATCATTACTGGTCTGGCAGGCATGGTCATGATCGCGCTGGGAGCGGTGGTCGCCCAAAATATTGCGGCATCCCTAATCGTTACTGCCTTAGTCTCGTTCGCCCTCGCTTACGCTGTCGTGCTTCGAGGTTACGTGGGAACAGCCTTTGCCTCTGTGCTGCTGCCGTACGTTGTAGCCGTCACCACGGCACTTCCAGTGGCTGATGTGCCCGTCGCAGTTCTCGCCTTCGGCGCCGGTACGTTGATCTCCGCGATTGCCGCAGTGACCTTGTGGCCGGTCTATCAAACCTCGCAGATCCGCAAAGCTGTCGGTAAGTCATTGAAGGCTGCGGCCAGTGTGCTCTCAGACTCCACTCCACTCAACCAACAAGCAACCGAAGAGCAGATGAACGCTCGGCTTGATGAACTGCTCGCTGCCAACCAAGAACTTGAGTCGGTCTACTCAGCTCAGCTTGATCGACCGGGAAGCGCCACCGGACGCGACCGAGGCCTCGTGTTGCTGATCGACAATGTATCGCGCCTTCGTATTTCGCTGAGATGGCCCAGTGTCAGGACTGCCCAACCAACTGAGGCAGATGTGGCACTTGTGCGAGCCAGCCAAGAGTCGCTAGAAGCCTGCGGCAATGCACTGACTGGTGACGGTCCAGTGCCCGACGCCGACAAGATCCTCGCGGCACGGATGGAACACATCCAACAAATGCCAGTCGAGGCTGACGAACTCCTGAGAAGTCATCGCTGTAACGATCTCAAAGAGGCAATTAACGCCAGCTTCTACTATCGAATGACGGCTTTTCTGACAGCGATGATCGTGCGTCACACGCAAGAGGCAATGGGGCAGCATCACAAAATTCCAAAGAACAACACCTTGCAGTACCCCAATGCCACAACGGTTGCCCATATAGATGCCGCATCTAGCCCGCTCAAAATTTTGAGATCACATCTCTCCTTCGAATCGCCATGGTTCCGTCGAGCTCTCCAAACGTCGATCGGTGTGACACTCTCGGTTGCGGTGGTGGAGTTTTTGCACTTGGATCACGGATTCTGGGTAGTGCTGGGCATCATCGCCGCACTCAAACTCAACGCCAGCGACACCCGCAAGACTGCTCTCGGTGCAGTCGCGGGAACCGTGGTCGGCTTCGTGATCGTGGCAATCATGCTCCTGCTGATCGGTGGCAACACCCTGCCACTGATGATCTTGCTGCCATTCGTGGTGTTCCTCGCGACCTGGGGACCGGCTGGTCCATTCGCGTTCCCCATGAAGCAGGCGGGCTTCACCGTGTTGTTCATCATGCTCGGTTCGCTGGCTAACGGGCTGTCGCTACAGCTGGGAACGATTCGACTGCAAGACGTGGGAATCGGCCTGGTCATCTGTCTGGTCGTGACTTCGTTGTTGTGGCCACGCGGGGTCGCGGCAGAGGTTCGCAAGGTGCTTACCGATTCGGTGCGAGCGACGGTCGAATACTTTGTCGAGTCCTATAACTACATCACCTCGCCTATGACCGAGGAAGATGTCCAGCGACTTCACACCGTCGGCCGCGCTGCCACTACGGCAAGGATCCGAGCCAAGGACGAGTTTGATGTTGCGCTCAGCCAAGGCGGCCAGATCGGAATCGATGCCAGGGATTGGTCTGCGGTAGCGAACGGCGTCGATCATGTGTTCTTCGCTTCGATCTTGACGTGGTCAGTCCAGTCATTCGGACTCGCACCAATCCCGTTCAAAAATGTGGCGGCCCGTATGAGGCAGGATGCCAGGTTCATAGGTGATCAATACATCGAAGCCATCAACGCCAGCTACACGATCGATGAGGACCCCAACGACCCGAGTCAGAGCGGCAAACCGGTCAAGGAACCGCAAGAGATCCTTCCGGTAGTGGACACTGCGACCGATCTTCCGGATCTGGCCAAAGATGTTGATCAAGCTTTACAGCACTGCGATGGCTGCTCGGGGCCCTATAACTGCGAGATCGATGGGCCCAAGT
>CAUJDH010000012.1 GCA_963169225.1 Actinomycetota bacterium
GTGCTCGTCGACGTCAAGGGTGAGGGCGAAGATCTCGAGTTCACCTTCGAAGGTCAAGAGCGCTCGATCGTTCCGGATGTCCCGCCAGTTGAGGTTATTGAGTCGGGTTCGAGCGATGCCTCAAACGAGCCCGGTGAATCGAGCTAACTAAGTGGGAACCAGCGGTTCTCCAAGAGAACCAAGCAACCTCAAGGATCAAGCAAGGCAGTCAGATGCTTGGTGGAAGAAGCGCCTAGTCAAATCTGCGCTCTTGCTTGTGCTGTCTTTGGTTGTCGGCTACATCATTGTTGGAATCGTCGGTTCAATCGATTGGGCTGCGGTCGGCAGTGCATTTGGCAAGCTGAATTTCTGGATAATTCCGCTGCTCTTAGTGCTGTTATGTATCCGGCAGGTTCTCAACGCGATTCCTATTTCGCAGTTCACTCCTGGACTTGGCGTCAAGCGTGCTGTAGCCAATGATTTGTCTGCGAACTTAGTGGGAACGGTGGCTCCACCACCTGGCGATGTCGTACTTCGGGTGTCCATGTTTCAGTCGTGGAAGATCAATCCGGTCGACGGTATGGCTGGTGTCTCGCTTAACATGATCGTCTTCTATTCAGCCAGGTTTATTGCACCACTCCTCGGGCTCGTGCTGCTGGTATTTGACGGCATTGAACGACGTCAGCTCGTAGTTGGGTTGGTCTCGGGTTTACTTGCCGTTGCGATTCTTGTTGGCTTGATTCTTGTTATGCGAAGCAAGGTGCTCGCGCATTGGATGGGTGAGAGTGCAGGTTCTGTTGCGCGCCAGGTCAAGAAAAATCTCGACACAAGTTCTTGGGGCGATTCGGTCGTAAACTTCAGAGGCCAAATGTCGAAGGTATTCCGCGAGGGGATCGTCGGCGCCTACTTGGCCATGCTCGGAACAGTGCTGGTTGATGGCCTTATTCTGTTCGTGGCATTGCGAGCAGTCGGAATCGGATCAGAGCAGTTGTCGTGGCTTGATGTGTTCGGCACTTTCTTGATCGCCTTTCCGTTGACGATCATGCCGCTATTTGGCTTCGGTGTTCTGGATGCCGCACTCGTCGGAACCTTCACAACAATCGCAGGCCTCGCCTTCGAACCGACAATTGTTGCTGGCGTCATCATCTGGCGAGTGTTCACGCTCTTAGGGCCGTTGCTCATGGGCACAGTAGCGTTGGCCGGATGGCGAAGAAGGGCGCTCGTTCCAGATCCGCTGAATCCCGAAACCGGCAATCCAGCTCACACTAGGTGAGTCATTCGTGGCTATCGACGTCAGAAATTTTGCGGACCATAACGAAGGTTGCGCAAAAGTTGCGCAGATTCTGGTTTGACGCGTCATTCTTGATCCTCCTAGGTTTGTGAGCATCGATTAGTTCACAACCATGGTGGAGTTGAGATGAAACGGGTATTCGCAGGCGTATCAGCATTGGCATTAAGTTCGGCGATGATGCCGGATTAGCGAGTCCAGCAAGCTCTGACCCATTGGATACTTGCCCCAATGTCGACTCACCTATCACCTCAAGCGGAACGATAGATTGCGCGGTACCCGCCGGAGTTAAAACGATGGCCGCACTGTTGGCCGGTGCTGGTGGCGCCGGTGGACGAAGCGGTCCAGGCACCGTCGGCAATGGCGGAGGGGGCGGCTCCACTGCGCTTGGAGCAGGTAGCTTCACCGTAGGTGACGTCGACCAGTTAGGAATCACCGTTGGAGCAGCAGGCCTCATTGGCGGTGCTGGCGGATACAGCAGCGGTGGAGGTTTCAGTCGAATCTCAAATGACTTGTCTAACCCTGATTCTTCCATCAACTTTGTGGTTGGTGGAGGTGCCGCTGGTGGTAGCGCGGGCGGTGCAGGTGGGTTGGCAACCGGGGTTCATGGCGGTACGGGCGGGAGTGTCAACAGTGCTGACGGTTCAAGCAGCATTGGTGGCAATGGGAGCAACAATCAATCAGCCGATGGTGGCACTGGCGCAAATGCTGCACCGGGAGACGGCACTGGTGGAACCGGAGGCAGCGGAGGTACCGGCCAGGTGAGTTCTGGCCCCGACGGCAACCCGGGCCAGTCATGGGCTGATGGCGGTCTAGCAGGTATGGGTGTCGGAACAGTAGGTTCTGGACGAAGCGGCGGTGGTGGTAGTGGCTACGGAGGCGGAGGTTCAGGTGGAGCAGGAGGTGTTGGTGCTGGCAATCAAAGCGTTGGTGGCGGTGGTGGTGGCGCTAGTGGTGCCTCTCGCACTGTTGGTGTATCTGATGTCGGATGGTCAAATTTAGTACCGCTGCTGGCCAAGAGTCTCAATAATGGTCGTGGTGGTGTGGGAGGTACGGGATCGAACCAAAATGGCACCGACGGCAACGACGGATACGCGACTTTGATCTGGTTGGCTCGTCCGGTGGTTCATGCAACGCCACAAACTGATGGTGCGCAAATCTCGTGGTCTTCAGTTGCGGCACCAACATTGCCGTCAGGGTTTGCGACATTCAGTGAGGTTGAATATGACGTTCTCGTTGACGGTGTTGTGGTCGATTCCACAAGTCAAACAAGTGCAACTCTTAGCGGACTAACGCCGGGTCATACAGTCGATGTAACAGTTCTTGCCAAGAGTTCGTCCACCCCTGGCGATGCGCCAACCGGCGTTCCGTTGGATGTTGATCTTGAAACCTTGTCATCAGCTGTTGCTGTGACACCATCATCGCCAATTCCACCGACTCCGCCAGGCCCCTCTTCGAAGGCTAAACAAACAGTTGCGGCAAACAGCATTCCCAAGCGGATCAAGAGTCGTGGTACTACCGTGCTCAATAAGCGGAATGCTAAGACTAGACAGGGTCGTCCGCTGACAGCCAAGATCAACAATGTCCGCAATCGTGGCGAAGTCGTGTGCATGCGCGTTGTACGAGGCAAGCAACGCAAACTCACGGTACGTACCTATCAACGATGCACGCTTACAGTACGCGTCACGTACTCAGCTCCGGGTAATTCTAAATTGCGCCCGTTCAAACAGGTCAAGACTTTCCAAGTTCGGCGCTAGCCAACTGTGGCTAGTTGGGCGCGAGCTCTGCTAGCTAGGTAACTGGTAGCGCTTGCGGGAGAGCGGTTCGACTAAGCCATCGGCGACAAGACCGTCGAGCGCACGGTGGAGTTGAAGTTGATCTTGCCACAGCGATTCAATTTTCTTGAGTGGAACTGGTGCCCGAGACTCTCGGAGTTCGTGCATGATCAGCCCGCGCACTTGACGGTCGGAGCCTTCGTACTTTTGTGGCTTGCGTGACGGTCCGGCTGGGAGCGGCTCGCCTTTGGCGAACCAATCGCATTGCTGGGCGACAGGGCACTCGCCACAACGAGGGGTGCGCGCAGTACAAACGAGCGAGCCGAGCTCCATAACTGCGACCGACCAAGTCGCCGCGCGTTTAGGCTGACTGGGTAGTAGCTTTTCGCCGAATTCGCGCTCGACCTTGGTGGGTGCCGAACTTGTCGCATCGGGGTCTCCGTCGAGTCTCGCGAAGACTCGGCGCACATTGGTGTCGAGTACCACCGCTCGTTGTCCAAACGCAAATGCCAGGACAGCGGATGCTGTGTAGTCGCCGACACCGGGAAGTTCGCGAAGCTTGTCGTAGTTGGCGGGAACCTCTCCATCGAATCGCTCGACGATCATCTTGGCGGACTCGTGCAGTCGAAGCGCTCGACGCGGATATCCCATTCGCCCCCAAGCGCGAATCACGTCGGCAGCAGTTGCGTTTGCTAGATCCTCAGGTGTCGGCCAGCGGTCCATCCACGAGATCCACTCTGGTTCGACGCGATTGACTGGAGTTTGTTGAAGCATTGTTTCGCTGACAAGGACTCCCCAAGGTGAGGTGCCCGGTTTGCGCCAGGCCAGATCGCGTTGCTTATCGCGATACCACTTCAAGATCAACTTTTGCAGATCGGCGGTATTGACGTTGTCAGTCTCAGCTGAGGACATGTGACTATTGTGCAAGAGCAATACGAGAACTTTGAGACGCAAGTCCGCATTGGGCATGTCATTGGCTTGGGCCCACTGTCGGAGTTGTTAGTTTTTAACGCATGAGTAGCGTTATGAGCCCGGTGGGTCCTGAAGAGCCAGCAGTCTACTGGCGTCGTCGTATCCTCGTCGGTGTAGCAGTGTTGCTCGGACTTGTACTAGTCCTATTCGTGATGCGTAGTTGCAGTGGTGGCACGGATCCGGTCGCCCAACCATCTGACCAGCCAACCCAATCTGAACAGCCAAGTGAGTCGCCAAGCGCATCGGCAACTGGCGATGCAGCGGCATGTTCGGACAGCGACATTGGTGTTGCAGTCAAAATGGCACAAAGTTCATTCAAGACTGGCGAAGAAATCGTATTTCAACTGCACATCACCAATAATGGTCAAAGTGATTGTTCTCGTAACCTTGGCTCCAAGGTGAACAATGTGGCGGTGACCAGTGGCCCGGCCGCTGTCTGGTCAAGCGATAACTGCTTGCCAGCTGGCGAAGACGATTTCAAAACGATCCCCGCAGGTAAGACTTACGTTGTCGAGTCGACTTGGAAGCAAGACATTACGGCCGCATCTTGCTCGACTCCATTCCAAAAGGCTCAGGCCGGTGGGTACGAAGTTATTGGCAAGAACATGGATGTCAAGAGCGATCCAGTCTCCTTCACAATCACCTAGCTACTAATTACTCGCAAAGCATCGGTGATTGTGGCGACTTCGGTGACGCGCATCCCTTGGGGAACAGTCCCAGAGTCTTTGGGAACGATAGCGTGGTCGAAGCCGAGTCGGTGAGCTTCGGCAAGTCGACGGGGGATCCCCGCCACGCGGCGGATCTCTCCGCTAAGTCCAAGCTCTCCGATAGCCACGACTCCTTGTGGCAAAGCCTTATTGCGTTGACCGCTTGCTACTGCCAGGGCAATCGCTAGGTCGGCAGCAGGTTCGACGACGCGAACTCCGCCAACGGTGGCCGTATAGGTGTCGCTGGTTTTGAGTCCCACATTGGCGTAGCGCTCTAGTACCGCTAACACCATGGAGACGCGTGAAGAGTCAAGTCCAGACACAGCCCGTCTTGCATTGCCGGTTGTGGTTGGATCGACCAGAGCTTGCACCTCGGTGACAAAGGGGCGCGTCCCCTCCATCGAGACAGTGAGTGCGGTGCCAGCCACAGGTGTTTCACGTCTGGTCAAGAACAGCTCACTAGGGTCAGGTAGTTCTCGGATTCCCGAGTCACCCAAGTCGAAGCAGCCCACTTCGTCGGCAGCGCCATAGCGATTCTTGGTTGCCCGAACCAAGCGCAACCTGGCATGACGGTCACCCTCGATCGCTACGACGACATCAACCAAATGCTCAAGTGTGCGTGGACCGGCAAGGGTTCCATCTTTGGTCACATGACCGACGAGGATTGTGGTGATATTGCGGGCTTTTGCGGTCCGAATCAAGGCCCCTGCCACTTCACGAACCTGCGCCATCCCACCAGGTGCTCCATCGACAGTGCTCGCAGCGATGGTCTGCACGCTGTCGATGATCAACACTTTGGGGTTGACCTCTTCAACATGGGCCAATACTGAACCCAAGTCGGTCTCGGCTGCTAGCAACAGATTCTCGTGTAAGGCATCTACGCGACTGGCCCGGATTCGCACTTGCGAGGCAGACTCCTCGCCTGTCAGGTATAGGACGGTGCCGCGTTCGGCGCATTTGGCGGCGACCTCAAGTAGTAGCGTCGATTTTCCCACACCAGGCTCACCGGACATTAGTACGACGGCACCAGGAACGAATCCGCCGCCAAGTACCCGGTCAAACTCACCAAGTCCGGTGGGTTCAGTGACGGATTCGCGAATATCAATCTCGGTGATCGGAGTGGCAGGTGTGGTCACTTCGCCTGGCTTCAACGACCCTGCTTTGGGGGCACCAATCTCAGCAACCGTTCCCCAGGCTTGGCACTCACCGCAGCGACCAACCCACTGAATGCTCACCCAGCCGCATTCAGCACATTTGTACCCGGGTTTCGCTGACATCTTCGTTTTTGCCATACCGGAACTCTACGATGAGTGTCGGACAAAATGCGCTCTAATACGAACAAATGTTCGAATAAGTTTGTTGCTCAACCCAAATCTATTTTGGATCAGCCGGATGGATCGCTAGACCGGGTAGGCCACCAGGAACGACAGACTTGGCGGCCTCAAACTCGACGCAGTGCTCAACCAATGCCTCGTAACCTTCTGAACCCATCAACTCACGCAGGGTCGATTCCTCAGTTACGTAAACCGGGTCGGGTGCGACGTGCGCTTCAGTGTTACTGCTGCAGTACCAGTTGAGATCCAGTCCGCCAGGACCCCAACCGCGACGGTCGTACTCACCGATCACGACAACGGTGTACTCCTGGCCGTCACCAAAATCTCGTTCTTCAAAGCTCCGGCGAATCGGCAACTGCCAGCACACGTCGGGCTTGGTTGCCACGTGGCTGACTCCAAGATCGGCTGCAAGATTGTGTAGCGAGCATCCCTCGCCGCCTTCGAACCCGGGACGGTTCAACATGATGCAAGCACCGTCGTAGACGCGTGTCTTCTTTTCTCCGTCATCGTCACGTTCGATCCAGCCGTTGGTTACGCCTTCGTCATGGAACTGCCACATATCTGGAGTCAACTTATCCACAAAACTCTGCACCCGTTTGCGGTCACCTTTGTCGGAGAAGTGTGCGCCCATTGAGCAGCAACCGTCATCAGCCCGACCTTCGACGATTCCTTGGCAACCTTGACCGTAAATACACATCCAGCGCGATGTCAGCCACGTGAGATCACATTTGAACAGCTGACTCGAATCAGCAGGATCAATGAACTCTATGTAACTTCGCGGGAAAGTTAGGGACACCTCAGGCACATACCTAGAGTAGGCAGTTAAGGTGTAACAGTGAGACTTGGAGTGCTAGATGTCGGTTCTAATTCCGTTCATCTTCTCGTCGTGGATGCGCATTACGGTGCTGCGCCGGTTCCCGCCCACTCGCACAAGATCGAGCTGCGGCTAGCCGAGAACTCGAAGCGCAACGGCAATGACAAAGTAGAGATCGCTCCAAAGACCGTTGACAAACTGTCAGCATTCGTCGACAGTGCGCTCAAAGTTGCCGAAGATCAAGGTGTTACCGAGATTTTGACCTTTGCGACATCTGCGATCCGCGAGGCCGAGAATGGTGACCAGGTGCTCGACATTGTTGCCGAACAAACTGGCTTGTCGATTGAGGTGCTCGACGGCGTCGACGAAGCTCGCCTGACCTATCTCGCTGCTAGGCGTTGGTACGGCTGGAGTAGTGGTCGGATCACCATGTTCGATATTGGCGGTGGCTCGCTGGAGATCGCTACTGGGGTTGATGAAGATCCTGACGTTGCCGAGTCGATGCCGCTGGGTGCAGGACACTTGACTCGTGAGTTTTTGAGCAATGATCCGCCTACCGATCAAGAAGTAAAGGAACTGCGCAAACACATCCGTGCAGAGGTGGCTCACCACGTTGGTCCGATCACCAAGTACGGTCAGCCTCAGCTTGCTGTGGCATCGTCCAAGACGTTCCGCCAACTCGCACGTGTTACCGGAGCGGCTCCGTCTGCCGAAGGCATCTTTGTTCCGCGGGACCTCAAACGTCGCGACCTCAAGAAGTGGTTGCCTAAACTGACTGACATGACGGCAAAGGAGCGTTCGAAGATTCCTGGCGTATCAGAGAACCGGGCCCAACAACTTGTGGCCGGTGCTTTGGTCGCGGATGCTGTGATGGAGCTTTTTGACGTGCCGGTTCTCTCTGTCTGTCCATGGGCTTTGCGAGAAGGCGTCATATTGCGCAGACTGGACGGGATCTCCGAGTGAGTGGCGAGGCTGGGGTTCCAACCCAGGGTGATCAACAAACACCGGAACTCACCGGTCTCACTCAGGCTGAGGTTCAGCAACGCATCGCTGAGGGTAAGACCAATGCCTACGACGACCCCCGCAGTCGAAGTGTCGGCAGCATCATCAAAGAGAACACTCTCACTTCGTTCAACTTGGTGATCGGCACAATGTGGGCGCTCATGTTTATTGCCAGGGCTCCGATCCAGGATTCACTCTTTGGTTTCGTTATCGTCTTCAACTCGTTGATCGGAATCGTCCAGGAGATCCGTGCCAAGCGCACACTAGAGAGTCTGTCGCTGATCGGCGAAGCCAAGCCGGTAGTTCGACGAGATGGTGTGGCTAGGGAGGTTCCGCCCGCTGAGTTGGTACTGGACGACATCGTAGTGTTGAGTACAGGTGACCAAGTTGTGGTCGACGGCGAAGTGCTCACGACTCATGGCCTCGAAATTGATGAGTCGCTACTGACAGGCGAGGCAGATCCGGTTCACAAATCCCCAGGTGACCAGGCCATGAGCGGGTCATTCGTGGTGTCAGGATCGGGCGTTATGCGCGCGACCGCGGTTGGTGCGGATTCTTATGCGACCAAACTTGCTGCCGAGGCTAAGAAGTTCTCGACAACCAAGTCCGAACTCATGGGTTCGATCATGAAGTTCGTCCGCACCATTACCTGGGTTCTGGTCCCGCTTGGCATCTTGCTGTTCTTTTCGCAGTTGCGCGCGGCTCCTGGATGGGAAGAAGCTCTTGCGGGCACTGTCGCGGGAATCGTAACGATGGTTCCTGAGGGTCTAGTGCTGCTTACTAGTGTTGCGATGGCGGTCGCAGTCGTTCGCCTGGGACGCAAAAAGGCATTGGTTCAGGAGATGCCAGCTGTCGAGACACTCGCTCGCGTTGACGTTGTTTGCGTTGACAAGACCGGAACTTTGACCGAGCCGGGCATGGCTGTCACCGGGTATGAGTTGTGCGCCGGAACCGACGTTTCGAAGGAGATTGCTGCACTTGCCTTGGGCGCTCTGGGTCGCTCGGAAGAAACCCCGAACCCAACGCTGCAAGCAATCGCTAACGAGTACACAGTCGACGAATGGGACCCGGTTTCAACTGTTCCGTTCTCATCGGCTCGCAAATGGTCTGCCGCCAACTTTGGCACTCACGGTTCATGGATCATGGGTGCGCCAGAAGTGATCATGGCGGGCAGCGACAACCCTGCGGTAGATGCGCGGGCCGAGGAGCTCGCCTCGGGCGGCAGTCGCGTGGTTTTGCTCGCCAAGTCGGTTGGCGACTCGTTGCCTGACTCGGACAAGGGCATCGGTGCTGTAGAACCGGTTGCTCTGGTCTCGATCAACCAACGTCTTCGTGATGATGCGGCTGATACCGTGCAGTACTTCCTCGATCAGGATGTCGAGGTCAAGGTGATCAGCGGCGACAATCCCGTCACGGTGGGAGCGATCGCCACGCAAGCCGGGATTCCCCACGCTGAAGATCCATTCGATGCCCGCCAACTGCCCGAAGATCAAGAACAGCTAGCTGAGGTACTGGAGACGCACGGAGTATTCGGTCGGGTCAGTCCAGCTCAAAAGCGTGCAATGGTCAGTGCACTTCAGTCACGTGGTCACACAGTCGCCATGACCGGCGATGGTGTTAACGATGTGCTCGCTCTTAAGGATGCTGACCTTGGTATTGCAATGGGTTCTGGCGCCGGAGCGACCCGTGCAGTCGCGCAGATCGTTCTGCTCGACAACAAATTCTCGGTCATGCCCAGCGTTGTAGCCGAAGGTCGTCGGGTCCTCGGCAATATCGAACGCGTCAGTTCACTGTTCCTCACCAAATCGTTCTACTCAGCAATCCTGTCGCTGATCACCGTAGTTCTGACGCTCACCGCGATTTATGAAATCGAGTTCATATTCTTACCGCGCCACTTGACGCTCATCACGTTCCTCACTATCGGTACGCCAGCGTTCTTCCTCGCGCTCATGCCCAATAAGCAGCGATTCCGACCAGGGTTCTTTGGCAGAGTGCTGAGGTTCGCCGTCCCTGCCGGCGTAGTGTGCGCACTGTTCTCGATGGCTAGTTACCTTCTTGTGCTCTCAACCGGCGATACCGTGTTCAACGCCCGCACCGCGGCGGCGATCACGTTGTTCATCATTTCGTGGACGGTACTGGTGCTTGTCGCACGCCCGCTCAACGCACTTCGAATCACAATAGTCATCGCTATGGGACTTGGCTTCTTGATTGTGTTGTTCGTTCCGTGGCTATCGAACTTCTTTGCCCTCACCTTGCATCTGGGAGTGGATGGTTCGTGGGCTATGGGACTTGGTGTTGTCGGTGCGCTGTTGGTGATCGTGATCAGACGCTTCGTTGAGGCCAAATACGAAATCATTAACGAAGACCAGGATGATTGAGATTCTGATGATTCGGATCGAGGGACTAGGCTAGAAGGATGCTCCAGTCATCGCCCGCGAAGATCGCGCTGTCGACGGTTTCGGTATACCCGGAATCCACGGCGGCGGCGTTTGAAATCGCTTCGCGATTGGGTTATGACGGGGTTGAGGTCATGGTCATGGGTGACCAAGTCACACAGAATCCAGATGAGCTCAAGAGGCTGAGTGACCTTTATGGCGTACCGATCCTGGCCATCCACGCGCCATGTTTGTTGATCACTCAGCGAGTGTGGGGTACGGATCCGTGGGCCAAATTGGTTCGCGCTAGGCAAGCGGCCGAGACTTTGGGAGCACCAACAGTCGTGGTTCATCCGCCTTTCAGGTGGCAGCGAGACTATTCGCGTGACTTTGTGCGAGGGCTGCATCGGATGGCTGAGGACACGGATATCACTTTCGCTGTCGAGAACATGTACCCGTGGCGGGCAGGCCCACGCGAACTCGCCATGTATTCGCCTGGCTGGGACATCCGCGATGAAGACTATCTCGCGACGACGCTCGACCTGTCGCACACTTCGGTAAGCGGTACCAATGCGGTCCAGATGGCAGCCGATCTCGGTGACTCTCTTCAGCACATTCACATGGCCGATGGTTCGGGCAGCGCCAAAGATGAGCATCTGATTCCAGGACGAGGTACCCAACCATGCGGCGAGGTTTTGGATCACCTGGCCGAGCAAAATTTTGCCGGCACGATTGTGGTTGAAGTTTCAACCCGAAAAGCCGCAAACCGTGCCGAGCGGGAAGCCGATTTAGCCGAGGCACTCGCGTTCACCAAACTGCACTTGATGCAGACTTGATCACTGCTCTGAGTGCGTCTGCCTAGTTGCCGAGGGCCGGGCATTCTGGCAGGCTACGAGTGTGGGTAAAGACGATGTTCGTGAAGCCGTACTTGATGCGGCCAAGGTAGCTTTTCGGTCTCGTGGATATATGAAGACGACCATGAAAGGTGTGGCTGCTGCGGCAGGTGTCGCACCAGAAGTGGTGACCAATTACTACAACTCCAAGGACAAGCTCTTCGACGCCGTCTTGCGTCTGCCATTTGACCCTGTGGGATCGATTCCTGCGATTGTGGCCCCCGGTGTCGATGGCTTGGGCGAGCGACTCGTGCGAGTCACGCTAGACACCTTCAAGGATCCGGATGCTCGGGAAGACTTGATGCAACTGGCCAAGGCAGGTGTTTCCTCGGGCAAGGCTGTGGCAGGTATTCGCGGCATGATTGAGGAGGGAATTGTTGATCGCCTTGCCGGAGTGATCGGTGTTCCCGATGCTCGTCTGCGCGCCAATCTGATTACGAGCTATCTGCTGGGTATCGCTGCTGGCCGATACATTGTGCGAATGGAGCCACTGGCCTCCATGTCAGATGACGACATCGTTCGACTTGTATCGCCGACAATCCAGGGCTGGCTCACTCCGACAAAGCCACTTCCTGGTCAGAGCAAAGATGACTCGAGTACGAACGAGAGCGGGCCAAAAGCCAAAGCGGTGTCTTCTGTCTCGAAGGCGACATCGGGGTCAGCTTCTGCGGTTAAGAAGTCTGCTTCCAAACAGATCCACAGAGCCAAGCCCTCAGGGTCTAATGTCCAATCGAAGTCGACAGCCAAGAAGACGGATCCTGAAAAGAAGCCAACCCCAAAGAAGGCAACGCGCACCACGACATCTAAGACTGGAACTACGCGCACCCACACGAGCTGAGGTGCAAAAACTAGCACTTGAGGGAATTGAGATGACTCGAATCACTGTTGTCGGTGGCGGCAAAATGGGCGAAGCCCTGATCGCCGGAATCAGCCAGGTAGCAGCTCAAGATCAACTCGATGTTCAACTCGGCGTTGTTGAGACAGACAACATGCGGGCGGCAGACTTGGAAGCACGTTACTCTGCGCGGCAGGTCACGCTAGAGCAAGCAACGGCAGATTCGGAAATATTGATTTTGGCAGTCAAGCCTCAAAGTTTGGTGGGCCTCGGTAAACAAATGCGTGAGTCGCTAACGAGCGATCAAGTTATTGTTTCGGTGGCTGCTGGTGCAAGTATTGAATTCTTGACGCGTGCATTCGGCGACCAAGTTGCGCTAGTTCGTGCCATGCCCAATACCCCCGCACTCCTTGGCAAAGGAGTAACAGGCATTTCGTTTGCTTCTAATGTCTCATCGGAAGCACAACAGCTTGTTCACGAAATTTTGAGTTCAGTCGGCACTGTGGTTGAGATCAATGAGTCATTGCAAGACGTACTCACCTCAGTCTCTGGATCTGGTCCCGCCTACTTCTTCGCCTTTGTTGAGGCCTTAGCAGCGGGGGGACAAGAGCTCGGACTCGATCAAGAGACTGCCAATACATTGGCCAAGCAGACGATCATCGGTGCCGCTGCAATGCTCGAACTAACTGGTGACTCTGCCACGACATTGCGCGAGAACGTGACCTCACCAAATGGCACTACGCAGGCAGCGCTCGAGTCTTTCGCCGCGAGTGGATTGACTGCAATCGTTGCTAAGGCGGAACAGGCCGCCGCTCACCGTTCTGCCGAGCTGACTGGCCAACTTCTTGAGCAAATAGACCAGTAATAGCGGTAGCGTAATGACATGTCATGTCGTCTCGCCTACGTCTTTGACGAGGCGCTCGCAGCCTACGATTTTGGTCGTGAGCATCCGTTGTCGCCTATCCGGCAACGACTGACGAACGCTTTAGTCCACGAGTTCGGAATCCTTGAGCAAGACAACGTCTCGGAGGTTACGCACATTAAGCCTGTGCGAGGACCCATCCTTCGCAGGACGCATGATGATGACTACATCGCTGCTGTGACCGCCTGTTCCGATGGTGTTACAACAGCTGAGATGCGAGGATTGGGAACGCCCGACGTTCCAGTGTTCCTCGATATGCACCGAGCCGCGAGTTTGATCTGCGGAGCCTCGGTTGCGGCCGTTGAATCTGTCTTGACGGGCAACTTCGACCATGGCGTCAATATCTCTGGTGGGCTTCACCATGCTATGCCCGACCGGGCAGCGGGATTCTGCGTTTACAACGATGCATCTATCGCTATCCAATGGCTCCTTGACGCGGGATTTGAGCGCGTGGCCTACATAGATGTCGATGCTCATCACGGTGATGGCGTTCAAGAGTCGTTCTACGAAGATCCGAGAGTTATGACAATCTCGATTCACGAGTCTGGGCGTTCGCTATTCCCCGGCACTGGACCAGCTAGTGATTGTGGAGGTCCCGGAGCCGAGGGGACTTGTGTCAATATCGAGCTTCGTGCGGCGACAAGTGATTCGGATTGGATTCGTGCATTCGAGGCGGTCGTTCCTGATGCTATTGCGGCTTTCAAACCGCAGTTCATTGTGTCGCAACAGGGCTGTGACAGTCACCGGAATGACCCGCTGACTAACCTGATGCTGTCAGTTGATGCCCAACGTTGGTCCTATGAGCGGATTCACCAGCTCAGTCACGAACATTGTGATGGCAAATGGGTGGCGCTCGGTGGCGGAGGTTACGACTGGCCTGAGGTTGTACCGCGAGCGTGGACGCATTTGGTGGCAATTGCCGCGGGCAATCCGATTGCCCCTGATACAGCGGTACCGCAATCGTTTCGTGACTTGGTTTTCGAACTCAGCGGTGTGGAGTCACCCGAGACGATGGGAGACGGTGTGCACCTGATAATTCGTGAGTTCGATGGACATCTTGACCCGATGAGTCAGTTGGATCGTTCCATCCTTAAAACCCGTGAAGCGGTGTTCCCTCATTTGGGTCTCAAAGCGGATCCGCACGGCTTCTAGTTTCCGCTATTTGCGGCTATTGCTAACACAAAGAGAGACGACCCCACCTTTCGGTGAGGCCGTCTCTTAAGGGTTTGATCGAATGCTAGAAAACGAATGCTTGAACAACTGTTCCGATTGCGATGGCGAACACACAGCAGAGCAGCATCGGGACAAGGAACGAACCGTTGATCAAGATCGAACCTTGTTTGGTTGAGCCAGTCTTATCGGTCAAGATGCATGCCTGACCAAGACCACCCATGGAAGCCAACAGGTTGTTACCGGAGGCGGCGCCGAGCATACCGGTCATCGGTCCGGCGCTGAGACCACCGGCCATAGCGAGTGGCACGAGGATCGACAGCGAGGCAACCTGGCTTTGAATCAGTGCAGCCAAGAGGAACAAGATCACCGCGAACAACATGGTGCTGATTCCCATTGCGCTAGCAACGAACTCGGTGATCTGCTCGGTGTGATCGTTGATGATCGTTCCGGCTAGAACAGGCACCGCAAGGAGTAGCAAGGCGGCGATAAGACCAGTACCGATGATCGACTGCTGCATAACCTTCTGGGTCTTGACCTTGCAAAGAATCATGATCAAACCGGCAACGGCGAACATGCAGATCGGGATCATGAACGACATGGAGACAGTGACGTCAAGGAGTTCACCGGATGGTGATTCCTTCTGGTAGGTCGGACGCAGCCCTTCGAAGAATCCAAGGACGACACCGGCGATAACGCCACCGAGGAAGATGTAGGCACTCCATGCTGCACGGGCGGGGAGTGGCTCTTGTTCTTCTGCTTCGAGATCTGAAGGGGGATCGACCTCGCCTTCTTTGAGGCGACGCAGGTACTCGGGATCATCTTCAAGATTCTTGCCGTACTTGGACATCACGAGGGAGGCAAGGATCGTGGCGATTAACGACGCGGGAACTGTCACCATGAGCATTTGGGCCAGAGTGATTTCTTCGCCGCCTGCGTTGACCATATTGATGAACACGTAAGTGACAGCTGCAACCGGGCTTGCCATGAGAGCTAGCTGACACACTGCGTTAGCAGTTGCGAGTACGCGTTCAGGACGGATCTTTGATGAGTATGAGACTTCGTACATCACGGGAATCAGGGCGAAGGTGATGTTACCGGTACCTGACATGATCGTGAACAGCCAAACGAAGAGAGGCCCGACTACGGGAATCTGGTTCGGATGTTTGCGCATCGCTTTGGTGGCGACTCGTACGAGGAACTCCATACCGCCTGCGGCTGTCATAGCTGCAGTCGCACAGATCACCGACAAGATGATGAAGATTGCCGACAGCGGGGGTGAACCTGGTTGTAGTCGCATGAATTCGACGAGGATAAATACGGATACGCCCGAGGTACCAATAAGCGCCATAGGTCCGTACTTGGCTCCCATGACCAATGGGCCAAGGAAGAGCAAGATCTGGATGATGAGAATCAGGATGTCCAACGTTCACTCCGATCGTGAAATCTTTTGCTTGACGAGCCTTCGCAGTACTGTTTAGTGCCTACTTGATGAAACTTGGATATCTTAGGAGGTTCTATGGGGGGATTTAGGCACTAATTTCAGATACGTCTATATAACCCGAATTATTCAGTTCGTTGGTATGTATGCAAGAACCCGGACACTAATGCACTTTGAACGGAATAATAAATGGCGCAAGTGTGATGCGGGCGGGTGAACAGAATCCAAAATCCTAAGGGGCGAAATGTAGTGTTCCCCCATAGCCGCGTACGCTAGTGGAACCGGTTTTAGAAGTTCATTCAACGAAAGGCACGTCTGTGGGATCAGTCGTCAAGAAGCGACGTAAGCGCATGGCAAAGAAGAAGCACCGCAAGCTCCTTCGCAAGACTCGCGTTCAACGTCGTAACAAGAAGTAGCCCCTGACGTTCTTGGCTCTTAGGTCCTATTACTGGGACCAAAGCCGCAGTTTTGAGGAGTCTTCATGTCGAGAGTGGTATTGGTAACTGGCGTCTCGCGTTACCTCGGCGGCCGCATGGCCCGGCTCTTGACCGAAGCTCCTGGAATCGACCGAGTGGTTGGCGTTGACGTAGTTCCGCCCAAGCTTGATATCGGAGGCGCCGAGTTCGTTCGCGCCGACATCCGCAATCCGATCATTTCGAAGGTCATCAACGCGGCCGAGGTTGACACCGTTGTTCACATGGGTGTGATCGCTACGCCGATCCAAGCCGGTGGCCGGATGTCGATGAAAGAGATCAACGTCATTGGCACCATGCAGTTATTGGCTGCGTGTCAGAAGGCACCTAGCGTCAACAAGCTAGTCGTCAAGTCGTCGACTTCGGTTTATGGCGCGGGCCCGCGCGATCCAGCCATGTTCACCGAAGCGATGGAACCACGGCACAGTCCGACATCGGGTTGGGCCAAGGATTCGGTCGATGTTGAGAGCTATGTGCGTGGTTTCGCTCGCCGACGCCCAGATGTTGCAGTCACCACTTTGCGCTTCGCCAACTTCTTGGGTCCCGTTGTCGAGACCCCCATGTCCTCGTATTTTGAGCTACCAGTGATTCCGACGATTTTGGGTCACGATGCGCGGTTGCAGTTTGTGCACGAAGATGACGGACTTGCTGCCCTTCAGCGCGCGGTTCAAGGCGATCACCGAGGCATTTACAACGTGGCAGGTGACGGCATCTTGTTCTTGAGTCAAGCAGCTAGGCGAGCGGGCCGTCCAATGGTTCATGTGCCGAGGTTTGGCGCAGGTACTGTTGGTGCGATCGTGCGTCGACTTGGTCTTGCTGATTTCTCCGCCGAGCAGGTGCGTTTCTTGGCTTATGGGCGTGGTGTTGATACCAGCCGTATGCGTTCGGAATTCGGGTTCGAACCCCAATTCACCACCGAACAGACCTTTGAGTCGTTCATCGAGGGACGTGAATTGACTAAATTGGTGTCACCAGATCTTGTTGAAGCCACCGAAGAACGTTTGGCTTCAGCTCTTTCGGTGAATGGAGCAAACAATGGCTGATGCACGCGTCATCCCGATCAAGGGAACTCAGCGCAAGTCCAAGGCTGGCAAGAAGCCAGCTCCAAAGGCTGGTGCCAAGAAGACCGCAGCCAAAAATCCAGCTCCAAAGGCTTCGCGCGGAAGTTCTGGAGCAGCAGCGGCTGCTACTGCAGAGGAGTTGTTTGAGGAAGTCGAGCACAATCCTTTGCCAGGAACAGAAGCTGCACCGATCCCTGTAAGTGAGAAGGTCGCCGAGTTTCTCGCATTCTTGCGTCGTCGTGTGACCGGTGAATACGAGATTGATGAGTTTGGTTTCGACCGTGAACTCACCGACAAGGTGTTGTCGGTTCCGTTCCGCCAGCTATACAAGCGATGGTTCCGGATCGAGACTCGCGGACTCGAGAATGTCCCCGACGAGGGTGGTGCCTTGATCGTTTGCAACCACTCGGGAACGATCGCTCTCGACGGCATTATGACTGCCTTGGCTATCAGTGATCATCATCCTGCCGAACGTTCGCTACGACTCCTCGGTGCTGATGTCGTGTTCCAGTCGCCGATCCTCAGCGAACTGGCACGTAAATCTGGTGCCACGCTTGCATGCGCCCCTGATGCAGAACGACTACTCAAGTCTGGCGAACTCGTGGGTGTGTGGCCTGAAGGTTTCAAGGGTGTTGGTAAGCCGTATTCAGAGCGTTATAAATTGCAACGTTTCGGTCGAGGCGGTTTCGTGGCCTCAGCTATCAAAACCGGTACCCCGATCATTCCTTGTGCGATCGTAGGTGCGGAGGAGACTTATCCGATCTTGGGCAATTCCAAGATGATGGCGCGCTTGCTCGGGCTTCCGTACTTCCCGATCACTCCGACCTTCCCCCATTTTGGTCCGCTGGGCTTGATCCCCATGCCAAGTAAATGGATCATCGAATTTGGTGAGCCGATCTACACAGACAATCTTGACGATTCGATCGATGATGACCCGATGTTGGTCTTCAACCTCACGGACCAGGTTCGCGAGACGATCCAGCACACGCTGTACAAGTTGCTAGTTCAGCGCCGTTCGATCTTTATGTAACAACGGGGTAGTTCACACAGATTTCCGGCGTTCTGTAACTAAGACTCAACGGAGTGTGACAGACTCACCTTGTGGCAAATAATCTGGCAGATCTAGTTCGTGAGGCAGCCTTAGCTCGCCCCGACAGTCCTGCGTTCATCTCAGAGGGACGCACGACTACCTGGGATGCAGTTGATCGCCAAGTTCATGCCGTTGCTGGTGGCGTTACTGCCCTTGGATTGAGCCAAGGTGACCGCGTCGCCATCGTTATGGAGAACAGCGTCGAGTTTGTTGCTAGCTACTTTGGAGTTCTCAGAGCCGGTCTTGTTGCCGTACCTATCAGTCCGGCATACACCGTTGATGAGTTCGCGGGCGTGTTCAGCCAGTCGGGTGCCAAGCTCATTTTGGACACGAACGTTGCCGACGAAGCCGTGCGTGAAGCCGCGGGTCCTGATCTGCAAGTGATCACCGTTGGAACGGATGAATGGCGCAAGTTCACGATCGGTTCCACTCCGCCGCCAAGCGAAGAGACTGACCCCGAAAGCTTGGCCCTTTTACTCTTTACCTCTGGCTCACGTGGTGCACCTCGTGCTGCCATGCTGACCCACCGTGCGCTACTCGCCAATATCGATCAGATGCAAGCCATCGATTCAGACATCGAGATCCTCGGTCCCGATGATGTTTCGCTCATCGTGATTCCGCTGACCCACATTTACGGACTCAACGGTCTCCTTGGGCTGATCACTAAGACGGCATCAACCGGTGTGCTCGTTGACCGTTTCGATGCGGGCGAGACCGCTGCATTGATCAAAAAATGGGGTGTCACTTCTGTTATCGGTGTCCCTGGCATGTTCATCTCGTGGTCAGCGCTTCCCACTTTACAAGAAGACTTTGCTTCTGTTCGCCTTCTCGTTTCAGGTGCGGCTCCGTTGTCGCCCACGGTGTTCCAGCAGTTCCAGACTGCCGGTTGCACGATTTGGGAGGGTTATGGCATGACTGAGTCATCTGCCGTGATCAGCAGCTCAGTGGTCAGTGGTCAGGCTAAGCCTGGTTCGGTTGGTCAGGAATTGCCAGGCATCGAACTGCGCCTCCTTGATGATGAGGACGAAGAAGTTCGTTCCGGTGATCCGGGAGAGATTTGCGTTCGCGGTGCCAACATCTTTAGCGGCTACTGGCCCGACGGCGACGAAGGTCCCGATGAAGACGGTTGGTTCCCGACCGGCGATATCGCCTACCGCGACGAAGATGGAGATCTTCACTTGGTGGACCGACGTAAAGAGCTCGTCTTGGTCAACGGATTCAACGTTTACCCGCGTGAGATCGAGAATGTGCTGACGAATCTTCCATCGGTTGCGCTCGCGGCCGTGATCAGCGTGCGTCACCCATACACAGGTGAGGCAGTTAAGGCTTATGTCGTTCCAATGCCGGGTGAAGAAGTCACGGTCGAGGAACTCTCGGAACACTGTTCGCGCTATTTGGCTCGATTCAAATGCCCGTCGATCATCGAAATTGTGCCCTCACTACCTCACTCGGTTACCGGCAAGATCCGCAAAGGCGAATTGCGTCAACAGGCCCAGTCCGAGCTCGACAATGCTGAGTTCAGCGTCTCGGACACGACCCTTGAAGCGGTCGATACCACCGAAAATCCTAGCTAGGTCAACACTGCGTTTCGCAGGCAAAATATGACCCGAGTCGTCTTGGTTGGCAAGCCCGATTGTCATCTATGTGAGCAGGCCGAATTGGTCGTCAGCCGAGTGTGCGGCGATTTGGGTGTCGAATGGGAGACCCAATCGATTCTCGACGACCCCGAACTTGCGGACGAATTTTGGGAGTCAATTCCCGTCGTGCTGATCGATGGCGAAGAGTTCTGCCATTGGCGAGTAGACCCTGAGGCGCTCAAGCAAGAACTGGCGTAAGATGGCCTAGTGAGTGTTTTGCTTGTTGGGGTGAGTCATCAGTCTGCGCCCATGGATCTTTTGGATCAAATCGCAGCGCATCTTCCCGACGATGCTCAGCTTCGTCGAGACATTCTGAGTTCCGATTTCGTTGCTGAGACGATGATCGTTCGCACCTGCAACCGCATCGAGGTCGTAGCCGACGTTGCCAGGTTCCATGGCTCGGTTCAGGACATTGCACGAAGCATCTCCAAGAACACTTCGGTCTCACTCGACGAACTTACGCCGCATCTCTACGTCCACTTCGAAGACCGCGCAGTGCATCACTTATTTGCGGTCTCCAGTGGACTCGATTCCATGATCGTTGGCGAGCAGCAGATCCTTGGCCAGGTTCGTTCCTCGCTCAAGGACGCGCAGAACTCGGGGAGCGCCGGACGTGTGCTCAACGAAGTCGGCCAGTCGGCTTTGCGAGTTGGCAAGCGCATCCATTCTGAAACGGGCCTTGACCGTCATGGAGCCTCGGTTGTCTCGGTGGCACTGGATCAGGCCAGTAAATCGCTCGACAATTTGGCGGGTTCGCGGGCGCTTGTCGTGGGTGCTGGGGCGATGGGAGTGCTTGCAGTGCAGACGCTCCAAGAGCTAGGCGTTACCGACATCTCGATCACAAGTCGCACTAGCGAGAAGAGCCACACGATCGCCGCTGAACGTGGGATCAAAGCGGTGGAGCTCGGTGACCTACCAACGGCTCTTGCCGAGGCCGATCTTGCCGTTACCGCAACCGGCGCACACGGCTACACGATTGACGCTGTGATGGCAGAGGCCGCCGTGACTGGCCGTGCCGAGGGTCGGCTAGTCCTTGTGGACTTAGCGCTGCCTCATGATGTAGACCCGGCTTGTGCCGAGATTCCCGGTGTCGTTCGACTGGATCTCTCGGACTTGGCTGAGGCTCCTGGATCTCAAGCTGCGCAGGCGGATGTGACCGCGGCGTGGGAGATTGTTGATGAGGAAGTCAGTGATTTCATAGTGGCGCAAGCGGCCCTCAAAGTGGAGCCGATTGTGGTGTCACTAAGGGCTAAGGCTGATGCCGTCTTGGAGTCCGAACTCAACCGACTTCGTCTGAAGCATCCTGAGATGTCAGAGGAGTTCGCCGAGGCTGTTGAGAATTCGATGCGACGCACAATGTCGAATTTGCTTCACGCCCCGACTGTGCGCATTAAGCAGTTTGCTAGTGACCCAGACGGACTCAAATACGCTGAAGCCTTGCATACGCTATTCGACTTGGATCCCGAGGCAGTCGATTTCGTTGCGCGTCCCCAATCTAATGACTGACGGGCAGATGACTGATTCTCCCCGAGCGATTCGGCTCGGTACCCGTCGAAGCAAATTGGCAACCACTCAGTCCCAAATCGTTGCTGATCAACTGACCGCTCTTACAGGAACTCCGGTGGAATTGGTGTTGATTACCACCGAGGGTGATGCAAATACCTCCGACTCTCTGGCTAGTTTGGGTGGCACTGGCGTTTTTGTGAGTGCTGTGCGAGATGAGTTGCTGGCTGGGAATATCGATTTTGCTGTTCATTCCCTCAAGGATTTACCGACTGAACCCCACCCTGGGGTTGAAATTTGTGCGATTCCAAAACGTGAGGATGCTCACGATGCCTTGTGTGCTTCTGACGGAAAAACCTTGCAAGATCTACCGCTTGGAGCCGTCGTAGGTACTGGTTCTCCCCGGCGTCGTGCGCAATTGCAGGCAATTCGACCAGACCTGAAACTAGTTGATCTTCGAGGAAATATTGACACAAGACTGACTAAAGTCACACAAGATCAACTTGACGCAGTGGTGCTCGCTAGCGCAGGATTGAATAGGATCGGATTTTCGGAAGCCATCACGGAGCTCCTAGATTTCGATCTTATGCTGCCAGCCCCAGGGCAAGGCGCCTTAGCTATCGAATCAAGATCAACCTTGCAAGATGAGTCGCCAGCGCTCGCGCAGGCACTCTCGCAGCTGGATGATCAACACACTCGACTGGCTGTCACAGCGGAACGAGCACTGCTTCGCGAACTCGAAGCAGGATGTTCGGCGCCGGTGGGGGCGTTTTCCCAAATAGCTGACACGGCTTCAGATAAGTCGGGTGTGACGCTCGAATTATCGGGAGTTGTTGCCGGGGAAGACGGTACTCGTGTGATTCGCGAGTCGATCTCTGGAGCGGCAGCAGATGCTCAAGCATTGGGTATTGAACTAGCGCGCAAAATGCTGGCACTCGGTGCCAGTGAACTGATGACGGAGATGAAGTAATGGCGAAGAAGACTTCGACAACCAAGGCTGCTGTTAAGAAGATCATGGCCTCTACTAAGCAACCTGCGGCATCGCGCGGTGCTGCTGCGAAGTTAGAAGCCAAAGCCCCTGCTAAGAAGGCTTCCACCAAAAAGGCCTCGGCCAAGAAGGCTCCTGCCAAAAAAGCACCTGCCAAAAAAACTGTGGCAAAGAAGTCTCCAGCTACAAAAGCTGCACCCGCTAAAAAGGCTGTTGCGAAGAAGGTTCCTGCTAAGAAGGCTCCGGCCAAAAAGACCGCTACTCGTCGCAAGGCCGCGGCGGTTCCTCCAACTCCGGTTGTTCCCGCCTCTAAAAAGTCACCCGATATGGGGACGATCTCGCTTGTTGGGGCAGGTGCAGGCAATCCAGAATTGATTACGCAGCGAGCGCGATTCCTACTTGAGGCCGCAGAAGTCGTGGTAGCAGATCCAGGTATCGAAGATATCGCTCGAACTTACGCCCCCGACGCCGAATTGATTTTGATTGAGGCTGATGAAGAAGGCAACGTCGAGGACAATCAGTCTCGTGTCCGTCGCGCGATCGAGGTCGCAAAGGACGGACGCAATGTTGTGCGCTTGCTCGCTGACGACCCAACGGTTCATGCATTTCAGGCAGAGACCAATGTGTTGAACCGATCCAAGCTTCCGTTTGAGTTGGCGCCAGGAATCTCGGTTGTCACCGGACTGGCTGCGTATGGTGGTTTCCCGTTGATCGGTGGCAAGGCCGAAGAAGTTCGCGTTGTGTCGTTTTACCAGGTCGAGGATTGGGCCGAGTTTGCTGATCCTAAGTACACCTTGGTTGTGCTGCATGGTGCCGAGCATGCAGTTGAGATCACCAAAGCGCTGATCGCGGCAGGCCGCAAGCCAGAGACTCCGATTACTGTGACCCGCGGTTCAACCACGGTTGAACAGCGCACGCTCGAGAGCACACTTGCTGAGATCGGCCCGATGATCAAAGCCAGCAAGCAGACCGGTCCCGGCGTCGTTGTCGTTGGCGAAGTACTCTCTGCCCGCGAGAAGATGTCGTGGTTTGAGACCAAGCCGCTGTTCGGTTGGCGAGTGCTTGTGCCTAGGACTAAAGAGCAGTCTTCTTCAGTTTGCGACATGCTGCGTGCCTACGGCGCTGTGCCGATCGAGGTCCCCACGATCTCGGTTGAGCCGCCTCGCACCCCACAGCAAATGGATCGTGCTATTCAAGGCCTCGTGTCCGGTCGTTACCAGTGGATCGGGTTCACCTCGGCGAATGCCGTTCGCGCAATTCGCGAGAAGTTCGAAGCCTATGGTCTCGATGCTCGTTCGCTAGCCGGTCTCAAGATTGCTGCGGTAGGCGAAGCAACTGCGGCAGCTTTGATTGCCTTCGGTGTCAAGCCCGACCTGATTCCGTCCGGTGAACATTCCGCTGCCGGTCTGCTTGAGGATTGGCCACCTTACGATGCTGAGATCGATCCGATCGACCGTGTGTTCTTGCCGCGTGCCGACATTTCGACTGAGCAGTTGGCAGCTGGACTTCAGGACATTGGTTGGGAAGTCGACGATATCGTCGCCTACCGCACCGTTCGCGCAGCTCCACCCCCCGCTGAGACTCGCGAGGCAATAAAGACCGGCGGATTCGATGCCGTCTTGTTCACCTCTTCGAGCACCGTTCGCAACTTGGTCGGTATCGCAGGTAAGCCTCATGCGAGCACGATTGTTGCTGCTATTGGTCCGGCAACCGCCGAGACCGTCAAAGAACACGGTCTGCGAGTGGATGTCCGTCCAGAACAACCCAAGATGCAGCTACTCGTTGATGCTCTGGCTGAGTACGGCGAAGGTATGCGCCTAGCCGCGATCGAGAGTGGTCAGTTCACCTGGCGTCCGTCGCTCAAGCGTGCTGGTTCCCGTCGTCGTAAGAAGGCGCGGCAGGTTCAGTGAGTGGTGAGTCACTCGTAGGCAAAAACCTATTGGGTCCCGAACTCATATCCGAGGGATCCGATAGCGAGTTAGACACGCCTGAGTTACTCGCAAGACCACGGCGTTTGCGCCGAACGCCCGCGATGCGCAGGCTAGTACGTGAAGTTCGATTGAACCCGGCTGATCTCGTGTTGCCGTTGTTCTATAAAGAGGGCTTGACCGAGCCACAAGAAATCCCGTCGATGCCTGGTGTGTATCAGCACAGTTTGGATTCACTCAAAGCCGCTGCGAACGAGGTTGCCGAACTTGGACTCGGTGGACTCATGTTGTTCGGGGTTCCAGCTACGCGCGACCCCGAGGGTTCAGGTGCGACCGACCCGAACGGGGCGCTAAGCGTCGCTGTGCGTGAGGTCGCCGACGAGGTTGCGGGGAGCACCGTGATCATGGCTGATCTTTGCCTCGATGAGTTCACCTCACACGGGCATTGTGGCGTGCTGGGTCCAGACGGCAGCGTCGACAACGATCAGACCTTGGAGCAGTACCAAAAGATGGCTGTCTTACTTGGCGACTGTGGGGTCGACATGGTCGGCACAAGCGGCATGATGGACGGCCAAGTCGGTGCCGTACGCGAGGCTTTGGACTTTGTCGGCCTATCAGAGGTTGGGATCATCGCCTACGGTGCGAAGTACGCCTCGGCGCTTTATGGCCCGTTCCGCGATGCGGTCGAGTCAGAGCTGGAGGGGGACCGCAAGACCTATCAGCAAGATTCGAGTAACCGAGTCGAAGGCTGGCGCGAAGCCCAACTCGATGTCGAACAAGGTGCGGACATCGTCATGGTCAAACCTGCTGGCATGTACCTGGATGTGGTGAGCGATGTAGCTGCGAGCGTTGAGGTTCCGGTTGCTGCTTACCAAGTGTCGGGCGAATACGCCATGATCGAGGCATCCGCACAGTTCGGCATGAACCGCGATCAACTCGCCTACGAGTCTCTATTGAGCATAAAACGCGCAGGCGCCGACATCGTGCTCACTTACTACGCCAAACAAGCAGCGACAAGCTGGATCCAGAACGCCGAAGAGTGGGGATAGGGCGCGTATGACCGACAACCTAGAGTTCTTTGAACGTGCCGCCCACGTCACACCCGGCGGCGTCAACAGCCCTGTGCGCGCCTTCGGGTCGGTCGGAGGTACTCCGCGCTTCATGGTGTCTGGCAACGGCCCTTATGTCACAGATGCCGATGGCAATACTTATGTGGACTTGGTCGGATCATGGGGTCCAATGATCTTGGGTCATCGTCACCCCGCAGTTATTGCCGCAGTTGAAGATCAACTTGCCAATGGCATGTCGTTCGGTGCTCCACACCCCAATGAGGTTTTGTTGGCTGAGGAGATCGTGCGCCGCGTGGATGCAGTAGATGAGGTGCGCTTGGTGAGCTCGGGCACGGAGGCCACCATGAGTGCGATTCGCCTCGCTCGCGGGTTCACTGGGCGCAACAAGATCGTCAAGTTCGATGGTTGCTACCACGGTCACAGTGACTCACTGCTCGTCGCCGCCGGCTCAGGAGTGGCAACGCTCGGCCTGCCGGATTCTCCTGGCGTTACGCCTGGAACTGCTGCCGACACGATCACGATTCCGTACAACGACACGCAAGCGCTGACCCAAGTATTCGCCCAGGTTGGCGACGAAATTGCGGCCGTTATCACTGAAGCTTCGGCCGCCAATATGGGCGTAGTGCCACCGGCTCCAGGGTTCAATAAGTTGATTGCTGATACTTGTCACAAGCACGGCGCACTCATGATTCTGGACGAGGTCATGACTGGATTCCGGGTAGGACCAGCGGGCTGGTACGGACTCGAAGCAAAGCCTGAAGGCTGGGCTCCTGACCTGATCGCATTCGGCAAAGTCGTCGGTGGAGGACTTCCGGTCGCTGCCTTTGGTGGTCGAACCGAGGTCATGGATCAACTCGCACCAGCAGGCCCGGTGTATCAGGCAGGCACTCTCTCGGGGAATCCGGTCGCAACTGCTTCTGGTCTGGCAACACTGACGTACTGCACAGACGAGGTTTACGACACCTTGAATCGTCAGTCCCGCGCCATCGCCGAGGCTGTTAGCGCCGAGTTCGACAAAGCCGGCATCGCGCACCAGACGCAAGTCGCAGGCAACCTGTTTAGCTTCTTCTTTACCGAGACTCCTGTCACGAACTTCACCGAAGCCAAGCGTCAAGCGACCGAACCTTATGGGGCGTTCTTCCACTCGATGCTCGACCAAGGCGTGAGCTTGCCGCCATCAGTGTTCGAGTCATGGTTCGTGTCAGCTGCACACGACGACTCGGCTCTAAATAAGGTCATCGAGGCGCTACCGACTGCTTCCCAAGCAGCAGCGCAAGCTAGCCAGTAAGTCCTAACGTTTGACGCGATAGGTCTTGGTGACCTTGAGTGGTAGGTACGTGGAATTACCCTTAGCCGTGTAAGTCACCTTGATGCGGAAGGTGCAATTGCCATAGGTGCGAATGCTCAGTTTGCGTTGCTTGCCCTTGATGATCTTGGCGCACCTGAGCTCGCCGCGATTCAAGATGACTCGAGCCCTCGCACTAACAGCGATGCCTTGTTTCGTCCTGGCATTCCGTTTGTTCAAGAAGGTCACACCGCGCTTCTTAATGCGCTTAGGTGTGGCTCCGGCCTTGAGTTGCTGGCTCTTGCGCTTAGTTGTCGGTTGCGAACTTGAAGTGATGGTGGTGACGCTCGCCTGCATTTTCATGACCGAAGGTGTCGGATTCTTGAACAAAGCGATGGCTCGTTTTCCATCGCTTGATTGCGCTACCTCCGGATAGCTGTCTACTTGAAAACCGCTAGCGAGCGTTGTTGGTGCATTCCATGCTGCTTTGGTTGCTTGAACGCTGGCTGTTCTGGTGCCTACACCGATGCACGACAAGTCAGAGCTGGCTTCCATCCACACTGCGGTGATCGTCCTGCCATCCGCAGAACCCGAGAGCGATGGCACTGCCGAGAATGGATTGTCGGCGGCCATTATGGTGCCGGCACCCCAAGCTGACGAAGTGCCGTTAATCGTCCCAGTTGCAACTGCGGTCTTGATCAGACTCGAATCGGTGTAAGTCCAAGATGCCGCAGCTTGTATGCCATCTGCCGACAAAGTGAGGCTGGTTTCCATACCATCCATATTCATCACGGGACTCAAGCCGTGGGAGACGTAGATAGGGCCTCCCCAGTTTGCGACGTTACGGCTGATAGTTGCGGAACCGACTTGAGCTTGCTGCGGGCCGCCCTCTTGGCTCCAAAGAGCAACTGCGCGAGAGTCGTTGTCGGAGACCGTGACCTTCGGGCCAGTGCTTTGAATTCCTGGTTCAGACAAGGTGGTGACTGAGCCCCAGGTAGCAGTGTCCGAGGTTATCGTCGCCGAACGCGATTTGATCGCACCCGGATCGCCAAAATTCGATTCTTCTTCTGCCCACGCCGCTGTCAGTTTGGTGCCATCGGAAGACATGTCGATATCGCCGCGATCAGAATTAAGATGAATAGATTCTTGTGCTGCTATCGCTTCCTGTTTGCGCTACCCAAACAACCGTTGCACGTGTTCCGTTAGTAGACAAAGTTGCGCAAGGAGTTCCAGCAGCATTGGTCGGAGCCTGGATGGTCTGAATCGAACCCCAGGTTGCGTTATTGCCGCTAATCGCTGCCGTCGAGGCTTGAATCTCTCCCCGATGTGTCATTTTCTTCGGTCCAAGTGGCCAGGGCTCGTGTGCCATCTGCAGAAATTTGCACACAAGCCGTCTCCCCGTAATCAGCGGAGGGGGTCAAATCCTTAGCTGGAGACCAAGAAGTCACTGGAGCTTTTGGCCCAGTCGCTGCGCTAGAAGTGGCGACAGTTGCGCCAGATATAAGTGCCGCGGCAAGACTTGCGCTGGTAGTGAATGCAACGAATTTCTTGCTAACTGTCTTCATCTTAAAGTAGGCCTTTCGGGCTACTTTTCGGCTGGGATCCGGATCAGATTCTTCAGTCGCGCAAATGGTTCCCAGTCTCTAACGAGTCTTCCAGATCCAGTTAAATGATGCAGTGGAAGTCCGAATAGGGGTGGCTATGTGCTCGTACCCTGCTACCGCCGCACTAGACAAAGTGTTTGAAGCCCTGCCTGCTGCCGCACAAGCTCTTGCTGGCGGCATAGACTGGCTCGAACCAGTATGAACGTGGAGGGACAGTTCATGTCGAGCAATTCAAACCGGAGCATCCGAACCGTAGTTCATCTCATGCGCCACGGTGAGGTGTATAACCCGGAGGGTGTGCTCTACGGACGACTTCCCGGATACAAGCTGTCGGATCTGGGGAAGCAGATGGCAGACAAAGTCGCTGCCAGCATGACTTCCCGTGACATCATTGATGTGTGGGCTTCGCCTTTGGAGCGTGCGCAAGAAACGGCGGCACCTGCGGCAGAGATTCACAATGTCGAGATCCGTACCGATGATCGTCTGATCGAGGCAGCCAACAAGCTTGAAGGCATGAAGGTGTCAGTTGGCGATGGTGCCCTCAAGGACCCACGTAATTGGCGGCACCTATGGAACCCAATTACGCCTTCGTGGGGCGAGCCCTACAGCGAGATTGCGGAACGCATGACCTCGGTGATTCACGAAGCTCGTGATGTAGCGCGTGGTCACGAAATCTTATTGGTCAGCCATCAGCTTCCGGTATGGATTGCCCGCATGGCAGGGGAGGATCGTCGTCTTTGGCACGATCCGCGCAATCGTCAATGTTCGCTCGCATCGGTTACATCCTTTGTGTTCACCGATGACGAGCTAGATGCGATCGCCTATTCCGAACCAGCAGCGGACCTAGTAGCCAAAGCGTCTAAGGGAGCAGGGGCCTAAGAGATGGCCTCGAAGTTGGCGGCTTTGCGTTTAGTGCGAGTCTTGATACTTAGCTTGGCCGCGGGCCTTGTCCTGACCGCTTGTTCGTCGGCTAGCTCAAGTGAGCAATCCAATTCCAGGTACATCTCTGGCGACGGCTCGGTTGTGGTTGTTCCTGAGGCTGATCGCGTTATCGCGCCAGAGATCACCGGTGAGACTTTGGACGGCAAGCCGTTCAACCTAGCCGATTACAAGGGCAAAGTTGTGCCGCTCAACATTTGGGCATCTTGGTGTGCCCCCTGCCGCGCCGAAGCCCCCGCGCTTGAGCAGCTGTCGCGTGAGCTTGGGCCTAAGGGTGTTCAGTTTGTCGGAATCAACACTCGTGATACCAAACCAGCGGCTCAAGCGTTCGTCAAACGATTCGACCTGACTTATCCGGATGTTTGGGACCCGGACGGAAAAATCCAACTCCAGTTCCGTGGCACTTTGCCGCCGCAAGCGATCCCGAGCACCTTGATCGTGGACCGTCAGGGCCGGGTTGCCGCGCGGATTCTGGGTAAAGTCGATCGAACCCAAATGCGCGAACTCCTCACTGAACTGCTCGCCGAACCAGGACCGAGCGCTTGATCATTTTCGACATACTCGGCTCGGTGCAAGAGACCGTCACCGGTGGTGCGCTATTGATCGCGCTGCCATTGGCGATCTTGGCTGGCCTCGTGTCGTTTGCTTCTCCTTGCGTGTTGCCACTGGTGCCCGGCTATCTGTCGTACATAACCGGACTGACCGGTGCAGAGTTGGCTGGACAAGCCGAGGAGAACCCTAATCAGACCGACTCGCAACTCAAGAGCGGGTGGGCTAAGTACAGCCGAGTCTTGCTTGGCACCTTCCTATTCATCCTTGGCTTCTCTGTCGTGTTCGTGGCGTTCGGATTCCTCTTTGGTGCTCTAAGCGAATGGTTCTTTGGCAACATCCGCGGGATCCAGATTGTCCTAGGTGTTGTGGTCATCGTCTTAGGACTTATGTTCGGTGGTTGGATCCCAGGACTCAATCGTGAGTACCGATTCCACTTGGCACCCAAATTCGGACTATGGGGAGCACCGCTACTTGGTATCGTTTTCGGACTCGGCTGGGTTCCATGTATCGGGCCGACTCTGAGCGCAGTTCTGAGTTTGGCCTACTCAGAAGGTTCGGCGGCGCGCGGTGCACTGCTCGCATTCGCGTACTGTTTAGGTCTAGGCATTCCGTTTTTGCTGATCGGTCTCGCCTTCGACAAGGCAGCAGGAACTCTCGGCTGGATCCGCGCGCACTACCAGTTGATTATGCGCCTTGGCGGAGCGTTACTTGTCGTGATCGGAGTCCTGCTCGTCACCGGAATTTGGAACACCATCGTCACTCATATGCAAACCTGGATAACAACCTATGACCTCCCAATCTGAAACGTCTGCTCGGGATTTCTCGACCAAGCAGCAGGACGACACTGCATCAGATTCTCCGCGCTCTGGAATCGGAGTTCTCGGCTGGTTGAGGTGGATGTGGCGCCAACTCACAAGTATGCGAACAGCCTTGATTTTGTTGTTCTTGTTGGCCGTTGCCGCGATTCCGGGTTCGATCGTTCCGCAACGTGATATTGATCCGGTCAAGATGGACCAGTTCATCGCCGACAATCCTGGTCTGGGCAATCTGTTCGAGAAGATCGGCATGTTCAATGTCTTCTCGACGCCGTGGTTCTCAGCGATCTATCTGCTGCTGTGTATCTCGCTGATCGGTTGCATTGTGCCGCGCGTCTTGGTCCATTACAGGGCCCTGCGCTCACAGCCACCTCGTGCACCTAGTCGCTTCTCTCGGATGCCGGTGTCCCACGAGTGGGAATCTGCTGAGACTACAGAACTCGACAAGGTTGCTGGCGAGATTGCCACTGCTCTACGCAAAGATCGCTGGCGTGTCTCGGTAGCTACTAGTGATGAGCCTCAACGGGGAGTTTCAACCGGCACCTCATCTGCTTCGATTTCTGCTGAGAAGGGTTATCTGCGCGAGACGGGTAATTTGGTCTTCCACTTGGCGTTATTAGTGCTGTTGCTTTCGGTTGCTCTCGCAGGTCTCTTCGGATGGCGTGGTCAAGTTCTCATGATCGTTGGTAACAGCTTCTCCAACACAGCGACTCAGTACGACTCCTTCAGCGCTGGCCGACTGGTCAATATGGACAATCTCCCACCGTTCTCGATGACGCTCGACAAATTCGATGTCACCTACCAGCGTGAGGGTGACCAGCGCGGTGCTCCTAGATCATTTGATGCCGAGCTGGCTATTACGCCCGAACCGGGCTCACCCGCCGAGCAACACAAGATCGACGTCAACCATCCGGTCAGTGTCGACGGAGCCAAGGTGTATCTGATCGGCAACGGCTACGCTCCCGAAATCGAGGTGCGTAGCCCAGACGGAACTGTGCTCTACGACGCACCGACAGTGTTCCTGCCAACTGATGGCAATCTGACCTCGCGCGGAGTCGTCAAAATGCCAGACACCAAACCGCAACTGGGCTTGCAGGGGATCTTCTTGCCATCCACGACGATTGACGAGCATCTAGGTCCGATCTCAACCTTTCCAGCAGCAGACGAGCCATCTCTGTTCTTGAGTGCTTGGACTGGCAATTTGGGCCTCGATAACGGCTATGCGCAGAGCGTGTACGAACTTGATACCGAGGGTATGGAACGGGTCGGAATCAGAGCGATTCGACTTGGCGAGAGCTGGAAGCTTCCGGACAATCTGGGCACTGTCACATTCAAAGGAGTGAAGCGATTCG
>CAUJDH010000013.1 GCA_963169225.1 Actinomycetota bacterium
TACTAGGGCGTCGAGGTCACCTCGATGTTCCGCTAGGTCTGCTACCCGGGAGTACATGGCCTGAGCAATTTCGATGTTGCCCTCGGCCGAGTTGTTGTCGGCCGTGTCGACCATGATGGCAAGTAGTTGATGTTCGGTAGGAATCTCGGTTCCCATTGACTCCAAAATGTCGTGAATTGCCCGAGGGTAGCCTGCGGTGGTTTGGTGCAAACTACGTGCAAACTTTGCCATTTCATCAGGTTCAACACCAGGATTCTGGAGTGCTACGAGTTCTTGTACCTCGGTCATTGTGAGACCACGAAGTTCTAGGTCGATGCCTTGTGATGGGACATCTACCCGAGCCTTGCCAGCGCGGTCGGTCGACCGAGTGCAAATAATCGTGATCGCCTCATTGGTCAGTGCGAATGCCAAGTGGTTCAGTAGGCGGACAGAGTCTGGATCCATGAACTGAATCTGTTCGATGATCAAGATTGGGGGACTAGGCGATAGGTTGATCAACTCGAGTAGGCGATTTGCGGTATCGCCTAGCGGCTCATTGGGATCCACTGGCGGGGGAGCATCAGCTTCCGGATTCTTAGCGCGTTCCCTAGCAGCTGTTGTCGCTTCGCATTTCTCGACTGAGATGCCTTTTCGGTCAAGAGCGGCGACGATATCTGCGAAGGTGGCGAACGGTGTTTGGTCGCTCGTGTGTGCGGCGGCAGTAACGATTAGGTCGTCCGGATGGTTGTCTATGAACTCGCGGATCAGTCGCGACTTGCCGATACCTGGTTCACCAGAAATAACGACCAGAGCACCTCGACCAGCAGCTGAGTTGCGCGTAATCGCATCGAGCTCACGTAGCTCTGAGGATCGACCAACAAATTTAAGCTGCACCCTATGGAGTTTAGTTACTTGAACCAAATGGTGCTCGAATCTTGCGAGGAACTGACCCGAAATGAACCATTTGGTTCACTTAAAGAAGGGTGCGCTAAGAAATGCTTTGAAAAAGGTGGGGCCGCTATGCGGAATTGAACCGCAGACCTATTCATTACGAGTGAATCGCTCTACCAACTGAGCTATAGCGGCGAGGCAAATCTCCAAGAAATTCGCGACTCGCCCACTTTAGCAAACTGAGTTTCGTCGATGGTGCCCAGTGAATCCTTGCCCATTCCGTTATCCATTTCCGTCATCCGTTCCCTGGCTTCAATTTTCTACCGCCAGAATCTTGTGTCAGTGTTGAGGTGATTCAGCTCGCGACACAATTCGAGGGAAAGGTGTATTGCCATGAGTACCTCGTTGATCAACAATATTGCGGATTCTGGTCGTTATACAAAATGGCGTCCTTTTGCTGTGGCGACCGCGTTGGCAACAGCGGCCGCTGTGTCGATTTTCGAGCCAAGGGCTCAACGAGGACAAGCGCAGGCAGCGCCGGTGAAGATCTGCAGCCAGAGTGCCAACGGCCTTTATGAGTTCGAAGGCAACCCGACCCAGTCAGTTGCCCAAAATTGCACTACCACTAGGGCAGGGGTGGTGCGAATAGTCGCTAGAGGAGCCGGTGGAGGATCGGCATCCAATAACGTCCCAGGCGGCGCAGGTGCAGTCGATACGACCCACCAGTTCTTGCCTAAGGGAACCGTTCTCACCGTCCGAGTCGGACACACTTCGTATCATCCGTCAGGCGGCGGCTCTGCGACGTCGGTTACCGGTAGCGGCGTCACAATTGTGGCCGGTGGTGGCGGTGCGACCTTCGGCGCCGGTGGAGCAGGTGGCGCAGGCGGTGGCGGTGGTTATGGCGGCGGCGCTGGCGGAGCCAATTTTGGCGGCAATTCCAGTGGCGGTGGTGCTGGAGGTTCACATGCTTCAACGACTCGAGCGGCCTACGGATTCAGCACGACCTTCCGTCCCGGTGGCACTAACCAGACTCCTCAAAACGGATCGATGCAAAATGGCTCCGTCTCAATCTCCTTTGTTCAAGACAAAGAGAAGCCCAGGCCTCAAGTGCCGGTTGGATCTTGCGCAGCGAAGATTCCGACTAAGAAGGTTAAGCTTCGAGGGAAGACGGTTGTACTACCTGCCAATTGCAAGACCAACGCAAATCGCAAAATGACAGTGTCTGCCAAATGGTTCCTCAGCAAAAAGAATGTCACTAAAAATAAGAAACAAAAATGGCTCAAGCGCAAGACATTCAAGAACGGCAAGGTCCAACTAGTTGCCAATAACGTTCCTAAGAAGACCAAGGTCACACTTGTTTACTCGGCGCCGAGGACTTCAAGCCACAGCGCCTACAAGGTGATCAAAACGATTCGATTGCGAAAGTAGGTAGGCGTGACAACATTTTCGGTGATCGGCGCTGGTGCAGTCGGTGGCTATTACGGAGCGCGTTTGGCTGATGCAGGCCACGAGGTGACGTTTGTTTTTCAGAATGACGCGGACTACATTCGCGAACACGGATTCAAGATAGCCTCGCCTCTTGGTGATATCGACCTCAAGAACCCGTTGTGCGTCAAGCAAGCTACCGACTTAGCGCCAGCTGACGTCGTAATTGTGGCGCTCAAAGCAACGGTGAATCCTGTTATCGCTCCCATGATCGTGCAAGCTCTTAAGCCCAATGGCACGGTTCTACTGATCCAAAATGGCATCAATTGCGAACAGCTCTATGCCGAGCATTTGAGTGAAGATCAGTCGGTGGTTGGTGCTATCGCACTGATCGCGGCCGAACGCACCGAACGCAATAAGGTCGAACACTATTCACTTGGCAGCCTGAATATCGGCAGATATCTTGACGGTTATAAGACAGCACCGGCAGACGATGCCCTTAAACAGCTTGCGTCTACTTTCGTAGATGCTGGCGTTCCAGTGAACGTCGAGGATAGTTTGCTGACAGCTCGTTGGCAGAAGCTGCTGTGGAATTCGTCCTTCAATCCAATCAGTGTGTTGGCTGATCGAAACTCAAAAGAGATGACTGAGGAGCCACACTGTGCCGAGTTGGTTAAACGTGTGATGGATGAGGTGCTTGCTGCTGCGCTTGCTGATGGTTGTACAGCTCTCACCGAAGCAGACAACGAGATGATGTTTCAGTCCAGTGTGCACATGGAGCCATACGATCCAAGTATGAAAGTCGACTTTGATCATGGCCGCATTATGGAGGCGGATGCGATCTTAGGAGAACCGATTAAACGAGCGCAAGCCAATGGCACTCCAACGCCCAACCTCCAGGTGATCTACGACCTCATTAGCTCTCTGAATGCCAAGGTTGGCTAAACGGACGGTGGCTCTTTTATTGCTTAAGAGGTTTAATCGGTGGATGGGTCAAATGAGATCGCTGACGGTACTCGCGGTGGCAGTATTGCCGTTGGTGTTCAGCACTCCGGCGATGGGTGTGGCTGATATTGCCAAGGTGCAAACCGGAGCAGCCTTCCATCAGGGATCTGCCAAGCGAGCTCAGACCGATGGCCAGCAACTTGGGGTTCGATCGAGTAAAAGAACCCGCCCGTTGGCTTTGGTTTATCGAGGCCCAGCATCGTGTCAAGGATGTAGTGAAGCAGCAGCCCGCCTTGTCAAATCTGCTCGACAGAAATTTCGAGTAGCCTATGTTGGCCCCAAGGAGCGGCGCAAACTCACAACTTCCACCTTGCGCAAAGCCGCACTCTATGTGCAACCGGGTGGAGACACTTCGGTGGCAAGAGCCGACAAGCTAATGGGCGCCAAAGCTAAGAAGTTGATCATTCGTTATGTCCGCGACGGCGGTCGCTATTTGGGAATCTGTCAGGGGGCATACCTTGCAGGATCGATGCCTGGCATGGGGTTGCTCCAACCAGGCAATACCGGCCAGTACATCGCTACTGAGGGAGCATCGACCAAGAGCACCCGAGACACCGTCATTCCGGTGCGTTGGGGTGCAAAGCACCGCTCTATGTTCTTCCAGGACGGACCGTATTTCACCACCGGTTCGGCACGCGGTGTCCAAGTGCATGCCCGTTATACAAATGGACGAATTGCAGCGCTCACAAAACGGGTTGGTGCTGGTCGGATCGGCGTAGTAGGCCCTCACCCCGAAGCTCCGGCTTCGTGGTACCGCGCAATTGGCGCAAAAAACTATTCCAAGCAGGGCCGTGTGCTCGGTCATCGACTCATTAACTCAGCAATGGCACGACGTTAGTTATGGAACTTTCTCATCGAGATTTTTTGACGCCGAGTGAGAGCCGGTTGCCGCTTGATGCGCTAGGTAGAGACGAAATCATCGAGGCCCATAAGGCGGCATTGGAAGCTGGCAAAGACGGATACTTTGATCCGGTCAGTGGATTATGGGTTTTCACCGCTGAGTATCTGGCTGATAGGGAATGTTGCGACAACAAATGCCGTCACTGTCCGTATGTCGACTGAGTGATGTTCAGAGGTTTGAGCTGCCAGCAGTGCCGTGCGGTTCCAACTTAAGCTAATCTCGATTATGTAACTCCACGGGAGCCTTAGGGCTGAGAGGGCGGAGATTCCGCCGACCGTACGAACCTGGTCAGGTAATGCTGACAAGGAAGAGGACGAATGTCATTCCATTTGGCTTTGCCGCGATACCGCTGGCGAACTGTCGATCTTGTCACCATCGCCGTATTGGGGTCTGCTTTCGGCGTCATCTATTGGGCATGGAATCAAATCTGGGTCATTACGACTCCACTGTTTATTGCATTCCCTCCTGCCCAAGCGTTGCTCTATGGCGTGTGGATGCTTCCACAAGTGATTGCCATGCTGATTGTCCGTCGCCCAGGTGCTGCACTCTTTGCCTCTATGGCAGCTGTAATCGTCTCGACTTTGTTAGGTAACGCGTTCGGTCTAACGATGCTCTTTTATGGAATTGCGCAGGGTCTGGCCGTCGAAGTGGTGTTTGCTGCAACGAGATATCGCCACTTCACTTGGCCGCTAGCTGGTCTTGGCACTGCACTAGCTTGCGCAGCTGGAACTACGCTTGACACTGTTCTGTACTACCCCTTCTGGGCAGACAATTGGAGGCTTGCCTATATCGCGTGTGGTGCCGTTGGTGGTTTCGTATTGGGTTCAATAGTTGCCCCGCTTGTCGTGAGACGCTTGGCTCAAGCCGGAGCGCTAAACGACTTTGCTGCCAGTAGTCAAGGTCGTACCTTCGAAGGGATCGACCCGACCACCCTCAACTTGCAGCCGGGTGAACGAGTGTTGATCACTGGTCGATCTGGCTCTGGCAAGTCGACCTTGCTTCGCGGACTCGCGACTTATACGGCCGCATCTGGTGGGCGAGTAATCGGTGGTGTGGCACTCATGCAGCAAGATCCAGAGTCCAACATTCTCTTATCTCGTATTGGCGACGATGTGGCTTTTGGTTTGGAGAATCGCTGCTTACCGCGTGCTGAAATATGGCCCGGTGCGGAGCAAGCTTTGACTGATGTCGGCCTGGAGTACCCGTTGGATCGGTCGACCATGGAGCTCTCCGGCGGTGAGAAGCAGCGGCTGGGTCTCGCAGGCGCATTGGCACCTAGACCGCCGTTGGTTTTGCTCGATGAGCCGACAGCTAACCTCGACCCTGAAGGGACACGCGAAGCACTTGCAGCGGTTGCCCGCTACATCGACTCCAGCGGTGCCACGTTGGTGGTGGTCGATCACAATCCAGAGCTATTGAGAGGTCTCGTCGACCGCACCGTCGTACTCGAAGACTCCCAACTGTTCGAGGTTGATTCGACGCCAGAATCCTCGGAGCTGAGTGCGCAGTCGACCTTTCGGCAGGCGGGGCCTGGATTGGTTGCCGACTCCGAAGAAGTGGTGCTCTCTGCGCGCCATTTAGTTGTTGACCGAGGTCAGATGCCGCAGCGGATCTTGGATGATGTGACTCTCGAGATCCATCGCGGTGAATTCGTCGCGATCTGTGGGGTAAACGGTGCAGGCAAATCAACCCTAGCGCGGGCACTTGGTGGGCTACTCGCGCCGACTGCTGGCGAAGTTGTTGTTGCCGGTCAGCGCAAGCCAGCACACAGACTCTCGGCTCGTGTTCTTGCCAGTGAGATCGTCAATGTCTTTCAAGAACCTGAGCATCAGTTCCTGACCGATACGGTGCGTCAAGAACTCTTGTTTGGACTGCCCAAAAGCAGTGCTAACCGGTCCAGGGCAGACGAGATATTGCGGTCAGTTGGTCTGGACTACGTGGCCGAAGAAAATCCGTTCACCTTGTCGGGTGGTGAGAAGCGGCGGCTTTCGTTGGCAACTGCCTTTATGCGTGAACCGAAAGTGCTGATCGTAGATGAGCCAACTTTTGGCCAAGATACAGATACTTGGCAGCGCCTGACAGCTGAGTTGATTAACTTCACTAAGCGTGGAATCGCGGTGGTTGCTGTGACTCATGATGAGGAGTTTGTGCGTGAGACGGGTGCGAGGGTGTTCATGCTCGAGAAATGCACATCGCCCACTCAAACGGTAGGAGGTGCATGACGATGCTGAATCGCCTGAATCCGTTAGCCAAGCTTGCGATCGTGTGCGTGATGACGGTTGCGGCTGTTTGGACGTTGGACCTTCGTGTTCTTGTTGCATTGTTGATATTGGAATTGATTGTCATTCCCTTTATGGGCCTGAATTTCAAGTCCGTCGTTTGGCGTACGGCACCACTAGTCCTGATTGCTGCGATCGTTGTGTTGACCAATGCGCTGTTCAGCGGAATCGCGCCAGAGGATCCTGAAGCTTGGGTTTGGGCGTGGGGGCCTTTCACTCTCTCCGCTGAGGCACTTGTTACGACTTTGCCGATCGGCTTACGCATCCTAGTTTTGTCGATTCCAGCTGTGTTGCTGCTTGGTACTACTGATCCGACTGACCTCGCTGACTCGATGATGCAGCATCTCAAAGTACCCGCGCGATATGCACTCTCGATGGTGGTTGGCCTGCGGCTTTTGCCACAGCTTCGATCTGATTGGGTTGAACAGTCCGCTGCTCTGCGTGCCCGAGGTGTCGATACACGAAATCCGCTCACTGCGATTCGGTTGGGGCCGTCGCGCCTAGTCAACCTACTGGTATTCGCTTTGCGCCGTGCCACCCGATCAGCGACAACGATGACAGCCAAAGGTTTCGAGCCTTATGCGCAGCGAACCTTGGCCCGGGAATCGACACTCAGCATCGGCGATGCCTGTGCAGTAGTCGTCACTATGGTCGCGGCGGTTGTGATCCTCATCTTGCTGTAATTTGTGCCGTAACAAGAGCACGGCCGGACCGTAGTCCGACCGTGCTCGATGTTAGTAGAAGAACCTAGCTAAACCTCGCCGTCGAGATCCTTGAGCTTCTTGATCTCCTCAGCCTCTTTTGCTTGAGCCTTCTTGAGCTTCTTCTCAGCCTTGGCTCGAGCCTTTGCTTTAGCCGCTTCAGCCTTCTCCTCGGCATGCTGCTTACTACGCTCGGCAGCCGTTTGCGTGGCCTTCTTCCCGCGCTCAGCGACGACTTCCTCGTCGGCGACTTTGGCTTGGATCTTCTCAACTTTCTTGGCCGATTTCGTCTTGATCGTTGCTACCGCTACATCGCCGTCACCGGACAAATCATCTGGAATATCGTCGACTGCTGTGAGCGGTTTGGCCACGTTCTCGAGCGACTTGCCTTCAGCGTTGACGCCGAAGAGTATCTCGATGACACCGCCGGCAACCATAATTCCGGCACCGATTAGATACCCGATGAATAGAGATGTTCGGTCAGTTCCGTCGCCAATCAACCAGCCGTAGAACACTGGGCCAAGAGCACCGAAGCACTGTGCGATCGCGAAGAACACGGCGATTGCTTGAGCGCGAACCTCAATCGGGAAGATTTCGCTAACCGTGAGATAAGCAGAGCTGGCACCTGCGGATGCGAAGAAGAAGATCACGCACCAGCAGATCGTCTGAGTAACGGCATTGAGTGCATCAATGTTGAACAGCCACGCACTAATAGCCAGCAAGATTCCAGAACCGATATAGGTCGACGAGATCATGACTTTACGACCGATGGTGTCGAATAGGTGGCCAAGCAGTAGTGGACCGGCAAGGTTGCCGACCGCGAAGCAGATCAGGAACACCGGTGCCATGTTCGGGTCAACGCCGAAGAACTTGACCAACACCAGGGTGTAGGTAAAGAAGATCGCGTTGTAAAGGAACGATTGCGTGATCATTAGCGAGGCACCAAGCACCGTTCGCTTGGGATACATCTTGAACAGCACCTTGAGTAGTTCGATGTAACCGTATGACTTCTCAGGCTTGACGGTGATCGCCTTGGACATTGGGACGTCCTTGACTTCTTGACCGGCCTTACGACATTCACCCTCGATGTATTGCATTGACTCTTCGGCCTCTTCGGCATAGCCGTGGGTGAGTTGCCAGCGTGGGCTCTCTGGCAAATGTCGCCGGACGAGCATGATCACGATTCCGAGAATCGGTCCCAAGAGGAAGCCAATGCGCCATCCGAGGTCTTCTGGGAGGGTGTTGAGGAGAATCAGCGAGGCTACGGTACCGATGATCGAACCGGCCCAGTACGTGCCGTTGATGCCGATGTCGACTCGACCGCGGTACTTCGATGGCATCATCTCGTCGATTGCCGAGTTGATTGCGGCGTACTCGCCACCGATACCCATACCTGCAATCACGCGGGTGGCGTAGAGGAAGATGACCCAGCCGGTTCCCTGGCCCATGGTGAATGCGCTCAAGCCGGAACCGAACAGATAGACGCCAAGCGTGATCATGAACAGCTTGCGGCGTCCGAGTCGGTCAGACAGCTTGCCAAAGAACAGAGCGCCAATCACCTGGCCGACCAGGTAGGTCGTAGCGACCAGACCGATTTCGGTAGACGACATGTTGAGCGTGCCGGGTTCGCCCAGCACGCCGGCGATCGAACCTGCGATCGTGATCTCGAGACCGTCAAGGATCCAGGCGACACCTAGTGCCATGATCATCTTGCGGTGGAACGGGGACCACTTAAGGCGGTCTAGCCGAGCGGGAATCGTACTTGTAACTGCTTCGGTTGTCGTTGCCATGGGCAGATACTTGCACATTTGGATATGCGCATGCTCGTCAAAAACTTCAGGAGGTGAACTTTGTCAGCCCTCAAAACGGCTATTTAGCGCGCTTAGCCTCGCCCGTGTTTGATTTCGAAGAAGCTAGGGACCTTGACGATAGCTGCCACCGCTTCCCATAAAGCGAGAGCCTCGTCGGTTGTCATTGGCTCAGAATCAACAACAGGGCCGTGGAAACCCTTTTCTACATCTGGCAGTACCAATAAGGGCGACCCAATGTCTTGACCGCCGCGAACCATGGCAAGGGCAGTGATCTCGGCGATAGGAGCATCCAAAGTTTCATCCTGGATCGGATCGAGATCTTCAATACCAGCGGCAAGTGCTGATTCTTCGATGACCTTGATCGACCACTTCCGCCCCTCGTTGTGAATACGTGTGCCTAGTTCGCGGTAGAACGCCCAGAGTTCGTTGTAGCGTCCCTGGTTATCAAGCGCTTGAACCAAACGAAGTGCCTGGAGCGACAAGAGGACTGGCTCACGGTATTCGTCAGGAACTTCGTGATTGTTGATCTCCCACAAACTCATGGGATGACCATGGATCTCAAAGTCGAGTTCTTCAGCAACTGTGGTGAGCCAAGTGGCTGTGTACCAGGTCCATGGGCAAGCAGGGTCAAAGTAATAGTCGACTGTCATAGTTGCTCCAACGAGAAACGGACGCCACCTATTCCGTTAGGTCGCGTCCGTTCCTTATAAATGTAAGCGCTGGTTAGTTCGATTCTGCTGCCTCTGCGGCTGCCTCTTCCGCGGCGATCCTCTCGGCCTCTGCAACTTCGAAGCGTTTATAAGACTCGCGGACTTCTTCTTCAGCCTCGGTACGGCCAGCCCATGAGGCTCCTTCTACCGACTTGCCTGGCTCAAGGTCCTTGTAAATTTCGAAGAAGTGTTGAATCTCGAGACGGTCGAATTCTGGAAGGTGATGGATATCGCGCATGTGCTCCAACCGGGGATCGTCAGCTGGCACACAAACTAGCTTGTCGTCGCCGCCGGCTTCGTCGGTCATGCGGAACATTCCGATTGTGCGAGCCCTGATCACGCAACCCGGGAACGTTGGCTCTTGCACGATGACGAGTGCATCGAGCGGATCGCCGTCGAGACCGAGTGTGTCATCGACAAACCCGTAGTCATGCGGGTAGCGAGTAGCAGTGAACAGCATGCGGTCGAGGCGGATACGACCAGATTCGTGGTCAATTTCGTACTTGTTTCGGCTCCCGGTAGGGATTTCGATAATGACGTCAAACTCCACGAGTTTCTCCTGATCTTGTAAAAAGCTTCTGAAACTGGTTCGAAAACTTGGTCGGTAACTTAGTGTGGCGTAAAGCAAGTTACTAATGCCAGTCGAACTAATCCAGAAGTCTGATTTAACATGGGGGGATGTTGTCCGCTCGTCGCAATCGCCTTGTTCCGCGAGGCCTTATCGCCGCGGCTGTCTGTACAGCTGTGGCGTTGTCAGGCGGTGCTGTTTATGCAGCAGGTGATTCCCAGTGGTCTCAGTTGCCGGCTAAAGATTCGGTCACAGTTCTCGAACCCCTCGATTTTGAGGCTGGCATTGCACCCACTTCTGCAGGAATCCAGGCGGTCGTGGCCAAACCGCTGGCCGAGAAAGATCTGGGTCCCAGTGTTGGCGTTTCTGTGATCGACGTTGGTTCTGGCGATGAGGTGTACTCGCGTGCCAGTGCAACGCCGATCATGCCCGCCTCAACCACCAAGATCATTACGGGAACCAGCGTCCTGACGGCATATGGTCCTGACCATCGCCTCGTAACACGCGTCATGCGCAACCCAACGGGAACGGATCTCACGATTGTCGGCGCTGGCAATCCGCTGTTGATCGACGGCTCTGGTGATAAACGATCCGATTATGGCGAGACCCTGAACCAGTTAGCGATCAAGACGGCAAATGCCATCAAGTCTGGCGGTAGTTCATCGTCCACGTTCCGTATCAATTACGACGATTCGCTATTCACAGGTCCGCAAGAAGCTCCAAGCTGGCCTAAGAATTACGTTTGGGATCTCGTCGTTGGCAAGATCTCTGCACTGTCCTCTCGTGCGAGCGACGATGTCTACAACAGTATTCCTCGCGATGCAGTGCCCACGGCAAAGAAGTTTGCCTCGCTTCTGAAAAAGCAGGGCATCAAAGTTGGCGGTGGCGTCTCGAAGGTCAAGTCCACCAAGAACCAGGAACTGGTGGCTTCGGTCACCTCTGCACCCATGTCAATTCTCGTGGGCCAGATGATGGAACTAAGCGACAACACGACTGCAGAGAATTTGGCGCACTTGGCTGGGGTCAAATTAGCGGGTTCGGGAAGCTTTACCGGTGGAGTTCAAGCCGCACAAGAAGTCTTGAGTCGGCTCGGCATTAGTACCGCAGGTTTGGTCCTCAACGATGGTTCGGGTTTGAGCCGCAAGAACCGGATTACGCCGATTACTTTGGCACAGACCCTCAAAGCCTCCGCGCTCAGCGAGAACAGCGCGATCTGGGCTGTCCAATCGACGTTGCCAGTGGCCGGATTGACGGGAACGCTGGTCAATAGATTCGCTCTTGAGGCCACCCGGCCTGGTCGCGGAGTAGTTCGCGGAAAAACCGGCGCTCTTAGTGGTGTGAATAGCCTGGCAGGTTTGATCACAGACTCATCCGGGCGACTATTGACTTATGCATTCATGGCTGACAAAGTCAAAAATCCCGACAAAGCCAGACTTGCTTGGGACGAAGCGGCTACGAACTTGTCCAAGTGCGGATGCTAGCCGGATCCGACCGATCCCAGATTGAGGAGTGCGCGAGTTGAGCCGCAGTATTGTTGATTGGGGATTGGCCAATAAGGTCGGTGGCAAGTTCGCGCCCAAAGGGCCGCAGATCCCCTTGACTCAAGCTCACGAAATCGTAGAACAAATCAGGGCGCTATCGGCCGAATCGGTAGAGCCGGTTGCTAAGTGCACTGGATTGGTGGCACCAGGCAATGCACCCAAAGCGCAGGTCGTTGACCGTAAGGAGTGGATTGCTTCCAACATCGATTCGTTTGCTTACCTGACAGCTCCATTGGCTGATCGGATTCGTGAACGTGGCGAAGCCGGACTGATCGATGAAGTTAGTTCAAGAGCGACAGCCTTTCAGCTTGGTGCCGCTTTGGGTTGGATGAGCGGCAAGGTTTTAGGCCAGTACGAAGCGCTAGTTGCTCCTGGCAAAGAGCCGCGCTTGTTACTTAACGCACCTACGATGCTGTCTGTCGCCGGGGAACTTGAAGTTGATCAACGTGACTTCTTTTTGTGGGTCTGTTTGCACGAAGAAACTCACCGGCTCCAATTCTCGGCGGTCCCGTGGATGTCCGGCTACATGCAAAGCGAAATCAGCACGTTGGTTGTGAGTTCGGATCTTTCGACTTCGGCGGCACTCGGGCAAGCCACGGAGGTAGTACGCAAACTTGCCGATGTCTTGCGCGGTAGGGCCGATATGACGGAGCTAGCTAAGGTTGTTGCTGGGCCAGGTGGAGCAAAAGCTTTTGATGCTCTGCTCGCGCTCATGACTTTGCTCGAAGGGCATGCCGACGTTGTGATGGATGCTGTTGGCCCAGAGGTCGTACCTACTGTCGGTCAGATTCGCGAACGGTTTAACGAGCGTCGCACTAATCCGCGGCTAATGGACAGCGTTATGCGTAAGGCCATGGGTATGGATGGCAAGCTCAAGCAGTACACCGAGGGTGCCGCGTTCGTTAGGGAAGTTATCGACCGTGTGGGCATGGAATCGTTCAATAAAGTGTGGGAATCGCCAGCTACTTTGCCGACGAGGCCCGAGATCCAAAACCCAGACCAATGGGTGGCGCGTGTCCTTGGGTGACCAGCTCAGAGCTGCGAACCAGTCGACTCAGAGAACTGAGGTCGACTCGAAACCGTTGCGAACAAGTCAACGTGCCGTCGAACGGTCACTAGCCGACCTCTCCAGCGACGAGCTCGTCCTGGTGGCTTGTTCCGGTGGTGCTGACTCACTGGCACTTGCCGCCGCTGTTGCCAAATGCCAAGATCGAGGCCTGATTCGGGCTGGTGCTGTGATTGTTGACCACGGGCTTCAATCCGGTTCCCTTGCTGTTGCGACTCGAGCTGCTGAGCAATGCGCCGAGCTCGGGTTGGATCCGGTCGACATAGTGCAAGTAGACGTGGCGCGGGGAGCTGGCTCGGGAGGGCTTGAAGCCGCGGCTCGTGATGCTCGTTACGCGGCACTTGATAGCGGCGCTAAGCGATGGCAGGCCAGCGCCGTGCTTTTGGCGCATACCCAAGATGATCAAGCAGAGACTGTTTTACTGGGCTTGGCGCGCGGATCTGGCAGCCGGTCGATCAAGGGGATGTCATCTATTAGTGGTCTATATCGGCGGCCTTTTTTGGACTTACGTCGGACTGATACCGAGGCTGTGTGTGTATCGCTCGGGCTTCAGCCGCACTACGACCTCCACAACCAAGATCAAAAGTTCACGCGCGTCCGGTTGAGACAACTGGCTTTGCCTGCTTTGAAAGATGCTCTGGGTGACCAAGTCATTCCCGCGCTTGCTCGAACAGCTAGCCAGCTACAAGATGACTGCGCTGCTTTAGACGGCCAGGCTGAGGTTGAAGAGGCTCAGCGAATCTCTAGACAACCCGATGGTGCTTGGTTATTGGCGGGACATGTCGCTGGCATGCGACCACTTGGCGAGTTACCGCGCGCTATCCGCACTCGGATCTATCGGCTGTTTTTGCTACGTGGTGGAATCGACCCAGAGAAGCTGACCTCGACTCATATCGAGGCGATCGATGCACTGGTTGTCGCTGGCCGGAATCGTGGGCCGGTGCGAGTTCCGGGTGATCGTGAGTTGGCACGGGTTGAGTCTGGCCTACTACTCTATGAGGCGGGTCCGCTTTCGACGAGTGGCTCGCATGCGTCATGATCAACTAGTAAGTTCTTCGCCACTAGCCTAGGAGCACTCTAAATGCGCGACTCTGATATCGAAGAGCACCTTGATCGGGTGCTCTTCACCGAAGAGCAGGTTGCCCAGCGGGTCAAAGAGTTGGCGGAACAGGTTGATCGTGACTACGAAGGCAAAAGGATCGTCCTGATCGGAATCCTCAAAGGTGCCATGATGATCATGGCGGATCTTTCTCGCGCGATGAAGTCTGATGTCGTGATCGACTGGATGGCTGTTTCTTCCTATGGCGGCAATATGAAGTCCAGTGGGGTCGTGCGAATCCTCAAGGATCTCGACGTCGATATCCAAGGCCGTGATGTTCTGATCGTCGAAGACGTACTAGACACTGGACTGACTCTGCAATGGGTGATGCGCAATCTTGAGTCACGTAATCCAAACTCGCTCGAGCTACTCTCACTCTTGCGCAAACCCAAGGCCCGCGAGAATCGGTCCGAAGCTAAGTACGTTGGTTTCGATATAGATGATGACTTTGTCATCGGTTATGGCATGGATTTTTCCGAGCGTTACCGCAATTTGTCTTCGGTAGCGATCCTGCGCAGCGAGCAATAGGCGACTTTTACCGACCTTTACGCTCGCGGCTTGGAGCTTTCGCATAGGCTTGACTTCAATGGATGCAAAGCGTTTTTTTCGGGGCCCTTTTTTCTGGATCGCCATTCTGGTCATGGTGGGCTTACTTGCTGTGCGATTTTTCGGTGGGGCTGCCTCCGTCAAGGATGTTGATACGTGGCAAGCGGTCAACGATATTCAGTCAAATCAAGCCAAGAGTGCCACTTTGGTGGATCGCGAGCAGCGAATTGAACTGACTTTGCAGGATGATTCCAAAGTTCGCTCCAAGTACATCACTGGTCAGGGAATCGAACTCCAAGAGCAGCTGCAAAAGAAAAAGGATGAAGGTCAACTCCAAGACGGATATAACGTCGAGGTTCCGACCGAGAACTTGCTGACCACCATGTTGGTCTCGCTGCTTCCGATTCTGCTGATCGTTGGTTTGTTGTTCTTCTTCATGCGCCAGATGGCTGGTGGCGGCGGAAAGCTCATGAACTTTGGTCAGGCTAAGACCAAAGCGATCAACAAAGATATGCCTAAAACCACATTCAAGGATGTGGCCGGCGCTGATGAGGCCGTCGAAGAACTCGAAGAAATCAAAGACTTCCTCAAGGATCCTTCTCGCTTCCAAGCCGTCGGAGCCAAGATTCCCAAGGGCGTATTGCTATACGGCCCGCCTGGTACGGGTAAGACTTTGCTGGCGCGTGCAGTCGCTGGCGAGGCCGAGGTTCCGTTCTACTCGATCTCGGGTTCTGACTTTGTCGAGATGTTCGTTGGTGTTGGTGCCAGCCGTGTGCGTGACTTGTTCGAGCAGGCCAAGACCAATGCGCCAGCAATCATCTTCGTGGACGAGATCGATGCTGTCGGTCGTCACCGCGGTGCCGGTATGGGTGGCGGTCACGATGAGCGTGAGCAGACGTTGAACCAGATGCTTGTTGAGATGGATGGCTTTGATGTCACCACCGGCGTGATTTTGATCGCTGCGACGAACCGTCCTGACATCCTTGATCCGGCCCTACTGCGTCCTGGTCGATTTGATCGACAGATCGCCGTTGAGCGGCCCGATCTGGAAGGTCGTTTTGCGATCCTGAAGGTTCATGCGAAGGGTAAGCCGGTCGACTCGACGGTCGACTTGATGGCTGTCGCTCGCCGCACCCCAGGCTTCACCGGTGCTGACCTTGCGAATGTGTTGAACGAAGCTGCTTTGTTGACCGCTCGCCTTAACAAGTCGGTGATCGATAACGAAGCTCTCGACGAGGCTATTGACCGTGTGGTCGCTGGTCCGCAAAAACGTACCCGCGTCATGAGTGACAGCGAGCGCGTAATGACCGCGTACCACGAGGGTGGTCACGCGATGGTTGCCGCCGCATTGCCGAACAGCGATCCGGTTCACAAGATCACGATCATGCCGCGCGGTCGAGCTCTCGGTTACACCATGGTTTTGCCGGACAAGGATAAGTACTCGGTCAGTCGCAACGAACTGCTTGATCAACTCGCTTATATGTTGGGTGGCCGTGCGGCTGAAGAAATGATCTTCCACGATCCGACTACGGGTGCTTCAAATGACATCGAGAAGGCGACCGCTGTTGCCAAGGCGATGGTTACCCAATACGGCATGACGGAGCGCCTTGGTGCGATCCGTTACGGCAAGGAGGGTGACGAGGTCTTTGTCGGTATGACGCAGGGCAACACTCGTGACTTCTCGGAGGAGATCGCGGGCGCGATCGACGAGGAAGTTCGTTCGCTGATCGAGCAGGCGCATATGGAGGCCTACGAGATCCTGTTTGACAACCGCGAGATCCTCGACAACTTGGTACTTGAACTGCTCGACAAGGAGACGTTGAACAAAGAGCAGGTCGCTGAGGTATTCAAGGATCTTGATCGTCGCCCGGCCCGTCCGGCCTGGACTGGCTCGGATCGCAGGCGCCCACATGAGCGTGGGCCGGTTGAGGTTCCGCTCAAGAGCAGTGAAATTGACTCAACTGGTCAAACGATCTTGCCTACAAACGAATCCTCGTCGACTGACAAGCCGGATTCCGACCAGTAGTCTTGGGGTCACTATGACTGATCCGATTAGCAATCCTGGGGTCGATGATCGCGACTACCCCGAAGTTGATCTTGACCGTGCCGCTGCGGCTGTGCGGGAACTCTTGCTGGCGGTAGGTGAGGATCCCGACCGAGAGGGCCTGCAAGATACGCCAAGGCGAGTGGCACGGATGTATGCCGAGGTCTTTGCAGGTCTGCGTCAGAAGCCTGAAGATGTGCTGTCTACCGTATTCGACATTGGTCATTCGGAACTCATTGTTGTGCGTGACATCGAGATGTGGAGCACTTGCGAACATCATCTTGTTCCATTCTTTGGGACAGCCACTGTCGGCTATATTCCGGCAGAGAGCGGCAATGTCACGGGACTGTCGAAGCTTGCGAGACTCGTCGATGTGTACGCCAAGCGGCCGCAAGTCCAAGAGCGACTCACGACTCAAGTGGCCGATGCTTTGGAGCGGATACTGCAGCCATTGGGTTCGATCGTGGTGATCGAAGCCGAGCACCTGTGCATGGCCATGCGTGGTGTGCGCAAACCTGGAGCCAAGACGGTGACCAGCGCAGTGCGTGGTCAGTTGGTCGATCCTGCCACCCGTGCCGAAGCCATGGCGCTTATCCAGTCGCGTTAGGTCTTTTTGATCAATGCCGTATGACATTCCGGTTCGTGAAGATGGCCGTACCCTCGTCATGGGTGTCCTCAATGTAACGCCCGACTCCTTTAGTGACGGTGGCGAATACTTGGCTCCTGCGGATGCAGTAGCCCGGGGTCAAGAGCTGATTGCCCAAGGTGCCGACATTGTCGATATTGGAGGCGAATCCACCAGGCCTGGCGCTACCCGAGTGTCAACGGCAGAGGAGATTGACCGCACCATCTCCGTTGTTTCCGGGTTGCGAGACCAGGGTGCCGTGATCAGTATTGACACGATGCGCGCCGAAGTTGCGCGGCTTGCAGTTGAGAACGGTGCGGGAATCGTCAACGATGTCAGTGGCGGTTTAGCCGATGAGGCGATGCTTGAGACTGTCGCGGAACTCAATGTGCCATATGTGATCATGCACTGGCGCGCGCACTCCGAACAGATGGAACAGTTCACCCACTATGACGACGTGGTGACTGAAGTATGTGAACATCTGGCTACTCGTGCTCAAGCCGCTCAAGCTGTCGGTGTAAAAAATTCCAAGATTATTGTGGATCCAGGTCTCGGCTTTGCCAAGCGGCCAGAACACAATTGGAAACTCCTACGACATTTTGACGACCTCAAGAAGATGGGGCATCCAATTTTGGTGGGTGCCTCGCGTAAAAGGTTCTTGCGTAACGCTGTGAGCGAACCCGGAGCCAAGCCGCGTGAGTTCGACGACCTTGCCGCCGCCACCGACGCAGTGTCGGCTCTGATGGCACATGCTGGCGCATGGGCTGTCCGTGTGCACGATGTTCCTGGCACTATTGATGCCGTCACAATCGCGAACTATCTTTAGACGGACGTTCAATCGACCACTAGGGTTATTCGCATGCGCGACCAGATAACAATCACCGGAATATCCGGCAAGGGCTTTCACGGGGTCATGGGTTTTGAACGTCAGAATGGCCAGCGCTTTAGTGCCGATGTCACGCTGTACTCGGACTTTGCCAAGGCCAGCGCAAGTGATGATTTGGCCGACACCATCGACTACAGCAAGGTCGCAGAACTCACTCACGCCATGTTGGTAGGTGAGCCTGTCAACCTGATCGAGGCACTGGCTGATCGGATCGCTCGTGCGGTATTGGACCTTGGTGGCATCGACGAAGTTGAGGTAACGATCCATAAGCCACATGCGCCAATTGAGGTTGCATTTGACGACGTGCATGTCATCGTGCGACGTTCGGCAAACGAGAATTGAGCGACTCGTGAGTTATTTCGACGCCGACGATCACATTTACGATCGTGAGCTGATCTCGTTTTCGATCGGTTCCAATCTGGGTGACCGAGTGGGGTATTTGCAGTTGGCGGTGGATCGGTTGGACGAGAGCGACCTGCTTGAGGTCCAAGCCGTCTCGGCGATCTATGAGACTGACCCTGTCGGAGGGCCTGAGCAAGACGACTTCTTCAACGCCGTGGTGATAGCCAAGTCTGAACGACATCTCACAATCGCCGAGTTTCTTGACCTGATCCGGTCGATTGAGCAAGACGCCAACCGTGTGCGGATGGTTCGCAATGGGCCACGAACGCTAGATGTGGACGTGCTCGCAGTCGGTGATCGTGTGAGTGACGATCCGGACTTGTTGTTACCACATCCGCGTGCTTTGGAACGCGCCTTCGTCATCGTCCCGTGGGCCGAAGTTTCCCCCAAGCTCCGGGTTTCAGGCGGCGACCTTATGAATGATCCCAAGCCCCTCGCTGAGCAAGCTGCCGATCTGAGCGACGAAGATCAGGCATCCGTTCGTAAGCGTGAAGACCTGGGACCTCTCCGGTTCACCAACTAATCGCCTGGCTGCGACAGACCACTTAGGCGAGTACCGAGACGCGTTAGGCTGGCACTATGACTCCCACCCGATGGCGCTTGATTGTCACGCTGGCTGTTGTCGCGGCGGTGCTCGGTTGGGTAGTGGCGAACCTTTACGAATTGGTCGCCGGGCGAACTTTGCCAGTCCCGATACTGGCGGCCATATTTTTGGTGGCGATCGCCGTTGTGCTTTTCATCTGGACAGTGCTGATGCGCCAACGGTTACGACTCAAGACTGGTCAAGAGCCGGTAGATCCTTTTGTTGCAGCACGATCAGCAGCATTGGCTATGGCCTCGTCACGCACTGGCGCGCTGGTTGGCGGTTTCTATGCTGGTGTCGCAATCGAGATGCTCACTCTGTCAGATACGGAATACGGACTAGAACGCCTGTGGATCTCGATTACTTGTGTCGCAGCGAGTGCTGCACTCGTGTTTGTAGCGATGTGGCTTGAGACGATATGCCGAATCAAAGAAGAGGACGACCAGCCCTAGCGCCTATTTGGCTAGATCGCCGCTGGTGATTTGCCAGGACATGAGGGTGGATTTGAGTTGGCTCATAGGCATGCCAATCAGTACCTTCTCCAGTGCTTGTGCATTGTTGAACGAGGCGGTACGCAATTTGACGCGGTAGGGGGTTGGTCCGCCAGTTGAGGTAATGAACCAGCCGTTGATTCCGGTCGGGTTCTCGGTCCAGCCGTAAAAGCTGCCATGCGGCAGTCGAATAGACCGAGGTAGCTTGACCGAGATTGGCTCCTCGGTACTCATCGAATTCAGGCGGTCGGCGCAGGCTGTGATGCAGTTAGCACTCGTGTCGAGTTCGCCGACTAGAGTCTGGAATCTGGCTTGGTTGTCGCCACTCGTGCCGACTGTTCGATTCAGGATCCTATTGTCGATGAGTTCTGGATAGGAGCAGTAGCTGTCATCGAATCGAAGATCAAGTTCGAGACCAGAGGCGCGAGCGGTCGGTCCTGATACTCCGAATTCCTTTACGTCTTCAAGTGAGAGTTGGCCATCTGAAGCGCCTACGAAATCGCTACTGAAAAACTCGTTCAAGCTTTGTTGGACAGTAGGCAGCTGCTCCAAGGCACCGATAAGTTGATCAAGCCATCCGTCGGGAACGTCTAGTCGCATTCCCCCTGGTTGCACCAACATGGGGTGGAGTCGGCCGCCCGAATATGACTCGTGCAGTTCGACCAACTGTTCGCGTAGTCCAGCAGTCTGAGTCTGTACCTCGACACTGCCCAATTCACCGGCGGTTGACCCAAGCCAACGAAGATGATGGATCGCACGATTGAGCTCTGCCATGAGCGTCCTCAACCAAGTGGCTCGTTCCGGTGCCGTGATTCCGAGCGCTTGCTCGATCGTGAGTGCCAAACCAAGCTCGGACCCAAACGAGCTGTTCCAATCATGCCGATCACCGAGCATCATCATCTGCCGATAGTCGCGAGATTCAAACAACTTCTCGGCCCCGCGATGCGCCAGATGAACGCGAACGACAGCACTGGTGATCGTGGCATCAGGTTGGGGCTGACCTGAATCGGTAGTCAATATGAACGTGATCGGTCCGTGACCTGCAGGGTGCTCAAGGCCGAACGTTGGTTGCCAAATAAACGAACCAGTTAGTGGATCTTCATCAAGAACTACGCCCATTGCGTCATTCATCTCACCACTCGCAGTCACAGATGTCAGTCTACTAGGGCACTTCCCGCTCAACGGGTGACGTTAAAGCTCTAGGCTGGTCTGTGTGTCAACGGAATCTTCACCAGAGCCGCCACCACGGTTAAACGTTGGCGTGGTGGGCACTGGCCGTGCCGGTTCAGTATTGGGTGCCGCCCTCAAAAGAGCCGGTCACGAGGTAGTGGCCGCTTATGGTGTGAGTGACACCAGTCGACTGCGGGCTGAGGCGTTGTTGCCAGGCGTTCCGCTTGTTCCGGTTGAAGACGTGTTGGCCAAGGCCGACTTGGTGTTGGTGACTATCCCGGATGACTCGCTTGAAGCGTTCATTTCGGGAATCGTGACTCAAGGGCTGGTCACTCCCGGACAACTACTAGTCCACGCCAGTGGTCGATTCGGTATCGGGGTTTTGGCTGAAGCTACGGCTGTCGGTGCTTTGCCGTTGGCACTTCATCCAGCTATGACTTTGACTGGTACGAGCTTGGATTTGGACAGATTGTCAGGTGCGCCATTCGGTGTTACAGCGCCGGAGGCCCTACGTCCGATCGCAGAGGCTCTGGTTGTTGAGATGGGCGGGGAACCCGTGTGGGTTCCAGAGCAGAGCCGCGCGCTGTATCACGCAGCGCTAGCCAATGGTGCGAACCACTTGGTGACCTTGGTGTCTCAGTCGGTCGACCTACTGGCTTCTGCCGGTGTGGAAGAGCCGGGCAGGTTGTTGTCGCCACTGCTGTATGCCGCGCTCGACAATGCACTGCGTCAAGGCGACCAAGCTTTGACTGGTCCCGTGGTTCGTGGTGACGCATCGTCGGTTGCCGCCCATATCGAGGTAATCGGTGAGATCTCTCCAGAGGCTCGCAATGCCTATATCGCGATGGCTCGGTTGACCGCCGACCGTGCGTTGGATGCCGCTCTGTTGAATCCCGTGAATGCTGCTCAACTCTTGGAGGTCTTGGCTGATGCCCAAGATCATTGATTCCCTCGCCGCTTTGGATGAGCACACATCAACCGCACCGGAACAGGGCCGTGCAGTCGTCATGACCATGGGCGCACTGCACCCGGGACACATGTCGCTGGTCGACACTGCACGGGAGCTGGTGGGTCCAGCGGGCGAAGTGATGGTGACCATCTTCGTGAATCCCTTGCAGTTCGGAGCGAACGAAGACTTAGATAAGTATCCGAGGACCTTCGATGATGATGTCGCTATGTGTGAAGCAGCTGGCGTGGACGTGATCTTCGCGCCGACCCCTGAGCTCATGTATCCCGATGGTGAGGCTGCGATCACGATCCAGCCGGGTCCGCTCGGTGCGCTTTACGAAGGAGCAGCCAGACCTACTCACTTTGCCGGGGTTTTGACTGTCGTGGCCAAGCTGCTGAACCTCACTAAGCCGAATTACGCGGTCTACGGCGAGAAGGATTACCAACAGTTGGCTCTCATCGGTCGCATGGCTCGTGAGCTCAATTTTGATGTTGAGATCGTCGGTTCGCCCACTATTCGCGAGGCCGACGGTTTGGCGTTGTCGAGTCGTAATCGTTATCTCGATGAGGAGGGTCGACAGGCTGCTTCGGAGATCTCGACGGCCATTGAATTAGCTCAACAAACGGCGCGTGCTGGTGGAACCGCCGAGGAGATCGCGGCCACGGCTCAAGATCATCTTGCGCAGTTTCCTGCGCTCAAGGTGGACTATGTTGTGTTGACGAGCAACGACCTTGGCGACCCGCCAACGTCTGGTTCCGCGCGGCTTCTTGTGACGGCATATGTCGGTTCCACTCGGTTGCTCGATAATGCCGAGGTGGTGATCAATAGTGGTAGCTAAGACTGATTTGTGGCTGCCAGGTGCCTTGAGGGCGCCCACCCCCGGCTGGACTCGTGAATCAGATGTCGTCGTCGTGGGTTCTGGGATCGCTGGGCTGGCTGCCGCTATGCATGCCAGGCGGGCAGGTTACAAGGTTTTGCTGGTGACCAAGGCGACGATTGATCAGGGCTCCACTCGTTGGGCGCAGGGTGGAATCGCAGCTGCGCTGGCAGAGGAGGACTCTCCCAGCGAGCACTTGACTGACACCTTGGTCGCGGGGGCTGGGCTGTGTGACGAGTCGGCTGTGCGGATCTTGGCCTATGGCGGACCCGCGGCGATTCGACGTTTGATCGATTGGGGCGCAAGATTCGACAAAGATCTCGCCGGTGACCTCGAGCTCACTCGTGAAGGCGGGCATCACAAGAACCGGATTGCGCATGCTGGTGGTGATGCTACTGGCGCAGAGATCAGTCGGGCTTTGGTCGATGCGGTTGAGTTGGATCCGCTAATCGAGGTGGTCGAACACGCACTTGTTTTGGATCTGATCTTAGATTCGGAAGGTGCGGCTCAAGGACTAACGCTGCACGTTATGGGCGAAGGGCAGCGGGACGGTGTTGGTGCTGTTCTTGCACCAGCCATAGTTCTAGCAACTGGCGGAATCGGTCAAGTGTTCTCCGCTTCCACCAATCCGAGCGTGGCAACTGGTGACGGAATCGCTTTGGGTATCCGTGCTGGGGCTGAGGTCGCCGACATCGAGTTTGTGCAGTTCCATCCCACTGTTCTGTGGCTGGGCGGCAAACAGCGTGGCCAGCAACCGCTCGTATCAGAGGCGGTCCGTGGCGAGGGAGCGTTCTTGATCGATGCCAACGGTGAGCGATTCATGCAAGGTCAGCATGAACTCGCTGACCTCGCGCCACGTGATGTGGTGGCCAAAGCGATCCGTCGTCGCATGATCGAGACCAGTCAAGAACATGTGTGGTTAGACGGTACACATATGAACCAGGACCAGTGGCGAGAACGATTTCCAACCGTTTACGAGTCCTGTCTTAAGTACGGATTTGATCCAGCAGTCGCTCCGATTCCGGTTGCTCCCGCGCAGCACTATGTCGCTGGCGGTTTGATGACCGATCTCAACGGTCGTACTTCGATCCCAGGTCTCTTCGCTGTTGGGGAATGTGCGTGCACTGGCGTGCACGGTGCGAATCGCTTGGCCTCTAACTCGTTGCTAGAGGGGTTAGTCTTTGCTGATCGCATTGGTTCGGTTTTGGCTACTGGACTTCCAACCAAACGCGAGCCGATCTTCCCGGACACCTCGGAGGAGGCATCAGCGAAGACGCTGACTGCCCAGTCGCGTGAACTCATCCAAGACGTGATGACAGCAGAGTCTGGGGTTTTGCGTACGGATGAATCCACCGCTGATGCCACGAGCCGGATTCAAGAGTTGTTTACCGACCCGGCAACTGATGCGACCGGTGAGACTGCCACCTGGGAGGCAACCAACATCGCCACCGTGGCAACCGTGTTAGCCCATGCCGCCCACTTGCGTGCCGAGACAAGGGGCTCACATTGGCGAGAGGACTTCCCCGAAGCTCGCGATGAGTGGCGGGTCCGAATCGTGGCCAAGCGTGGTGAATCCGGCAAATTGTCGAGCGAATTGCGGGAGATTTGAGCGATGTCCAGTGCGAACGAAATCGAGACTGAAGTTGAAGAGCGCCTCAAGGCTTCTGGACTTGAGGTTGACGAGATCCGAACGCTGATTGATCTGGCGCTCACCGAAGACCTAGCTGGCGGTGTCGATGTGACGACAGTAGCTACTGTTCCGGCAGACCAATGTTCGCTCTTGAGTTTGGTTGCACGTAGCACCGGAGTGATCGCGGGAGTGGACATTGCCGCTTTGGTATTCGCGGCTGTCGCCGAAAAGGCCGATGCCGAGCTCGACCTCAAGGTCGTTACGCCAGACGGTTCACAAGTTGTCGGCGGTGACACAGTATTGGTCTCCACTTCGCTCACCTCGGTGCTGTTGACTGCCGAGCGAACCGCACTGAATTTTTTGGGTCATCTCTCAGGAATTGCCACAGTTACGAACGAATGGGCGACATTGCTCGCGGCAAGCAAGACGCGCGTACGTGACACTCGTAAAACAACGCCCGGCTACCGTGCGCTTGAGAAGTACGCAGTCCGTTGTGGTGGCGGGGTCAACCATCGCATGTCCCTGTCGGATGCGGCACTGATCAAAGACAATCACGTGGTGGCCGCCGGAGGAGTGCCAGCAGCATTTGCCAAAGTACGAGAATTATTCCCCGAAGTTGATCTTGAGATCGAAGTAGACACCTTCGACCAACTCGATGAAGCGCTCGAAGCCGGTGCAGACTTGATCATGGTCGACAACTTTTCGATTGACGATATGACGAGAGCGGCAGGTTTAGTCGCGGACTTCAACCAGGCAAACGCAAGGTCAGTCAAGCTCGAAGCTTCCGGCGGTTTGATGCTTGCCGCTGCTCCAGCCCTGGCAACAACTGGCGTCGATTACGTCGCGATCGGTGCCCTCACTCATTCCGCTCCGGTACTCGACATCGGTGCCGATCTCGAACAGATAGCTACACTAAACACATGATCCTGACGATCGATATCGGAAACACCAATACCGAGCTTGGCCTATTTGAGGGCGAGGAGCTGCGGGACTACTTCCGAATTCAGACTGACTCACGGCGCACGCCCGACGAAATCGCGTTGATGTTTCGTGGCCTGCTCCCTGAGGATGCGGACATTACGGGAATCGCGATGTGCTCGACGGTTCCAGCGGCTCTTCGTGAGACGCGGGCCATGCTCGACAAGTACTACTCGGATGTCCCGACCGTCATCGTTGAGCCGGGCGTCAAAACCGGGGTGGGTATTCAGACTGATAACCCCAAAGAGGTCGGCACTGATCGTGTCATGAATACGCTCGCTGCCTATTCGCTTTTCGGGGGACCTGCGATTGTGGTGGATTTTGGCACCTCGACAAACTTCGATGTGATCTCCGACAAGGGTGAGTTCATTGGTGGAGCCTTGGCTCCAGGCGTTGCGATCTCGGTTGATGCGTTGGCCCAGCGAGCGGCTCAACTTCGCAAGGTGGAATTGGTTAAGCCTCGTTCGGTGATTGGCAAGAACACCGTCGAGTCGTTGCAGTCGGGAACCTTGTATGGCGTTGTCGGACAGATTGACGGAATCGTCGGACGAATTGTCGAGGAACTCGGTGGCGAGGTTAAAGCTGTCATCGCGACTGGTGGACTGTCACACATAGTCAAAGACGAAAACACGTTGATCACGGACTTCGTGCCGGAGCTCACCTTGATCGGTCTACGGCTAGTGTTCGAAAAGAACGGCCAATAGATGTCTGCTAGCCAGATTCCCAACGGGCAGATTATTGTGCGGCCAGCCCGCACCTCCGACGTCGAAGTTGTTCGACGTTTCATTGATCTCTATTCCAATGACCGCATCTTGTTGACCAAAGCAACGGTTGCGCTTTATGAAGATGTGCAGGAATTCGTTGTAGCCGAAATCGTCGCGGACGATGGCGAATCAAAGGTGGTTGGTTGCGGAGCGCTCCACGTTATTTGGCAGGACCTAGCAGAGGTTCGAACCATAGCCACGGACCCCGAGTTCACCGGACGGGGAATCGGGGCCGCAATCCTTACTCGATTGCTAGAGAACGCGCGCGAAGTCGGGGTGGAACGTGTTTTCGTTCTGACTTTCGAGGTCGACTTCTTTTCGCGCTTCGGGTTCACCGAACTTGAAGGCACACCCGTTGAGCCGGGTGTCTACGAAGAGATCCTCAAGTCCTACGACGAAGGTGTGGCCGAGTTCCTCGAACTTGATCGAGTGAAGCCCAACACCCTCGGCAACACCCGCATGCTCAAAGTTTTCTAGTACTTAGGTGTGCGGGATCGGTACGTGCCCCATGCGTCCTTTTTGGAAGTCTTCCATCGCCTCGATCACCTCTTCGCGTGTATTCATGACGAAGGGGCCGTAGTGAGCGATTGGTTCGCGCAGTGGCTTTCCACCAAGGACCAGGATCTCCAGCGCATTGGTCGGACCCTCTTGTTTCGCGGCGGCCTTGACTCGAATTGAGTCGCCTTGACCAAACAAAGCCAGCTGGTGATCGGCAATTCGCGCGGGATGAACTCCGCCGCCGACTTCTCCCTGACCAGTAAGGACGTAGACCATAGCGTTGAACTCAGGATTCCAGGGCAGTACCAATTCGGCGCCCGGTGACACTGTTGCGTGAGCGTAGGTGATGGGCGTGCGAGTTTGACCAGGTCCCTCATAGCCAGCGAGGTCGCCGGCAATCAGTCGAACCAATGCACCGCCGTCATCTGAAGCCAACATCTTGACCGAGTCGGCGGTGATGTCCTGGTACTGGGCGGGGGTTCGTTTGAGTTCGCGTGGCAGGTTCACCCACAATTGAACGCCATGAAACAGTCCACCAGAAGCCACGAGTGACTCTGGTGGTTTCTCGATATGGAGGATTCCGTCGCCGGCCGTCATCCATTGAGTGGAGCCGTCTTTGATCAGACCGCCACCACCGATTGAGTCGCTGTGTTCCATTGCGCCGTCGATCATGTAGGTGACAGTCTCGAAGCCACGGTGTGGGTGCCAGGGTGTTCCTTTGGGTTCGCCTGGGGCGTATTCGACCTCACCCATTTGATCCATAAGTAGAAACGGATCCGCCTGTGCCATCGTGACCGCGCCGGGGAAGGGGCGGTTAACGGGGAAGCCTTCGCCCTCAAAAGTTTTGACGGCGGTGGTTACCGAAAGCACATGTCGCTCGGAGGCCAGCGCAGAGTCGATTCGGGGGATGCGTGGGAGCACCAAAATGTCGGATGGAGTTACTGCAGGCATGACAACCTCCCAGGGCTAGTTTTCTATCTGCCAATAGCTTCTCACAATTTGGTAGATATATCAACCTTTTATTTTTGGTCAGGCAGATAGGCCCCAATCGGCCCATTGAGCGGTCAATGGGTTAGTTCGGCATGCGCCAAGTTCGCGAACACGGCAAGATCGGAGCATGGCTAATCATGAACGCGCAGGCACTCCCGCCTTGGTAGAAGATCTGACCGATATTTCGCAACTGGTGACTGCGTATTACACGCTGGAACCTGATGTTTCGATCCCCGAGCAACAGGTGGCGTTTGGAACTTCTGGTCACCGCGGTAGTTCGATCAAGCATTCGTTCAACGACGCGCACATTGCCGCTACGACTCAGGCGATCGTCGAGTATCGCAAGTCGCAGGGAATCGACGGCCCGCTCTTTATGGGCATGGACACTCACGCGCTGAGCGAACCGGCTTATGCGACGGCGCTCGAGGTGCTTGCAGCTAACGAGGTTGAAACCTGGCTCGAGCCCGAAGACAAATTCGTTCCCACTCCTGCGCTGAGTCACGCGATCATTACTTACAACAATTCCGGTCGGCCAGGCAAAGCCGACGGAATCGTGATCACGCCCTCGCACAATCCGCCAACGGACGGTGGCTTCAAATACAACCCACCGGACGGTGGACCGGCAGGAACCGAGATCACCTCGGTCGTGCAGAACCGTGCGAACGAAATCCTGGCGAACGGATCTAAGGACGTCAAGCGCATCTCGTACACGCGCGCTCGCAATGCCGAGACGACCAAGCATTATGACTTCCTGGGGCAGTACGTTGATGACCTCAAGAACGTTGTTGATCTTGATGCCATTCGTGAGGCAGGTGTGCGTATTGGTGCCGACCCACTCGGTGGTGCGAGCCTCTACTACTGGGGCGAGATCGGCGATCGCTACAACCTCAACCTGACCGTGGTGAATCCCGACTACGATCGTCAGTTCGGTTTTATGACGCTCGACTGGGACGGCAAGATCCGGATGGACTGCTCGAGCCCCAATTCGATGGCCTCACTCATCGCGCAGCGCGATAAGTACGACATCGCCACCGGTAATGACGCTGACTCGGATCGCCACGGAATCGTGACGCCCGATCACGGCCTCATGAACCCGAACCACTTTTTGTCCGTTGCGATCAAATACCTCTATAGCAATCGTCCAGGTTGGCCCGATGGCTGTGCGATCGGTAAAACGCTTGTGAGTTCGTCAATGATCGACAAGGTCGCGCAAGGTTTGGGGCGCGAACTGATCGAAGTCCCCGTGGGCTTCAAGTGGTTCGTGCCCGGTCTGATCGACGGCAAGATCGGTTTCGGTGGCGAGGAATCAGCCGGCGCCAGCTTCCTGCGCTTCAACGGCAAGGTGTGGACGACCGACAAAGATGGCATCATTCTGGGTCTGTTGGCCTCCGAGATTCTGGCCAAGACTGGTGAGTCTCCGAGCAAGCACTACGATGCGCTCACCGCGCAGTACGGCGACCCTGCCTACGCTCGCGTGGATGCGCCTGCGACTCGCGAACAGAAGGCGGTGCTCTCCAAGCTATCGCCCGACCAAGTCACTGCTACCGAGGTTGCTGGCGAGCCGATTACGGCTAAGCTCACAGAAGCTCCCGGCAACGGTGCGCCTATTGGTGGACTAAAGGTGACAACCGAGTCTTCCTGGTTTGCTGCCCGTCCGTCGGGTACCGAGGATGTCTACAAGATCTACGCCGAGTCATTCGAGGGCCCAGATCACCTAGCCAAGGTCCAAGAGGACGCTCGCTTAGTCGTCAACGACGCCTTGGGTGGTTAGGGTTTCCGTTAGTTCAATCCTTGACTCAGAATGGCCAATGCTGCTTGACCTTGTTGTCTATGTGTCTCGGACAGAGGCTTCCAATACGGGGAGCTAGCGGGAAGTTGCCTAGCCAATATAAGGACTCGGCTTCGATCTGACCCGGTGAAGCTTTTGCGGTCGGCTCTAGGATCCTCGATGCAGGCTAGAAGGACAGCAGCGTCTGTTAGATGTCGTCCTGGGTCACGTGAATCTGCTCTATATGCGGCGGCCTTAAGCAGTGCGGCCCCGAAAGCGGATGGAACGCTCAGAGTTGTAATGCGCCCAGGGTTGATTTCTAGTTCCGCATTGATAGTTCGGTTGAGAGCCTGTGTTCCACCTTCAATTGCAACCATTTTCCTTCCTTCAAGTTTCTCAACTTGTCGCGGTGCGGAATGGTCGGCAATGAGTACATCGACAATGTCGAACGGTGTAGCAACAATAGAGTGAACTCCGGCTTTGGATTTGGCGCGACGATATCGGTGTGCGGTTTCGTTCTTGTCGTCGAGAGAAGGAGTGAGTTCGTATCCGAGTCTCTTGAGAACCTTTGCGGCTTGTGTAGGTCGCCCACGTCGAGTTTCAATGTGCAAAACCACATCGACATCGTTAGTGGGGCGAAGGCTCGCAACACCGTTATGTATGGCGTGCAATTGAGTCATGAGACCGCCCACCAGGGTCCAATTTTGGTGGGCAAATGCCGCTTCGATTTCTGCCACATTTGGCCATGGATCTAACCAGCCACCCGGTGGCGAATCGACCGAAATTGTTGGACGACTACTCATGGAAGTTTTCCAAGGCAGTCGCCAGGGCGTTGAGGCCTGCGTTCCGTTCGCGCATGTCAAGCGATTCCGCAAGGTCAAGTGCAGTTGCGATCACAATGTTCTTGCCGTTGATCAAGGTTGATTCACTAATCACTCGAAGTGTGACGTTCCCCCTTCTTGTTTCAATGAGTGAAAATTGTTCCACGAGCCGACCTAGGTGGGTTTCTGAGATGTAACCAGAAACATCTTGTTGTTGAACGAGTCCCAGCAACTGTTCCGCTTGTGACGAATCGATGATTGCAGAACGAATTTCATCTAAGGAGCTGGCGTGCGCAGTGAATTCTTGTCTGGCAGCTCGGTTCCGGGTGAGGGCAACAAGTTCCTCTGCGTTTATTGACCTGAGTCGCTTGTGAAGTCGGGAAAGCTGGCTAGCGCCGAGGCGTGACGCATCTTGTTCTGACAGTAGATCGATGGCTGCCCAAGCAGTTTCCTGGGACCAAGCTCGAGCCCGGTTGGCATTGCGCTTAGCAAGGAACTGTTCGACAGAAGTAGCATCGACCACACCGCGAGCGGCGTAGTCAATCTCACCTTCGAGGGCTAGGCGGCGAACTTGCTTGGTCGTCACCCCAAGACGAGCAGCGGCAGCCGACACCTCCATAAGCTCCATAACAGATAGAGTCTCATAAGGGACATTATCTGTCAAACCAAGTAACGCACTTCACGGGAACAAAAAGCCACGCGGTTTAGTTACCTATAGGTGACCCCGAGGGGTGGTTACTGGTTAGAGTGGGGAATCTAAACGAAACGGAGTGTGCTTATGTTTGAGCGGTTTACCGACAGGGCCCGACGCGTCGTCGTTCTGGCGCAAGAAGAAGCCCGCATGCTCAACCACAATTACATCGGAACTGAGCACATCCTGCTCGGTCTGATCCACGAAGGCGAAGGCGTTGCGGCTAAGGCGCTTGAGTCGATGGACATCTCGCTTGATGCCGTGCGCGCACAGGTTGAGGAGATCATCGGTCAGGGTCAGCAAGCTCCGACTGGTCACATTCCCTTCACTCCACGCGCCAAGAAGGTGCTCGAGTTCTCGCTTCGTGAAGCTCTCCAGCTCGGCCACAATTACATCGGTACCGAGCACATTCTGCTCGGCTTGATTCGTGAGGGCGAAGGCGTTGCTGCCCAGGTGCTGGTCAAGCTTGGTGCCGACCTCAACCGTGTGCGCCAGACTGTCATCCAACTTCTGTCCGGCTACCAGGGCAAGGAACCAGCCGCTGCTGGCGTGGGCGCTGCAGCGTCTGAGGGCCAACAGTCTAGCTCGCTCGTACTCGACCAATTCGGCACTAACCTCACGGTTGCCGCTCGTGACAACAAGCTTGATCCGGTGATTGGCCGCGAGCAAGAGATCGAACGTGTCATGCAGGTGCTCAGCCGCCGCACCAAGAACAACCCTGTGTTGATCGGTGAGCCAGGCGTCGGTAAGACCGCCGTTGTCGAGGGCCTCGCCCAGATGATCGTGCGCGGCGAAGTTCCCGAGACTCTCAAAGAGAAGCAGCTCTACACACTCGACCTGGGTGCGCTTGTCGCCGGTTCGCGTTACCGCGGTGACTTCGAAGAGCGCCTCAAGAAGGTTCTCAAGGAGATCCGTACCCGCGGTGACATCATCGTCTTCATCGATGAGATGCACACGCTCGTTGGTGCCGGTGCTGCCGAAGGAGCGATCGATGCTGCCAGCATCCTCAAGCCAATGTTGGCTCGTGGTGAGCTACAGACGATCGGTGCGACCACGCTCGATGAGTACCGCAAGTACATCGAGAAGGATGCCGCGCTCGAGCGCCGCTTCCAGCCGATTCAGGTGAATGAGCCGAGCCTCGCGCACACCATCGAGATCCTCAAGGGTCTGCGCGACCGTTACGAGAATCACCACCGTGTGACGATTACTGACTCTGCGCTGGTTGCTGCAGCTACTAACGCTGATCGATACATCAGCGACCGCTACCTGCCAGACAAGGCGATCGACTTGATCGATGAGGCCGGTGCGCGCCTGCGTATTCGCCGCATGACCGCTCCGCCAGATCTGCGTGAATTCGATGAACGGATCGCGAACGTGCGTCGTGAGAAGGAGTCCGCCATCGACGCGCAGGACTTCGAGTTGGCCGCGAATCTGCGTGACCAAGAGAAGACCCTCATGACTGAGAAGGCTGAGCGCGAAGAAGAGTGGAAGGCAGGCGATATGGATGTCGTCGCGATCGTGGACGAGGAGCTCATCGCTGAGGTTCTTGCCGCTGCCACGGGCATTCCGGTCTTCAAGCTCACCGAAGAGGAGTCGACCAGGCTGCTGCGTATGGAGGAGGAACTCCACAAGCGCGTCATCGGTCAGGAGCAGGCGATCCACGCTCTTGCGCAGGCGATCCGTCGTACCCGCGCAGGTTTGAAGGATCCCAAGCGTCCAGGTGGTTCGTTCATCTTTGCCGGCCCGTCCGGTGTCGGTAAGACCGAGCTGTCCAAGACTTTGGCCGAGTTCCTCTTTGGTGAGGACGATGCGCTGATCAGTCTCGATATGTCCGAATTCGGCGAGAAGCACACTGTGTCTCGTCTGTTTGGTTCGCCTCCTGGCTATGTCGGTTACGAAGAGGGCGGTCAGCTCACTGAGAAGGTGCGCCGCAAGCCGTTCTCTGTTGTGTTGTTCGACGAGGTCGAGAAGGCCCACCCGGACATCTTCAACTCGCTGTTGCAGATTCTTGAGGACGGTCGCCTGACCGATTCGCAAGGTCGCGTTGTCGACTTCAAAAACACTGTCATCATCATGACGACCAACCTTGGTACTCGCGATATCTCGAAGGGGCAAGGGGTTGGTTTCGGTGGTGCGGACGAGTCCAAGTCGTCGTACGAACGCATGAAGTCCAAGGTGCATGAGGAGCTCAAGCAGCACTTCCGCCCTGAGTTCCTCAACCGTATAGACGACATCGTGGTGTTCCACCAGCTCTCGCGTGACGAGATCATCCAGATCGTGGATCTCATGGTGGCTCAGCTCGAG
>CAUJDH010000014.1 GCA_963169225.1 Actinomycetota bacterium
GGAGCCAAAGTTCCCAGCAACAGCGCCGCTGTGGTCGACTTGCCAGCCCCATTGGGGCCAATCACCGCAGTGAATGACCCCTGGGGGATATCCATCGTCGCCCCCGACCAGATGGTGCGACCGCCACGGCTAACCGCAACATCGCGCATTCGAATCGCTGGAGCGACTTGGGACGTCATTAGCTGCCCAGAGCCTTGTTGAGAGCCTGCAATTGGGTGAGTTGCCACTGCTGGAACGTAGCACCTTCGGGAGTGAGCGTTTCGGTCACGTTCACAATCGGAATATTGTTCTTCTCAGCAAGCGCCTTCAGCTGGGTTGGTAGTCCGCCATCGGTCTGAGTGTTGAAAATAAAAGCCTTGGGCTCTTTAGCGTTCAACTGATTGCGGAACTCCTGAACCGCTTGTGTCGAAGGGTCCGAATCGTTCGCAATGGCATTCATAAATGCGGCAGGCGTAATCAGATCAAGCCCAGTGGCCTCAGCCATGTAGTCAAACACAGACTCGGTAGCAGAGATTTTGGTACCGGCGTGCTGCGATTTGATGGTGTTGACCTCGTCAAGATAAGGCTTGATCGCAGTATCGAAACTCTTAGCTTGATCATCGAAGTAGCTAGCAGCCGACTCGTTCTTGCCCTTGAGTCCCTTGGTGATGTTCTTAGCCGACTCTTGAACATAAGTAGGCGAGTACCAAATATGTGGATTGTCACCGACCTTCAGACCTACGTCTTGCCCAAGGTTGATGGTCTGCGGCGCATTAGAACCAAGGCTGTTGAGGATCTTATTAGCCCATTCGTCATAGCCGAGACCATTGATGATCGCGAGATCAGCATTGGCGAATGTATCGGAGGTCTGCGAAGTTGGCTCAAAATCATGCGGATCAGAGCTTGGGCTAGTGATGATCGTCGCAACCTTGGCGCAGCTACCGGCAAGCTGATCGGTGATGCTGCCCCACACATTGGTGGTAACCACGACGTTGATCGGGGTAGTCGGGCAGTTGGCCGTATCATTTGCTGCCGGTTCAGAGCTATTGTTCGAACCGCAAGCGGTCAGAGTCAAAGCTCCCGCGGCCGCAATAGCAGCGGCAGTAACGACGAAACGCGAACGCTTCTTGGTGGTACTCATTTGTAGCCTTTCGGTATTAGTTGTGTGATCTCTAGTGTTCGTGGACGTGATCGCCATGTTGGTAATGGCGATGTCCGTCGTGGATGTGATCGACGTGGTCACCGTGCTGAACGGTCTCGTGACCGTCGCCGGGAAGATGCTCATGGTCTGGTGCTGGATGGCGGTCAGTCATTGTCTACTCCTTGGGGGTTAGAAGATCTGTCAAATCTTCTCGAACAAGAGCTACCTTATTGCAAATGATTATCATTAGCAATAAGAGGGGTACCCATTCGCTAATTTGCGCATCCGCAGCCTCGGCTCCCTTACTCTCGTAGCTATGTCTGAAACTGCGGCAGCGCCGCAAGTCGCATCGGCCGGCAAAGGTAAATGGTTCGCGCTCACGGCAATGATGTTTGCCGTTGCAATGACGTTCATCGACCAGACGATCGTCGCTATCGCAGCACCCGATATCCAACGTGATCTTGGCTTTACAGCAACAGGGATCCAGTGGATGGTCAACGCCTATCTATTGGCTCTAGCTATCGTCTTCGCCTTCGGCGGGCGCCTATCCGACATCTTCGGCCACAAGCGCGTACTCATGATCGGCATCGTGACCTTCGCCGTCGCGTCGGCCGGTTGCAGCCTCACTCCAGACAGTTCATTCGCCGAAGCATGGATGATCTTCTTCCGAACCGTCCAAGGTATCGGCGCGGCCCTCCTGTTCCCTGCGGCCCTAGCGATCGTCGTCGGAGTGTTCCCACTCAAAGAGCGCGGCAAAGCGCTCGCACTTTTCTTCGGCCTCAGCAGTGCCTTCACCGCGATCGGACCGATCCTCGGCGGATGGCTCGTCACGATCGACTGGCGCGCTATCTTCTGGATCAACCTCCCAGTCGCCGTTATCGCCATCATTTTGATCTTGATGGCGGGGATCAACGACAACCCCAAGCACGAACCAATCGACTACCGAGGCGCAATCCTCATTGCACTTGGCATGGGCTTGAGCGTCCTTGGCTTACAGCAAGCTGGCGAGTGGGGCTGGGGTGACTTCAAGACTTGGGCTTGCATCGTCGTTGGCCTAATATTCCTCGTGCTATTTGTTCGCAGTCAGCGCGATCTTGAGCATCCACTTATCAAGATGCAGGTGTTCAAGGACCGCGCATTCTTTGCGGACAATGCGGTGCTGTTCTTCGCCATGATCGCGTTCGTTCCCTTCTTCTTCTTTGCCAGCATGTACGCGCAAGTGTCGTTGGGCTACACAGCCAGCAATGCCGGCCTCTACCTGCTGACCTTCTTCGGTGGCTTCGTAATAGCAGCTCAAATCGGCGGCCGGATCCTCGACCAGAAGGGTGCCAAACTGCCGTTGGTGGTCGGGCCAATCGTCTCGGCATTCGGATTCTTCATGCTGGCCCGCCAAGTGCCTAACCTCAGTTTCGACTCACAGTGGGTCTGGATCATGGTGGCCGGTGCTGGAATGGGCTTCCTCCTAGGGCCAGCAAGCACGGACGCCGTGAACCGAGCGATTAACGCCTCCTACGGCGAAGTCACTGGAATCACCCAAACTGTGCGTAACTACTCGTCGGCACTTGGTATGGCGATCCTTGGAACCGTGTTGCTCAACGTCAACCACACCAAAACGATCGCCTCCCTCACAGGCGCCGGTGTTCCTGAAGCCGAGGCAGAGCAAATCTCCAATATGGTCAGTGGTTCTCATACCGGCGGATCTTCCGACTTCGGGAACGTTCCACAAGCTGTCATCGAGAAGATCACTCACCTAGTACAGGTCGACTTCGCTGAATCCATTCAAGTGGTGTTCTACCTCATGGCCGGTGCCATGGTGATTGCGTTCTTGTGCTCGCTACTCCATCCCGGCACCCGAGTCGTTGAAGAAAACGGGGACCCCGACGAAGTCGAACAGTCAGCGTCTTAAATCCTGCGGTATATTTCTGCTCTTATAGACAAGAAATGCACCGCAACATATCGGTTGTCTAGCCAACAACTCTAGAAACTACTCGTACGGTTCCTTTGGCTGCGGGACTTCGTGGATTGAGTTGATTGCAATCCACGGAATCGCACTATCGCTGTTCACTCCACCACCGGGCACCCAATGACCGTCAAGCTTGACCCAAGTGTTCGCCTCATATTCGGGCGGATCAACAACGTGAATCTTGGTGGCCGTGGCATCACCAGCACAGCAAGCCATGGTCATCCGCGATAGCCACCAACCACCGTCCGGATTCGGAGTAACGAACCCGATGAGCTCAACATTGCGCCCGGCGAGACTTCGCTGGTCGTCCCAAACCGCACGAATCGCATATTCGTTGAGTGAGAGTGGGATCGGGTCGGTATCGGGAAGCGGGGGGAATAGATCGTCGCTAGGTGCTGCGACAGTTTGGGTGTCCTTCTCGGCACTATAGGCACCAAGCGCGGGAGGAGCCACCAGCACGATCGCAAACACAGGGAGCAACAGGAACCAAGCCGCCCGCATAGGTCCGTGACCATGGCCATCGTCGAACTCGTCATCATCGTGATCGTGCTCGTCATGCGATGAACCGCGCCGAATTTGATCAACCAGCGCCCACACACCCAACAGCAGCAAGAACGCTCCAGCCACAATCAGATACGGCTGCATAACCGGCTTGACGTAGCGCAAGAAGATATCGGTCAACGAGATGCGGATAATGGCACCACCAACCAAGATCAACATGATGGATTGAACCTCGCGACTCATCACGCCAAAACCGAGGCCCTTAGTCTTCGACTGCTCAGACCCTTGTTGTTGAGGGGCGTCTTTGTCCATTGCGCCCTGCTCTGGTTCGTTCGATTGATCTGAACTCACAACAACCACCATCCAACAGCAACGGCACATAACACGGCCACGACAAACGTAACCGGGGCAAATCTCAGTACGAAGCTTCGGCTAAACCAGCCACCCTGCATGGCAATCAGCTTGATGTCGACCATCGGGCCGACAACCATGAATGCGAGTTTGGCGGTGTTCGAGAATGATGTGAAGCTCGCAGCCACAAAAGCATCGGCCTCTGAGCACATGCATAACAGCACTGCCAAGATCGCCAAGGCCAGCACGGAGATCCACGGGTTGCTAGCGACAGCGTCCACAATGTCGCGAGGTACAGCTACATTCAGGATTGCGGCGACAAGGGCACCCACGACAAGGAATCCGCCAGCCTGCAAAAAGTCGTGCCCGGCTGTGAGCCTAAAGCTCTTCCATTTGGAACCGGTCTCGTGAACACCGCGCTTGGGAAGTCGTAACCATTCACCCTTACCAAACTTCAGCCATAGCCATCCCATGATGACCGCAGCAATCAACGAAGCTACGAACCTGGCCAAAGCCACCTCGGGTTGGCCTGGAAACGCCACGAAGGTCGAGGCGATCACGATCGGGTTGATAGCCGGAGCCGACAGCAAAAAGGCGAGTGCGGCAGCGGGCGTCACCCCTTTGCGCATAAGGCCGCCTGCGATCGGGACCGATGCGCACTCGCAGCCAGGAAGAACAACGCCAGCTGCTCCCGCCACTGGGACGGCTAACGCCGGATTCTTAGGCAACACCTTGTGCCAGAAGCTAGCGGGAACAAAGGCAGCGATTGCCCCGGACAGAGCCACACCAAGAACAAGAAACGGCAAGGCCTGGACAACGATCGACACGAACAGGGTTGCGCCAGTCTGTATTGCAGGCGATGCAAAAAGCTCCGTGAACTGCCACCGGAAAATCAGGGCAATCACGAGCAGACCGACGAGGATCTCAAGCGCACCAACCCGGGCGCGAGACTTCGTTGGGGTACTAGTGCTCATCCTTTGACTGTAGATCACATCAACCGCGTGAGTTTAGTTATCCCCATACGAAATCCAGCACCTTTGCGAATCCCGGCGACCAGCGAACGCTTCAGAACAAGGCAACTTCTGGCCATGCCCGATACCATGGGAACTAACTGCATTGGAGATTCAATTGGGCCTACTAGATCGATTTGAACAACAAGTAGACAAAACCGTCAACGGGGCTTTTGCCAAAGCATTTAAGTCCGAAGTCCAGCCAGTAGAACTCGCTGCCGCGATCCAACACAATATGGATGACCGGGCGGCGATCGTGTCTCGTGGTCGCACCGTTGTCCCCAACTCCTTTGTCGTCGAACTCTCTCAAGAGGACTTCGATCGCCTGACGGTCTACGCCGAACCTCTACAAGCCGAACTCGCCGGTCTTGCCCGTGACTATGCCGAGCAGCAGCAGTACTCGTTTCTGGGCCCAGTCACCGTTCATTTTCAGCTCGACGACCAATTGACTACGGGAATCAGCCACGTTGTGAGCGAAGCCAAAGCTGCGGTTTCGTCTAAGAGTGGGCATGTCGCCAGTGATTCCGAACCGCGACTGGTAGCTGCCGGTGGCGAATACCCGCTGGCTAGCGGAACTACCCGAATTGGTCGCGGAGCCGATGCCGACATCCGAATTGACGATTCAGGAGTGTCGCGTCACCACGTCGACATCGTCGTGGGTCGGGGCGTAACGATCCGAGATTTGGGATCCACCAACGGAACCTACGTTGATGGCAAGCGGATAACCGAACTCGCGCTACGCGACGGAGCCACAATCAAAGTGGGTTCCACCACCTTGACCTTTAGGAGCGGGAGATGAGTGAACTCGCGCTGACGTTGATGCGGGTCGGGTTCCTGGCCTTGCTGTGGTTCTTCGTGATTGTCGCGATCAACGTCCTGCGTCGAGACTTAGCGGCACCCTCGACTACGGCCCTGGCTGAAAACACCAGCACTCGCACCAAACCGACCCGACAAGGACGTTCCCGCCCGCAAAACCTCGTAGTCGTTGAGGGATCACTGGCTGGCACGGTTCTGCCGCTGGGAACGATGGCGGTCACCATTGGGCGAGCCTCCGACTGTTCGCTTGTGATCGATGACGACTTCGCCTCAAGCCATCACGCCAAGCTGTTCCAGGCCGAAGGTCGCTGGATTGTCGAGGACACCGGATCGACTAACGGCACGTGGATTGGCCGCACTCGGATCACGGGACCAACCGTCCTTGAGCCCGGATCGCCCCTGCGCATTGGCCGTACTGTCATGGAATTGCGAAAGTAACTAGGTCACCCAAGTCATGACTCAAGCCGAGCGGCCCGAACTCCGACTGCGCTATGCCGCGCGTTCGGACGTTGGTTTGGTGCGTTCAGGCAACGAAGACTCCGGGTACGCGGGTGCCCATATGCTCGTCGTGGCTGATGGCATGGGTGGGCATGCTGCCGGTGAGCTAGCCAGCTCGACAGCGATTGCTACATTCGCCGAACTTGATCTTGAACCTCCGGGCAACGAGGCGCTGAACTCGATGGCCAATGCGATGGACCAGACCCATGAGGAACTCGAAAACCTCATGAAGGAGAACCCTGGGTTCCAGGGAATGGGCACGACGGTCACGGCTATCTCGTGGGAAGACGACCGAGTCGCGATCGCGCATGTGGGTGACTCCCGCGCTTACCTTTTGCGTGACGACCAGCTTGTGCAGCTCACCAAAGACCACACCTACGTTCAAGCCTTGGTCGATGCTGGCGAGATCACCTCCGACGAAGCCGAGGTTCACCCTAAACGCAACCTGCTACTCAAAGCGCTCGATGGAATCCACGCGGTTGATCCTGACCTCTCGATCCGTAAGGTCAAAGCTGGCGATCGGTTTTTGCTGTGTAGCGATGGGCTCTCCGGTGTTGTTCGGGATCCTGAGATCGCCGAGATCTTGCGTAGTGGAGACCCAACAGGGGCAGTCATGGCCTTGGTCGAAAAAGCGATCGAAGGCGGGGCGCCAGACAACGTGACGTGCGTCGTGGCTGATCTTGTGGATGAGGAACCCGAAGCCACGATCCCAGCACCTATCGACACTGAACCAGAAGACCTCAACAACACTTTGGCGATCCCTGTTCAACGCTCCGGTGCTGTTCCGGTTGTGGTGGGTGCGGCAGGCGAGCTGCGCAACCGGCACCGGCTACCAGGAATCTCTTTTCCGGAGGATTCTGAACCTGATCCCGAGCATCCCCGTGATGAAACCGGCGAGAACTCGAACTCAAACCAAGACACCCCAACCGATGTCACAGCGTCACAAGCTCCCAAGCGTCGTCGCCTCAGCCGACTCGTTCCCATATTGGGTACCTTGGCAGTTGTGGCAGTCGCTTTGTTCGGGTTTGGCTTGTACGTAAACAGCCAGTACTACGTCAGCGAATTCGAGGATCGAGTGGCGATCTACCAAGGAATCCCAGAGGGATTCGGTGCAGGTACGTTCTCTTCGGTGATTCAAACCAGCGAAACCCAGGTCGGCCAACTCCCCACCTACTCACAGCAGCGGGTTCGTGACAATATTCATTCCGACGATGGTCTTGAAGGTGCCCGGCGGATCGTGAACTCGCTCGAAAACCAGGCCAAGGTATGTGAGGATCGACCAAGTACGCGAGGATGTCCAAACGCCCCAACTTCGAGCAATAACGGGCAATCAACATCAAGCCCTTCGCCGCGACAGAGTGGGGAGAACTAAATGAGCACAGCTGTCTCAGCTTCTTCGTCCACCAAAGCGTCGACATCATCTGCAGATAACAGTTGGATGACCGGTAATCGTCGCAACGTTGAACTCGTATTGCTGATCTTTGCCGGGTTGATCGGTCTCTACGCCTACGCCAATGTTGATCTTGCTTTACGCGGTAGCCTGCCGGTGAACTTGCTGGCCGTCATCGCAGTAGTGACGGTCTTGTTCGGGTCCGCCCACATTGCCGTCCGTATTTGGGCGCCAGATGCTGACCCACTCCTACTGCCAGCTGCGACGCTGCTCAATTTGCTCGGTCTGGCGATGATCCACCGCCTTGACGTGGCCGCATCGATCGCAGCCGCACGGAACGACTCACCCCAACCCAGTGCCGACGTTGCTGCCCAATTGACATGGGCTGGCGTCGCAATCGTCTTGTTTATCGGCATCATTCTGGTGGTTCAAGACCATCGCAGGCTGCAGCGATACACCTATACCTGCATGGTCGCTGGTGTGGTTCTGCTGCTCTTGCCGCTCGTGCCAGGCCTTGGAACCACGGTCAATGGCGCTAATTTGTGGGTGCGCCTCGGACCACTGTCGTTCCAGCCATCCGAACTCGCCAAAATTCTGCTGACAATCTTCTTTGCTGGCTATCTGGTCGTTCATCGCAATTCGCTGGCACTTGTGCACAAGAAGTTCCTTGGAATTGGGTTCCCGCGCGGTCGAGATCTTGGCCCGATCCTGGTCGCCTGGCTGCTCAGCTTGGCAATCTTGGTGTTCCAGCGTGACCTGGGGACAGCACTTATGTTCTTTGGGTTGTTCGTTACCTTGCTCTACGTCGCCACCCAGCGCCGCAGCTGGCTCGTGATCGGTGCCGCCCTGTTCGCCTTTGGCGCTCTGCTCGGATACCTCGCCTTCGGCCACGTACGGATCCGCTTCGAAGTGTGGCTCGATACCTGGTCGTACGCGAATGACCAGGGCTATCAGATCGCGCAGTCACTATTCGGTCTGGCCAACGGTGGTTTGCTGGGCACCGGATGGGGACAGGGTTATCCGCAGATGGTCCCGTTCGCCAAAACAGACTTCATCACTGCGGCCCTAGGCGAAGAACTGGGCGTCACCGGCTTTATGGCGATCATCGTGCTCTACGGAATCATCATCGAACGCGGCCTGCGAACTGCGTTGGCCTGCCGCGATCCGTTCGGCAAACTCCTCGCTGTTGGGTTCTCGACAGTGCTGGCCCTGCAAGTGTTTGTTGTTATTGGCGGCGTTACCCGCCTGATTCCCCTGACCGGCCTGACGACCCCGTTCTTGTCCTACGGTGGCTCCGCACTCGTCGCTAACTGGATGATGATCGCACTGCTGCTTCGGATCTCGGACCGCGCTCGCAAACCATTGCCAGCAGGTGCCGAATACGTCAAGGGGGCGGGCGCATGAACCACGCGATCCGCCGAATGGGCGTTGTGATCTTGGTGCTGATGCTGGCCCTACTAATCAACATCAACGTCCAGCAAGTGTTATTAGCCGAGCAAACGCGAGACCGTCCCGGCAACCAGCGAACCGTTCTACAGGAGTACAGCCGAGAACGCGGACCGATCATGATCGGAACCGATCCGGTTGCCAAGTCCGTACCGTCAAGCGGACAGTACAAGTTCAAACGCGAATACACCGACGGTCCGCAGAACGTTCCAGCGACGGGCTTCTACTCCGCGCTTTATGGAGCCACCGGCATTGAGCGTACCGAGAACGGCGTTCTAGCCGGAACCGGCGATATGTTCCTCATGAGTCGGATCCAACAGTTGATCACCGGTCGCCAAGCTAAAGGTGGAGCAGTTCAACTGACTCTCAACGGTCAGGCCCAACAAGCCGCTTATAACGGCCTGGGATCTTCAGTGGGTTCGGTGACCGCGATTGAACCGTCGACGGGTGCGATCCTGGCGCTGGCTTCTAGTCCTTCTTTTGATCCCAACAAGCTGGCCTCGCACAATTTGAGCGAAGTTCAGAAGTACTACGAGAAGATATCGGCCGATCCCAATAAACCCATGCTGAACCGTCCGCTTGCCCAGACGATTCCACCGGGTTCTACCTTCAAACTAGTGACGACTGCTGCTGCGCTCGAGTCCGGCGAATACACGCCAAGCTCGTCTCTGCCTGGACCGGCATCTATGCGTCTACCTGAATCTGACAGCCGCCTACCTAACTGGAACGGTCAGGCTTGCGGATCTAACAACAAGGTCACACTGACCGAAGCACTCGCAATTTCGTGCAACACTGCTTTCGCCTATCTCGGTATGGAACTGGGTAACGACGCTCTAAACGCCCAGGCCGAGAAATTCGGCTTCGGCAACAGCTTCGCAGTGCCTATGCAAGCCGCTACGAGCCGCTACCCAACCGGAATCGACCGGGCGCAGCAGGCCATGAGTGCTATCGGTCAGTTCGATGTGCAAGCCACCACCATGCAAATGGCGCAAGTAGGTGCCGCTATTGGCAACGGTGGCGTCACCATGAGTCCATATTTGGTCAAGAGCGTGCTCGGACCCGACCTCCAAGTTATGAAGACAACCGCACCGAATCAATATGCCAGGGCCCTGAGCAACGAACATGCCACCCAAGAAATGGCAATGATGGTTAATGTCGTCAACAACGGAACCGGCTCCAATGCGAGGATCCCTGGCGTGGCAGTCGGAGGCAAAACCGGAACAGCCGAAACCGGCAAGGGTCGACCGAATATCGCTTGGTTCGTGGCCGTAGCACCAGCGGTCAATCCGCGGGTTGCCGTAGCGGTTGCGATCGAAAATGCAGGTGGCGCTAACGAAGTTAGCGGAAACGGTTTAGCCGCGCCGATCGCACGCGAGGTCATTCAAGCCATCCTGCAACGCAGCAACTAAGCTTGTACGAGAATTTCGCACAAATAATGCGGATCAACTAGAGGAGCGCCGGTGACTGAAATTCGTCGACTCGGAGACCGCTACGAACTGGGCGAGAGCATCGGTCGAGGCGGAATGGCCGAGGTCTTTGAAAGCCAAGACACCCGGCTTGGTCGTCGCGTTGCTATCAAGATCCTGCGTCCCGATCTTGCCCAGGATCCAACATTCCAATCGCGGTTCCGTCGCGAGGCACAATCAGCAGCTTCGCTGAATCATCCAAACATCGTGGCGATTTATGACACTGGCGAGGACAAGCTCGAAGAGCAGGGCAAAACCACGGTAGTTCCGTACATCGTTATGGAGTACGTAGACGGACAAACTTTGCGTCAACTCCTGAGCTCTGGTCGTCGTTTGCTGCCAGAGCGTGCCCTAGAAATCACTTCGGGGATCCTCTCGGCGCTGGACTACTCGCACCGCCACGGAATCGTGCACCGCGACATCAAGCCCGCCAACGTCATGCTCACCCGTGCCGGTGACGTCAAGGTGATGGACTTCGGTATCGCTAGGGCGATCGCCGATTCAACAGCCACTATGACCGCAGCAAGCGCCGTTATGGGAACCGCGCAGTACCTCTCGCCTGAACAAGCTCGCGGCGAGGTAGTAGATGCCCGCTCGGATCTTTACAGCACCGGATGCCTGCTCTACGAACTACTCACTGGCCGCCCACCGTTCACCGGCGACTCACCAGTGTCTGTTGCTTACCAGCATGTGAGTGAAACTCCAGTTCCGCCATCACAAGTTGATCCTGGAGTTCCAGCAGCTTTGGATCCGTTGGTCATGAAGGCCCTCGCCAAAGATCCAGATGATCGCTACCAAACGGCAGCTGACTTCCGGAGCGATACCGAACGCGCCATCGCAGGTATGCCAGTCACCTCCGCTGTCCCAGTTGCTGATGCGACTGCCATGATTCCGGGTATCGACAGCACGACTGCTGAACAACCGGTAGGGGCACCAGCACCCGAGCCAGATGAGAACAAACGCAGCCCGTGGTTGTGGGTAGGCGTTGGCGCACTGGTGTTGATTGTCGCCGGACTAGCGCTGTTCTTGGGGCGCATGCTGTTTGGTGAGAATGTCGAACAGGTTGCTGTTCCCGAGGTCACGGGTCAGACGATCGCTGTTGCCGAGACTCGTTTGAGCAATGTGGGCTTACGCCTGGGCACGACCACACCCACACCCTCAGACCAACCTAAAGGCCAGATCCTGTCGCAGGATCCCACCACTGGCACCATGCTGGCCAAAGGCCAAGGCGTCAATGTGACGGTGTCCAGCGGTAAAGAGCAAGTCCAAGTTCCTCAATTGACGGGACTAGGGAGCGTTGATGAGGCGCGGCTTGCCCTTAGTGACGCCAAGCTTCAGCTCGGCTCCGTTAAACAGCAAGACAGCGACCAGCCTGAGGGCACTGTTCTAAGTCAGGATCCTGCTGCCGGCACCAATGTAGATGCTGGATCCAGAGTCAGCATCGCCGTCTCCAACGGCCAGGTGTCTATTCCGGATGTTGTGGGTCAGTCGCGGGCTCAAGCAACGAGTACCCTGCAAAATGCCGGATTCCAGGTTCAGGTTGTTGAGCAACAAGACGGCTCGGCTTCGCCTGGCACGGTCTTGGCTCAAGCACCAGTTGGTGGCAATAAGGGACGCAAGGGAAGCACCGTTACGATCACAGTTGCGACTGCACCACCGCCAAACCCAACTCCGACACCAACTGCCAGCGCACCTGCACGAATGACTCCAGAGAGCCCCCAGGCTTCATCCACGCAAAATCCATAAGGCGTGGGGGCTTAGAGCCTCGAGCGATTTGGCTAAAGTTCGTCGAGCCAATTGCGCAGCATGGCATGGCCATGTTCGGTCAACACAGACTCAGGGTGGAACTGCACACCCTCGATCTGTTTGCCGGCGACTTTGATTCCCATAATCACACCGGACTCTGTGCGACCAGTGACTTCTAGCGCATCAGTCACCGAGTCATCCATGACAGCTAGTGAGTGATAGCGCGTTGCAGTAAACGGGGAGGGCAGACCGCGAAACACGCCTTGACCCTCGTGAATCACTTGCGAAGTTTTGCCGTGGAGCAGTTCAGGGGCACGGTCGACCACAGCGCCATAGGCTTCAGCAATCGCTTGATGACCTAGGCACACACCAAAGATCGGCAC
>CAUJDH010000015.1 GCA_963169225.1 Actinomycetota bacterium
GTTGGCTACCAACTCATTGAACCGTTACGTGAGTTGATCTTCGCCGACAATGTGTCGACTTCCACTCTCGCGAACTTTCTGATTGGCGGCGTCATCAAGCGCGACTTACAAATCCCGCAGCATGCCAATCTGCTGTGGAGCCACCTCGATGATGAGGACTTCATCCTGACGCCTCTGCCCAACACGTTGTTCCAACGTGACAATACGGCGTTCGCTTATGAGGGCCTTTCTGTTCATCCGATGGCTAAAGAGGCTCGACGTCGTGAGGTCGTCAACTCTCGCACCATCTGGAATTGGCATCCCAAGTTCAAGGATGCTGGTTTGCACTTTTGGTACGGAAACGATGATGAGGATCATCAGCCAGCCAGTATTGAGGGCGGCGACATCCTGGTAATCGGCAATAAGACCGTCATGATTGGCATGGGTGAGCGAACCACTCCGCAGGGGGTAGGGATGCTGGCTAACTCGTACTTCCGTGATCCGAAGAACCAGATCGAACGGGTGATCGCGGTCGAGCTTCCGATGAGTCATGCGTTCATGCATCTGGACACGGCGATGACCATGATTGACCGAGATAAGTTCTGCATCTATCCCTACTTCCCCGAGCATCTGCGTAACTACACGCTGACCAAGTCCGGCGACGGAGGCGACTACACCTTGGCCGAGAACACCGACTTGTTTGCCGCCATCGCCGAGGCGCTGGAGCTCGATGAGGTGCACGGATTCCGGACGCCAATCGATAAGCGCGGGGCCGAGCGTGAACAGTGGAACGATGCTTCCAATTTCTTGGCGGCAGCCCCCGGCGTTGTGTTCGGCTATGACCGCAACACCACCACCAACGACTACCTACGTGATCAAGGTATTAACGTGATCACGGTTGAAGGGTCAGAACTTGGCCGTGGGCGCGGGGGACCGCGCTGTATGAGTTGCCCGATCTCTCGCGATACGGTGAGCTAACTATGACTGACAAAGCGGTGGAAGTTGATCTTCGCGGTCGCAGCTTCCTTAAAGAACTGGACTTCACGCAGGCCGAGCTGAGCTACCTGCTCGATTTAGCGCGCGAGCTCAAGGCAGCCAGAGCAGCTGGCACCGAGACCCCGCGGATGACGGGCAAGAACATTGCTTTGATCTTTGAGAAGTCATCCACCCGTACACGTTGCGCATTCGAGGTTGCCGCCCACCAACAGGGTGCGCATGTCACTTACTTGGACCCGGCTGGCTCGCACATTGGAGCCAAAGAGTCAGTTGCGGACACCGCTCAGGTTCTCTCGCGCTTTTACGACGGGATCGAGTATCGCGGTTCTGCTCAGTCGATCGTCGAGGAACTTAGCGAGTTCTCGCGCGTGCCGGTTTGGAATGGCCTGACTGATGAATGGCATCCCACGCAAATGCTGGCTGACTACCTCACGATGCTTGAGCATGCGCCGGGCAAGAGCGCGCAAGAGTTGGCCTACACCTATATGGGCGATGCCAGGTCGAATATGGGCAACTCGTTACTCGTCATGGGCGCGATTATGGGATCGGATGTTCGGATCTGCGCTCCGCGCGAGCTGTGGCCGTCCGAGGAAGTGCAAGCCCTGGCGCGAGAGCGTGCCGAGCAATCCGGCGCCAAGGTGACCCTGACCGAGGATCCTTCCGAAGCTCTACCGGGTTCCGACTTTGTCGAGACCGATGTTTGGGTTTCGCTTGGTGAACCAGCATCCACATGGGAGCAGCGGATCAGCTTGTTGACGCCTTATCAAGTCAACGCCGAGGTCATGGCGCTCACCGGGAATCCGGGCGTCAAGTTCTTGCATTGCTTGCCTGCGTTCCACGATCTCAACACCTCCGTTGCGCGCGAAGTCGCAGAGCAAACCGGCATGCGGAACGGTCTCGAAGTCACTACTGATGTGTTCGCCTCGGATGCCAATGTTGCGTTTGATGAGGCCGAGAACCGACTGCACACAATCAAGGCAGTTATGGTTGCGACGATCGGCACCAAGTAGCTGCTATTTGGGTATCGACTTGCCTGCTTCGGTGGGTGTTTTGGTGTCCGGCGCATCAGCCAATTTAGACCTTCGGAAGCCGTAAGCAAAATAGACGGCGAAGCCAATCACCATCCAGACAGCGAATACGATCCAGGTTTCAACGTCCATGCGGAAGAACAGGATCGCGCAGGTCAAAATACCCAAAGCAGGAACGACTGGGAAGCCCGGAACGGTAAAGCCGCGGTTGAGATCCGGTCGCTTTTTGCGTAGGACGATCACACCCACGTTCACCAGCCCGAACACGAACAGGGTTCCGATCGAGGTGGCTGAAGCCAATGGACCCAGCGGGAAGAATCCTGCCAGCAACATGATGATGACTGCGACGATGATCGTGTTCATCAGTGGGATCTGGCGTTTGGGAGTGACCTTCCGGAACACCGATGGCAACAAGCCATCCTTGGACATGGCAAATAGGATGCGTGTTTGTCCGTACATCACGGCCAGCACGACCGAGAAGATCGAAATCACTGCGCCAACCGACAGCACGATCGACGGCCAAGCCGAGGGAACGATGTCTGCCAGGATTTTGGAGAGCGCCGCCTCGCCGCCTGTGCCCTCGAAGGCTTGCCACGGCTGAGCGCCGATTGCCGCGACTACGACTAAAACGTAAAGCAAAGTGACGACAATTAGTGCGGCGATGATCGCACGTGGCAAATCACGTTTCGGGTTTTTTGCCTCAGCCCCTGCCGTAGCCGCAGTATCGAATCCAATGAATGAGAAGAACACGAGGCCAGCTGCACCAGTAACACCCGCAATGCCCATCGGCATGAAGGGCTCAAAGTTGCCAGCGTTGAAGGCGGTGAACGCGATGACGCAGAACATCAGAAGGATCGCGATTTTGACGATCACCAGGATCGTGTTGACCTTGGTCGATTCGCTGGCACCTCGGGTCAGCAGAATCAAAGCGAGTCCCACAACGATGATTGCAGGCAGGTTGATGATGCCACCGGAATCCGGTGCATTCATCAACGGCCCGGTGAGATCGATCCCGATCAGGTGGAGGAACTCGGTTATGTATTGGCTCCATCCGACCGCGACTGCTGCGACAGATACGCCGTACATGAGCATGAGACACCAGCCGCACACCCACGCAACCAGTTCTCCCATGGTGGCGTAGGTATAGGAGTAGCTCGAGCCAGAGACGGGGATCGTGCTCGCAAGTTCGGCGTAGGACAGTGCCGAGAACGCGCAGGTGATTCCGGCGAGCACAAATGACAGCACTACCGCTGGGCCAGCGATAGGGACCGCTTCGCCCAGAATCACAAAAATGCCGGTTCCAACGATCGAACCGACTGAGAGCATCAACAAGCCCATAAAGGTGATGGATCGCTTGAGCCCATCCGGGTTGTTGGCAAAGTCTGCTGCCTGATCAACAGGTTGCACCCTGAAGAGGCGAGCTTTAAGGCCTTGAGATCCTTGGCTCATACCTGTTTTCTACCAGGATTCAAGCGCTGAGGTGATGCTGGAGCGGAGGGCCAGGGATGATTGCGTCTTCGCTTCGCGAATCCGCTGACCTTGTCGAGCCGTTCGGCTCGACCGCGGCCCGTGCGCTAAGAAACAGTCCTCGGACTGTTTCTTTTAACGAGCACGCCCTCTCGGGTGTTTCTCGGACTGCGTCCTCGTCAACAGACTTCAATCGTCTCGGAATCGAAAGCAAGCTTTCGTTCTCTCAACTCAATCGGCTGTTCTAATCCCTGGCCCTTTACCGTACAAAAAAATGACCCACCCTAAGGGCAGATCACTTTTGTTGCGGAGGGCCAGGGATTCGAACCCTGGGTGACGTTGCCGCCACAATGGTTTTCAAGACCATCTCCTTAGGCCACTCGGACAGCCCTCCTTGGCGGTTAGTATCCAACCGCCTGAACCAGGATACTTGCTCTAAGCAAGCTTGCGCACACCCTCCCGCTGACGAGTCAGCGCGTCGTCAATCGTTGTTCCGCCGGGAAGTAGCAAACGCAGGGTATGTCCTTGCTCTTTCGTAATCAGTTCCCATTCGAGCGAGTTTGCTTCGAACTGCTTCGAACCCAGGCCGGCATTACGGGTCTCCGGATTACCCGGACCGTTGTCATCGATTGTGACTTCTACTACGAACTCTTGTGTCGCAATAATCCTGATGCCGATCTTTGTGGCTTCGCCGTGCCGTATTGCGTTGACAATTCCGTCATGCATGAGACTCGAAGTGACATCGCTCAGCGCGGGATCGTTTTCAACGAGTTCTTTTGCTACCGGATCGTACTCGTAGTGGATCTCAGCAACGTCAGACCACATGGCCACAATCCTGTCTAGTGCTAGTTCCAAGGATTGTTGGTCATAATCTGCGGCCAAAACGTTTTCAAGTTCAATGACTAATTGGTTCGCCAAAGTCTCAGTGTCGGTTTGAGTGAGCTCGCCTGATTCCAGTTTGCGTTCAAATCCGTGAATGTACGCGTAGATCACTGCCTGGTATGGCCCATGTAGGGCGCGCGCCACACGTCCGTGATGGGCCCACATCTCCACACTGATCCGTTTCTCAATCCAGTGAAGTTGATCTTGAAGCCTATTCGTCAGGCGCTCGATCCGTGCTTGGTCTTCGTAGCAGGCCATTGCGATCGACATCATGACCAAGACAGCCAGCCCCAAGATCAGATATGTCACCGCAGTGATCACGTTCGGGAACACACCACGGGAAGCGAGATACACCCCCGCAACGAACGGCATGAAGCCGAGGAATATGACGGTTCCGATATTGAAGAAAAACTGGCCACGTGGATTCTTGGGGCGGAAGAATTCGGCTATTCGCAACGAGACAAATAGAAGAAAGAACAGCATCGGAAAGGCGACCGCGAAGGTCAGGATCGTTCCGACAAATCCACGATTGCTAGCAACGTAGCCGAGCGAAAAAACGCATAGCGCCACTGTGGTCCACAGAGGGCTAAGTCGACCGGCGATGGAGGTCTTGCGGAAGTAGCTTGGCCAACTGAGTTTGATGCTGCTCGGGTCAAGCGTCGGCATTGACCAGTTGGGGATCTCTTGTGACAGCTTGTAGCTCAACGGGCGAACAGTGTCCGCTACGAACAGTTGAGTGTCCGCGATCAGTTCGTGCGGATTGCTCTCACGGAGTTTGTCGACATCGTGCGAGATTGTTGATTTGACTGTTTGGACAATCTGATCTTGGTCAGCGATCACATTGGAGCGAGCATCTTCGAGATATTCGTCAACGGCGGCTTGATGGGCGCGCAAGATCTTGATTTGTTTGAAATTTTCTCGGTTGGAGCCCACGGTGAAAACGAGCAAACCAAGGGCCACAATCCATTCCGTCGAGTTGATGGAAATACGGGAAATCAGTACCTGGGTATTCCAGTCGCCGACTCCTGCAGTAGCCAGGAGCCATTGCTGGAACAACCCCTTGAAGGCTCCGGCAGATCCGTAAACTAGGAAGGTGGCGATGATACGAGTCCAACCAGAAAGCCTGCGCAGTACTAGCCACCAGAGCAGAATCACAAGTCCAATGCCGGTAGCTGCGGACAGTGCAGCCGCAAACAGCCGGTAGCCGGGCTCGCTTTGGTCGTGGGCGAGTGGATTGACAATCGATAACAAACACACAACTGGAATCACGCAAGCGAAGATGACCCAAGAGGCGATTCCATCGCCAGTCATTTGTTGGGCGACCTTGCGGATGTTCTCCACGTGCCGTTCTCCCTGTTTCGCTCGGATCGGTCCTAAGGAAGTTCAGGACTCGGATCGAGCGTACCGCTAAGTGCGTTCTGGAAGCCCTGCCTCGTTGATGTAGATGCGAACTGCTTCGACGCGTTGGTTGGTCGGCTCAGAGGGCTCGAGTCCAAGGCGGTCGTAGATGCGAGTGATTGTTTTTTCGATTGCGCTAGTTGTCAGGTCCCGTTGGCTGGCGATCTCGGCAATTGAGTACCCCTCGGCCAGGGAACGCAAAACGGACACCTGATTGCGGGTTAGCGCAGCAAGGCGCCCTGAGGTGGGGCTTCCGCCTGAAGGGATACCCGCGATGCTGGAATCAACCGCATCAATCAGCTTGGAGACATCCGAGATAGCTGACTTCTCAAGGAAGGTTGCATGCGACGGTAGGTCAACTCCGCCTTGTTTGACGGAGGGCAACGATGGGTAGCCGGTCAGAATGAGGATGGCAGTGTCAGGTTTAGTGCGGGCCACATAGTGTGCGAGGTCGATTCCTGACGGTCCAATTCCCAGATTGAGATCGATAATGGCGATGTCGGCATCGAAAGTCTTGAGTTTGGCT
>CAUJDH010000016.1 GCA_963169225.1 Actinomycetota bacterium
AGCAGGTACCAAGGCAGAGTTGCGCGGACCGAGCGAACTGGACATCACTCGGCTGATGGATCCAACCGCGATCCCCGAAGCGCTTGCCTTAGGAGCTGCTCAAGCCGAAACCGACGGACCAACCTTGGCGCGCTTCTGGAACAACTAGCCTGTCAGACCTGTTCGGACTCCCCGCTTCATCTCAACTGTGGCCCTAAAACCGATGTAGATACCTCCGGTTATTCCGTAGTTTTCTACCCGAGTTTCTGGCGCATCGAGATTAAGGGGAACACATAAGAGGTGCGGGGCTATTTCGGTAGCAGAAGAGCGACGGTTTCGAGATGTTTGGTCATGGGGAACAGGTCGAACGCTCGAAGTTGGTCAAGGTGATAACCGTGCTCGGCGAAAGTTTTGACGTCACGGGCGAAGGTCGCTGAATCGCATGACACATAGACGACGCGGCTTGGGCTGAGGCTGACGATCGACTTGACGACCTCTTCGCCGAGTCCAGCACGAGGCGGGTCCGCAACAACCAAGTCGGCATGAGGTTTTGTTTCCTGTGCCCACACGGAATCCGGAGCGGCTGGATGTACGAAGTGTTGCGGATGCTCAGCGAAGTGAACGAGATCGGCCACATCTGCGCACGTTGTGGTGACCCATGGCAAGTCATCGAGGTTTTGGCGGGCGTATTCGATCGCATCCTCATCACCCTCGATCGCATGTACGGCGCCAGTTAGCCCGGTCGCCTCGGCCAGAAAAGCAGAGAATAATCCAACACCGCTATATAGGTCGAAGATCGTCTCGCCGGGTTGAATCTGGGCGAACTTGAGGACGGCATCCACAAGGGTGTCCGGGGCTGACCGGTGAACCTGCCAGAATCCGTTGAGATCCACCTCGAATGTGCGGTCTCGCACTTGCGCTGCTACCGGTCGATGGGTATCTCGCCCTCCGAACTCGGCGTGAAGTTTTGCTGACGATTGACTCACACTGGACGCTTGCATTGCGTTACTTCCAGCGGCGTCGAGTGCAGTCGGATGAAGTTCGTTAGCGGAATCTTCAGCGGGTTCAAGGCTGATTGAAGTTGCGGCGACAAGAGAACGCTCGTCGCCAAAGTTAGTCACTTGGTCCGGCACAACCTCTGAGATTTCAGGAACCGGCAGCATGCAGTCGACGGCCGGAATGATCTTGTGCGAGCGAGCAGCGCGCAAGCCGACATAACCTGCATCGTCAATAGCAAACCGCATACGCGTTCGATAGCCAAGGCCCGCATTGTCATCAAGTGGCTCGACTACGAGGTGGTCGATCGCTCGCTGCTGAGTCGGCTCGATTTGTTCAAGATCTTGGAAGCCACCGAACTTGCGGAGGTTCTCGAACAAAATGTCCCGCTTAAGTTCACGCTGATACGAGAGTTCTGCGTGCTGCCAATCGCATCCGCCACACTCTCGCGCAAGGTTGCACGGCGGCGTAACTCGATGCTCTGATTCACGCAGTACCTTGATCAAATCTGCACGAACGAATCGTCCCTTGCGACCGATCGATGTGACCCGAACCTGCGCTTGCTCAACCGGGAGAACATCGCGCACAAACACGACTTGGCCCTCGTGTCTAGCCACGCACACACCATCGCCAGCGGCACGTTCGACCTCGATGACAATCTCATCGCCTACGGCCAGCCCGGATTTGCTCATGGAGCGATCATATGCGCTGAGCCGGAGACGAAAGGAAGGCGAGAGGGTGTGGACTAAGGAGAGGAAAAGCCCGAGTGAGAAGGACGGGATGAAGCAGAGCGGTGTGCACGGATGGAAGAGCGTTAAATAATGCAGCCGGCTCATTGGGAGAGGTAATGAGCCGGCTGCTGAGGTTGTTGGCTTCGCCCTAGATCCAACTTCCATGGTTATTCCGCCCTAGCGGAATGGCTTCCAAGTAGCGACATTTGATCTTCACTACTTAGGTTAGCCTAACCTAAGTAGAAATGCTGGTCAAGCGAAGTGGAACAAATATTCGATTGTTTTTGTGACCTACTAGCGACGGTTGAGCTTGAGGGTAACTACTGAACCAGCGCCCGCTTTACCTACGGCACGGATCTGGAACTTCCACGAACCCTTTTTGCTCAGCTTCTTGAAGGTGTACGAGCGAGAAGAAACCTTGACCCACTTGCCGTACTTCTTACCCTTCTTGTTGGTTGCGCGCACTTGGTAGTAAGTCGCAGCGTTGTTGCGGAACTCTGTCTTGGTTGCGGTCGGAGCCTTCCAAGTCAATTTGGTTGCCTTCTTGGTGGTCTTGGCACGCTTGGCGCTCTTCACCTTGCCTGGCTTGCTGTACGAAACAGCACCTTGCGCAAATCCGACCTGAGCCCACTGACGGTACGCAGGAACAGCATTCGAGTGCGCAGCCCACACGCTGACACCAAGAGCAGTCTTGCGACTATCAATTGTCCTGCCCTTGTTGTCCTTGTAGAGACCAGCTACTTTGATGGTAGTTTGGAACTTGCCCTGACTATCTGGGGCAACAACTCCAAACATGTCCAACAATGGCACTGCCGAATAGAAGTTGTCTTGCTCAGACTCCGCACCTGCGGGGTACGGTGGTTGTACTTGTGGAGCTTTCGGCCCGAATACTACGTACAAACCCTCTGCACGCAATGACGGATCGAAACCTGAACCTTTGACAGTGATTGTTTTCGACTTGTTCAACGGAATGCCGGTTGCACCAACTAGTTCCAACTTCGGATCCCACAACTTGGCTTCGGCAGATACTGGAGCCGGTACTTTCTTAGGATTAGACGAAGTTGGAGCTCCCGTTCCTGAATTTCCTGTTTGAGTGAAATTGCCTTTGAGAACCTGCGGCAAGAAATCAATGAATTCAGCATTGAAAGACGGAACGTCTGGTTCTTCGTTCCATCCAGGTCCCAGCTCTGGCTGAACATCAACTAGGTTCACGCCCTGGCTGTTCGCTTTGGGTGCATCTGGCAGAGACACCATCGTTACGTCGTTTTGGGAATCACTCTGCGCAGGTACTGGCTGGCCCTGGTTTGAACCCTCAGGAATGTCGTAGGAAACATCAGCTTTCAATGTTGCACCATTAGCGTTACTCACCAACGTTGGGTTTGAGATCGTAAGTGCGTATTGCTCCTTATTGATGTTATAGGCCTTAGCCCAGAAGGAGAGACGAACATCTCCAGTGAACTGCAGGTTGTACTCACCTGAATCTTGGTTTACTGTTCCCGTTCCACCGGTAAATTGATATGCGTTTGAGCCTTGGCTCACATTGCCTGTGAAATCAAACTGATCAAAGTGCCCACCTGGGAATGCTTGAGTAGAGAACTTCCAGTCAAGGCTCGCGGTGCTTACTTGTTTATCACCGCCGTTGGCCGATACCGGGCTGGCCACGGCCAACCCACCGATGAGCGCCAGCGACGATGCCGCGGCGACCAGCTTCTTGGTGCCTAATTTTTTTGTTTTCAACATTTGTCTTGCCTTCCCCCACCGCGCTAAATCGATGGGATTCTGTCTTCGAAATTCGAACGAGTATCAAATTTGAATTGAGTCACTGGAGGGCGAACCCCTCGCACACCTGCGTCTCGCAGGTTCCCTATGCGAAAGTGACCTTCACCCACCTGTCTGCTGATCGGTCAGATGAACGTGTGTGATCGGCGCGGGTGGCAACACCACATCCACCGTTTGTGCAATCGAACGAGCCGATCTTCTCGGAGACTTTGATGCGGACCGTGAAGCTTCCGTTGGGTCCGTATGGCTTCGCAATAGCTTGGCCGTAGGTGGGTGGATTCGATGAAATCCATTCAGACTTGTTGGTGTCGCCATTAGTGTCAGCGCCACCGCCACATGGCGATGGCTTTCCTCCGGTAATCACGCAGAACGCGATGTAGATGCCCTTGGTGTTGTCGAAGCCGGTGCCGGAGACCGTGACGTACTGACCGTTCTTAAGGTTCTTGGTCTGGCTTACCGAAATACGCGGATTGATTGTGTAACCAGGCTTTTTCGAAGGCTTAGCCGACGGCTTAGATGTTGCCTTGCCGCTGGAGTTCTTAGAGCCAGAACCACCATTCGAGCTGCTGTTCATGTTGTAGCTCGAGCTTGGTTTCTTGCTGGCCGAGGTGCTTGCGGATGCCGAGGATGACGCGCTAGCCGATGATGAGGCCTTTGCGCTCGCCTTGACCTTCGCGGACACACTTGCCGACGAAGAGGCGGATGCTGATTCGCTGGTGCTGGCGGACTGCTCTGCGGCAGTGGCCTCGCTGGCTGCATCGGTTGCATTGGATGAACATCCCGCTAGAACGAGAGCCGACACGCTTGCGGCACCAACCACAGCCACTGTGTATTTGATCTTGCGCGATCCGGACGCGGATCCAATCATCGACATTCCTTTCACAACTGTTCGTAGCTACCCTCGCTGTGCGTTGATCACTATGTGATCTAGCTCTTATTCCTGATGAGGGTCTATCCCAACTACTTAGGCTAGGTTACACTAACTTAAGTTAGGCTTACCTAATCACAGGGGGTTGGGTAGGCGCAAGGTTCCCAAGGGAGAAGTAATGCTTGTCACAGAATCCGCCTCCGAGCAGATTTCGTTCGCCAGTCAAATCAAAGCCAGTTCGCAAGATAACCACACCGCCGCTGAAGAATCGCCATATATGGCCACACTCGTTCGCGGTGAGTTCACCGTCGAGCAGTACGCCTGGCTCGTCAAGCAGCTGCAGGTGATCTACGCGGCACTCGACTCCAACTGCGCCAAGAACAACAACCAACTCGATCTGGCGCCGTTCTTCACCAGCAAACTCCAAGCTGCTGCCGCTCTTGACGCAGACTGGGACGCACTCGTTGCTATGGAAGATGTCGACACCGACAGCATTTATGTCACCGATGCCACCCTTGCCTACGCAGCACGTCTGAATGAGCTCGGCAACGAATGGCCAGCAGGTCTCCTCGCCCACCACTACACCCGCTACCTGGGCGATCTGTCCGGTGGCCGCGTGATCTCGAAGGTTCTCGAAAAGGGCCTTCCGCTGTCTAAAGACAATGGCCTATCGTTCTACGAGTTCCCCGAGATCGAATCGATCCCGGCGTTCCGCACCAGCTACCGCGAGAACCTGGACAAACTCGATTGGAACGATGAGACTCGCGAGCGGTTCATTGCCGAGGTCAATACGGCGTTCGAGCTTAACCAAAACGTATTCAAGAGCCTGGAATTCGTGCTGTAAATGAACAAGCGATCCCCGTTCGCGCGGAGATGCGCTGTTCTGACAGCGCTCCTCGCACTAGTTGCGGCGGCGGTGCTGACCGGATGTTCGTCCAATAGCCAAGCAAATGTGGCTAACGAAACCAGTCAAGTGCCGGTGCCGGTACTTGTCGACAATCCACAACCGAAGTTGCCGGTAACGGTGACTGACGTCAACAACGATGAAGTCACCGTCAAGGACACTTCACGGATCGTCTCGCTAGGTGGCGGAATCTCCGAGACGTTGATCGCGATGGGGCTTGGCGACAAGATCGTCGGGCGCGATGTCTCCTCCGAAGTCGACGAACTTGAGGGCGTCACAGTCGTCACCAACGGCCACGACATCTCGGCTGAGGGTGTGCTCAAGCTGAACCCAACAGTAGTGATCGGTGACTCACGTTCTGGGCCGCCCGAAGCTCTTGATGCACTGCGCAAGGCAGGCGTTCCGGTCGTGATCGTGCCCGAGGTGTGGTCGCTTAGCGAGTACGAACCGCGAGTCCAAGCAATCGCTCATACTGTCGGAATGCCCGATGCCGCTAAGGTCGTCACCGACCATATGAACCAAGGGATCGAGCAGGCGAAGGCCAAGACGGCCAACCATGCCAAATGCACCGCCAACCCTAATGATCCGATGACGATCGCGTTCCTCTATCTGCGTGGAACGGCGTCGGTTTACCTACTGGGTGGCAAGAAGTCAGGGGCAGATGATTTGATCGCCTCGCTCGGTGCCCAGGACGCCGGCACCAAAGCCGGACTAGAAACGTTCACGCCGCTCACTCCCGAGTCGCTGGCAAAAGGCCAACCGGACGTAATCTTGGTGATGGAAAAGGGCCTTGAATCTGTCGGTGGCGTAGACGGACTCGTCGCAATGCCTGGTGTGGGTCAAACCCCTGCCGGTCAAAATAAGCGAGTCATAGCCATGCCAGACAGCGAACTGCTGAGCTTCGGTCCTAGGACCCCAGCCACGCTCGAGAGGATCGCGGACAAGCTCAATGGCATCTGCAGCTAACCCCACAAAAGACAGCGGTAACTCCAGCCTCAACGCCGTCAGCTCCAACAAACACGGCTCGTGGGCGATCCCCCTCCTCGTTGTGGCACTCGTTGTTGTGACACTCGCCGCCTTGGCCATCGGTGCGTTCCCGGTCTCAATCGGCGAAATCTGGAGCTCGATCATCCACGGCATCACCGGTCAACCCCAAGTCGACACCGCCGGTTCCGTGCTGTGGGACATCCGAATGCCACGCGTGCTGCTGGCGATTGTCGTCGGTGCGTGCTTGGCATCGGCCGGTGCGATCATGCAGGGGATCTTCGCGAACCCGCTCGCCGAGCCGGCGATCGTCGGTGTCTCCTCCGGCGCTGCAGTCGCTGCGGTCGTAGCGATCTTCCTCGGTCTAACCGCACTCGGCACCTGGATGCTTCCGCTCGCCGCATTCATCGGCGGCATCGTCGTGACGTTCCTCGTGTATTCACTATCGCGCGTCAACGGACGGTCTGAAGTGCTCACACTGGTGCTCGTCGGTATTGCGGTCAACGCTTTTGCTGGCGCACTGATCGGGCTGATCATGTCGGTCTCAAACGACGCGCAACTGCGTTCGATCACGTTCTGGAATTTAGGATCGCTGTCCACCGCGACGTGGGGTTCGGTGTTGTCGGTATTGCCGTTCGCGATCCTCGGGATCATCGCCATGCCATGGCTAGCCCACCGCCTCGACCTACTGGCACTTGGCGAGCGAGCCGCTGCCCACCTCGGTGTCGATGTCGAGTCGTTCCGCCGCTGGTCGATCGTGCTGGTCGCAATGCTGACTGCGGCCGCCGTCGCCGTCTCGGGCATCATCGCGTTCGTCGGTCTCGTCGTGCCGCACACCGCGCGCCTGATTGTCGGCCCCGGCCACAAGTTGTTGCTGCCAGTCTCGGCTCTGACCGGTGCGACTTTGTTGGTGCTAGCAGATGTGATCTCGCGTACCGCTGTTGAGCCACGCGAGATCCCGATCGGCGTGCTCACCGCACTGGTCGGTGCACCCGTGTTCTTCTACCTGCTGCGCCGCGAGCACAAACGCAGGGGGGCTTTCGCATGATCACCGTCAACGATGTTTCGCTCAATCGCGGCACTCGCACCGTGATCCACAACGTGTCGCTCGAGGTACCAGCCGGCCAATGCGTGGCGCTGGTTGGTCCCAACGGTTCGGGCAAATCCACTCTGTTGGGTGGGATCACCGGCGACCTCGGCATTGCTGACGGATCGATCCAGATCGATGAAGTTCCGATCGCTGATCTCGACAACTTGGAACTAGCAAAACTGCGCGCGGTGATGACGCAACAGGTGAGCGTCTCGTTTGGGTTCGCTGTCCGCGAGGTTGTGCAGATGGGCCGCTCACCCTGGCGCGGAACTGACGCCAGCAACGACGATGACGAGGTCGTCAATCAATGTCTCGCGGCGATGGACATCGTGCACTTGGCCGACCGTCCGGTGCAGGCGCTGTCGGGCGGCGAACTCGCACGCGTCGCGATGGCTCGCGTGCTGGCGCAATCGACCCCGATCTTGATTTTGGATGAGCCAACCGCTGCGCTCGACCTACGGCATCAACAAGAACTCCTCGAATGCGTCAAGCGGCACACAGCAGGCGGAGGTGCGGCCCTGATCGTGCTGCATGACTTAAGCCTGACCGCCGCCTACGCTGACTCGGTTGGCGTCTTGAGTGAAGGCAATCTCGTCGCATTCGGCAGTCCGCAAGAAGTGCTCGTACCAGAGGTTCTGGATGCTGTCTATGAGACCGAAGTCATCACCATGACACACCCCCGCACCGGGCGCCCAATCATCATTCCCGCTTAACAGTTGCCAAACTGTGGTTATACGGATTTCCACAAGTAGCAACGCGAGGGTGTTTCGGACACGCTTTACTTATGGATCTCCCCGAGGTTGACTCAAAGTTCCGGGTCGTCATTATTGTTGGCACACGACCCGAAGCAATCAAGCTGTTTCCCATCATCCTTGAGATGAAGGAATCCAAGTTTCTTGAGCCGTTTGTGATTAACACTGGTCAACATCGCGACCTGGTTCAGCCGGTGTTCGACATGGCCGGAATCACGCCTGATGTTGATCTTCATGCCGGCGATTCACCCAATACACTCAACCAAATCGTCGCCAAAGTGCTCGACCGCGCCGACTCCATCATCGAGAAGGAGAGCCGCGGTAACAACTGGTTCCCAACGGCTGCCGTGATCGTCCATGGCGACACGTCGACTGCGATGGCTGGTGCTCTCACCGCGATCCAGGAAAAACGACCTGTGGTTCATGTGGAAGCTGGACTGCGCACAGGCAACGCATTGTCGCCGTTCCCCGAGGAACTCAATCGCCAAATCATCTCTCGGATCGCGGCGTTGCATCTAGCTCCAACAGTGACCAATCTCAACAACCTTGTGAGCGAACAGATCCCAGCCGACCGCATCTTGGTCACGGGCAACACCGGAATCGATGCACTGATGTGGACTGCACGACTCGAGCCCGAATATGCAGACCCGCGAGTAGCCGAGGTCGTCAAATCTGATGCGGATGTCATCGTTATGACTGCTCACAGGCGCGAGCACTGGGGCGGCGGCCTAGCCCGAATTGCACAAGCTGTCCGCGAGGTGGCTGAGGAGAAGCCAGAGATACAGGTCATCTTCCCGATGCATCCGAACCCCAAAGTGCGCGAGCAGGTCGAACCGATCCTGCAAGAGGTGCCGAATGTGATCTTGACCGAGCCGATGGAGTACGCGGAGTTCGCACATCTGCTTGGCCGCGCCAAGATCGCGATCACGGACTCGGGCGGCATCCAAGAAGAGGCGCCGTCGCTCGGAACGCCCGTGTTAGTCACGCGAGAAGAAACCGAACGGCACGAAGGAGTCGAGGCCGGAACCCTGCTTTTGGTCGGAACCGAAACTGACTCGATTCGCGATGCTGCTCTTTTGCTCCTCAACGACCCAGTCGCGTATCAAACGATGGCCGCGCGTCCGAACCCTTATGGCGACGGATTCGCCTCCCGCAGGATTATTGCCGCACTTGAATCGATTGCCTTTGGCGAATCCGCTCCCACGGCGTTCGGGCCAAGCTTCTCGCGCAACGCCGTACTCGAGGCATCAGGCTTTGATGATGCGCCCAGGACGCCCTACGAGGAGCAGCGGCTCGCCATGGGTACCGATGTCAGCGCGGTCACCTACACCGGACCTGAACGTCGGCAAAGTCAGTAGGTCCGCTTCCCATGAATATCTTCTTCCTCTATTGGGGTTTGCCCGGTTGGATCGCTGCGGTCTTCACTATCGCGCTGGTCATCGTGCTGCTGACCAATCTGCAAGCGATCATCCTGTTCTTCACCGGTTGGGCGGCGATCGCCAAGCGGCCAGAGGTTTCGCGCGAGAATGCCGACCAGTTCCATTGG
>CAUJDH010000017.1 GCA_963169225.1 Actinomycetota bacterium
CGAATCTCTGGACATCCTGTCGGATCAACCCACCACAAGCAACACTACGTATTGCCGATGATGGCGTCGGCGTCGGCGAAGGACGCGAAGACAGTTACGGCCTTGAAATCATGCGTGAACGGGCGGCCAGGGTCGGCGCTAAGCTCACTGTCCGCGGACGCGAAGGCGGCGGTACCGTCGTCGAGTTGGTCTTGTAGTTGAAGTCAGGTGCCTAAGTGGTCATACTTACGACATGACCACCTCTGTTCTCCTGATCGACGATCATGAATTGATTCGTCAAGGACTGCGTCGAGCATTTGAACGTACGGGAGATTTCGAAGTCATTGGTGAGGCTGGCACGATCGCCGAAGCCACTCGACTGTTGGCACTAACGAATCCTGATGTCGCGATTTTTGATGTACGACTGCCAGATGGTTCGGGTTTGGATGCTGCTCGTAAGGCTCGGGAACAATCTGACGATCTTGGCATTGTGATCTTGACGATGTATGCCGGTGACGAGCAATTGTTCGAGGCGCTCGATGCAGGTGCAAGTGCATTCGTTCCCAAGAATTCGCCCTCTGAAGAAGTCGTTGAGGCCGCGCGTCACGCCGCGAGCAATCCGCGCGCATTTAGTGCCAACGATCTAGCCGAAGCCATGAAACGAAAAATGTCTCCTACCGGCCCGAAGCTCAGTCCTCGTGAAAAGGAAGTGCTGGCTCTTCTGGCCGAAGGACTGGGGGTAGCGCAGATCTCCCAACAGTTATTCATCAGCGAATCCACAACGAAGACCCACATCTCGAAGCTCTACGAAAAACTCGGTGCTAGCAATCGAGCTCAAGCACTCATGTCTGCATTGCGTATGGGTCTGCTCAAGACTGAGAACGACGACATCGTCTAGCTAACAAGCCTCCGGCTCGTGGGCCACTCGAACGTCATCAGGATCTGTTCCTGCTAACAAACCAGTGAGCCTGTGCGTGGCACTCTCCCAATTCCAGTCACGCTCCACCCATTTTCGACCAGCCCTACCCAACCGCATAGACAGCTCACGGTCACCAAGCAAAGTGACAAGCGCATCTGCAAGTGGATAGGCAGAGTTTCCTGATACTGAATAGCCGGTTTCACCCTCGATAACTGCATTGCCAGCACCGCCCGAGTCTCCGGTCACGACGGGTAAGCCACTCGCGCTTGCCTCCAGATAGGCAATACCGAGTCCCTCTACGTCCAATCCCCTGTTCCTCGTGCGGCAAGGCATGGCAAAAACGTCACCGGCGGCTAGATAACTTGGCAACTCTTGGTCTGACACCTGCGAGGCGAAGAACACGTCATTGCCCAGCGCCTCGTTCCGGACCATTCCTTCCAACTTGCCGCGATGTCGCCCTTCTCCAACCAGTAACAGTGCGGCATCTGGGATCCGCTGCTGCACCAATGGCAGCGCTTGAATCAACGTGTCTTGACCTTTTCGTGGCATCAATCTGGAGACACATACGATCACCGGACGGGAACCCAAACCCAATTCTTCTCGCACACGCATTCCATCCGCAACATTCCTCGGATGGAATCTCTCGGTGTCGATTCCAGGAACCAAACGACGCATTCGTAGACGTGCCGGAGGATTCAATGCTCGCCCGATTTTGCTCCTGGTGTAGTCACCCAAATAAGTCATAACCTCGGTGTTTTCACCGACTTTGCGGAGCAAATGCCGGGCACCAGGCAGTGCAGCCCACCCAACCTCGTGGCCGTGGGTAATAGCGACGGACCTCTCGACTTGGTCGGGGCCAAAGCTACTGGCCAGTAAACCTAGTGGAGCTGCGGCACCGAACAACACTCGATCGCAATCACGTGAGCGCATAATTTCTTGAGCTAGATTTCGCACCTTAGGTTCAGGTAAGAGCGTCCCGCTTGGATATCGGACAATCTCAAAATCCTGAGCTTGGTCGAACTCTGAGCCACCTGCCGAAGCAGAAGTCAGCACGACTACAGAATCTGAGGGCTGCCTGGATACCAATCCGTAGACAAACGACTGAATTCCACCAATGTCCGGCGGAAAATCATTCGTTATGACAAGCGTCCGACTGCTCACCCTGCCATCTTGCCCGATTCGTCGCGAACCAGGCGTAATGGCGGCACCAGTCCGGAATCAGCTAATACATCGAGCATGCGCACATCTTCACGTTCAAGCTCAGCACCTTGCGGTGACCCCAATAAGAACGACACCACACAACCATCGCACGCAACCGGCTTAGCCGTGCACGAGTCGCAGTCGATCACCATGCCCTGTTCAGGCGAGTTTGGTGAATTCATCCGTTCACTCCTTCAACAAGTAGTTCCTACTGTTGCCAGTGGCGAATAGCTCATACGAGCGATTCACTGACGACAACAAAGAAACTATTCGGAGGGTCGGACAATCCCAGATTCGATCAAAGAATCAATGTCTTCTCTAGGGATTCCAAGCTCTCCCAAAAATTCAAGGGAGTCCTCGCCTAGCAAAGGGGCCTTAGCTGCCAAAGCGGATTGACTATCTGGATCTACCCAGTGCACAGCCGCAGGAACTTTAACCTTCCGGCCATCTCGATACTCAGCTGACCGAACTGCACCACGAATCACAGCGTCTGGATCCGCAAGCGCTTCGGCGATTGAATAGACCGGCCCAACGCAAGTGTCCGCCAATCCAAGCAATTCAATCCATTCAATACGACTCCGTTGCTTGAAGATCTGCTCTAGCTCGGCATGTAATTGATCTTGAGCGGAGAAGTCATATTGCAAGGGTGCGAGGTCTGGGCGTTCCAATAAATTGACCATCTTAGAAAAGAACTTGGGTTCTAAGCCACCCACTGTGATCCATTCTGAATCTTGGCATTCATAAAGTCGGTAGCAAGCCAGCTGACCCGTAAACATATCTGGAGGTTTCGGCGACTCACCGGTTGAGAGCATGACCGAGGCGGGCAACATCAACATGGACATCGCCGAATCAGTCATGCTGACATCCGCACGGAATCCCTCCCCTGACTTCTCCATTCGCCTAAGACCTGCGAGAACTGCAACCACTGCTTGCAGGCCAGACGACAAATCTGAAATCTGGACTCCTGGAATCACCGGATTACCATCACCATCGGCGGTTAACCCCAAGGCGCCTGCATATCCCTGGGCGTTCAAGTCGTGCGTGGGTTGCGATGCCAAAGCACTGTCAGGTCCAAAGGCAGTAATCGATACGTGAACCAAACGTGGATTGGCTTGGCTTAGCTCGGTCTTACTCAGTCCCAGACGGTCTAAGACTCCGGGACGAAACGAGTCCAATAAAACGTCCGCTGTACCAAGCAGCTTTTTGAGAACAGCCTGGCCTCGAACGTCTTTGAGATCGATAGCCATCGACTTTTTGCCACGAGAAAGCACCAGATGCGCCCCGGATTCGCCCTCTTCAGCTTGAGAGAACATAGTTCTCACACCATCACCGCCGGCAACCTCTTCAATCTTGATCACTTCGGCGCCAAGTTCCATCAAGATCAAACTCGCATAGCCACCAGGAAGTAGACGTGTGAGGTCGATGACACGCAGCCCATCGAGCGGAAGTTCGGACATAACCTGCGTAACCCTTTTAATTGGCCAACTCTTGGGAAACTTCGATCCAGTGGTCGAGCAGCTTGAGTGCTTCACCAGAATCGATCGTCTCGTATGCCTTGGCAAGCTGAGATTTGATGTGGTCAGGGTTAGCAGCGCGTCCCGCATTATCCAAACCAGTCTCAGTGCGCTTCGACACGGTGTTCCACACAGCCAAAGCCAGGGCGGCGTTCAGTGCCACAGCATCACGCACACCAGCCAATGCAGGATTGTCCGATCCCCCGAAGACATCACGCACTACCTGAGCGTTGTAGGCAGCATCCGCGCCACGAAGGCTTCCTGGATGACCCTGCGCGATCCCTAGATCGTCGAGTTCAAGCACAGTGCGCTCAACGTCTCCTGGCACACTGGCATCCCAAATCTGGGTCGAATCAAAGATTGTTGCTTCATCAAGCCC